>JAOTWP010000041.1 GCA_029862975.1 Acidobacteriota bacterium
AGCGCGATCGAGCCGTGGAACCCGGCTCTAGCCGCTCTTCCTGGTCGAGACACCAAGGAGAGAGTACAGCGGGCAGCTTCCCAGGAAGCTCGTGACGATGAAGATCACCGCCAGGATGCCCAGGACCCCGGCCGCCACGCCGGAGATCTGGCCCGTCGCGTACAGGATCGCGACCACCGCGGCCAGGAGGATCCGGATGGCGCGATCCGCAGTTGCCATGTTCTTGGTCATGTCGTGTCTCCTTTGGGATCAGCAGGTTTCGGACCGCTGCTCAGCTCAGGGCCTGGACCAGCCGAACCAGTCCGTAGGCCACGCCGACGCAGATGAGACAGGCGAGGATGAGGCGCATGATTCTGGCTCGGCTGGTCACGGTCCGCCCGTACCTGTCTCGCGATTGAGTCTACTCCCCGGCGTGCTTCCCTGGGGGCGATTTCGAGGATAGCCTGTCGCTCTCATGCCCGAGGTGCCGGCGGCGGATTCGTCGAGCGAGCTCGTTCGCGGGCTCGGGACGTGGGACGCCGCCCTCCTGACGATCGGCGCGGTCCTGGGCACAGGGATCTTCATCACGACGGCGGACATCGCGCGGGTGCTGCCGCACCCGGCGCTGATTCTGCTCGTCTGGCTGGCCGGCGGCCTGCTGACCCTGGCGGGCGCCTTGACCTACGCCGAGCTGGGGGCGCTCTACCCGCACGCCGGCGGCATGTACCACTACTTGAAGGAGGCCTACGGGCCGCTGTGGGGGTTCCTCTACGGCTGGGCCTGCTTCCTCGTCATCATGTCGGGCGGGATCGCCGCCCTGGCGGTGGCGTTCGGCGAGTACCTCGGCAGTTTCCTGCCGTTCTTCTCGACCGGCCACGTCGTCCTCGAGCAGGCCCTTGGCGGCTTCGTCTGGAGGGTGTCCGGCGGCCAGCTGGCCGCCACCGGCGCCATCCTGGCGCTGACCGCCGTCAACTACCTGGGGCTGCGCCAGGGGGCCGGGGTGCAGAACGTCCTGACCGTCCTCAAGGTGGGCTCGATCGGGCTCTTCGTGGCGCTGGGCTTCCTGGTGCGCGCGCCGGTCGAGGTCGAGATGGCCGCGGCGCTGCCGGCGGGAGGGCTGCTCGCCGCCTTCGGGGTCGGGATGATCGCCGCGCTGTGGACCTACGACGGCTGGTACGGCGCCACCTTCTCGGCCGGCGAGATGCGCGATCCGAAGCGCAACCTGCCGCTGGGGCTCATCTGGGGCACGCTGGCCATCGTGACGCTCTACATGCTCCTCAACGTGCTCTACCTGCGGGCGCTGCCGGTGGCCGCCATGGCGCAGACCTCGCGCATCGGCGAGACCGCGGCGGTGGCGCTCTTCGGCGCGGCCGGCGGCCGCCTGCTCTCGGCGGCGGTCCTCGTCTCCACCTTCGGCTGCCTCGCGGCGACCATCCTCTACAGCCCGCGGATCTATCTCGCGATGGCGCGCGACGGGGTCTTCTTCCGCTCGCTGGCCGCGGTCCACCCGCGCCACCGCACGCCGGGTCGCAGCCTCTGGGCGCAGAGCGGCTGGGCGATCGTGCTGACGCTGTCGGGCACCTACGAGCAGATCTACACCTACGTCGTCTTCGCGGCGGTCCTCTTCCACGTCGCAACGGGGGCAGCGGTCTTCGTCCTGAGGCGCAAGCGCCCCGAGATGGTGCGCCCCTACCGCACCTGGGGCTACCCCTGGGTGCCGGCGCTGTTCCTGCTCGGCTCGGTGCTCCTGGTCGCCAACACGCTCTCCGAAAAGCCCGTCGAGTCGCTGCTGGGCCTGGGGCTCGTCTTCCTCGGCGTGCCCGCCTTCGCCTTCTGGCGGCGCCGCGCGGCGGCCTGAGCAAAGGCCCGGAGACGATCGTCCGAAGAGGCGACCGGTCAATGAGTAGCGGGCTTGCCAGCCGCGGCGCATGGTAGTCTCGCGGCGCCGGTGAGCTGGTTCCGAGCCGGCCGGCGGGAGGTTGCCGATGTACGTGAGAACGGCGGGCGGCGCGATGACCCTTCCCGGTGAGTACCACGGGCGTCCGGTCGCGCCGGTGGCCGAGTGAGCCCGCGCTACGTCGTCCTCGGGGGTGGCCGTCAGGGAACGGCCGCGGCCTACGACCTGATACGGCATGGCGGCGCGCTCGAGGTCCTGATCGCCGACGCCGACGAGGCCGCGGCGCGGGCCGCAGCGGCCCGGGTCGACGGGCTCGTGGGCCGCCGGGCGGCCGTCGCGCGCGCTCTCGACGTGCGCGACGGCGACGCCGTGGCCGCGGTGCTGGGCGAGTACGACTGCTGCCTCAGCGCCGTGCCCTACTACTACAACCTCGAAGTCGCCCGTGCGGCGCTCGCGGCGCGCTGCCACATGTGCGATCTGGGCGGCAACACGGCCCTGGTGCGCGAGCAGCTGACCCTCGACGAGGCGGCGCGCGCGGCGGGGGTCAGCCTGATCCCCGACTGCGGCCAGGTGCCGGGAATGGGCACCAGCCTGATCGTGCGGGCGCTGTCGCTGCTCGACGAGGCCGACGAGGTGAAGCTGTGGGACGGTGGCCTGCCGCAGCATCCCGTGCCGCCGTGGGACTACGCCCTGACCTTCAACGTCGCCGGTCTGACCAACGAGTACGACGGCCAGGCTGTCTTCCTGCGCCACGGCGAGCGGGTCGAGGTCGAGTGCTTCGATCGTGCGGGCGACGAGCTGCTCGAGTTTCCGCCCCCCTTCGGCGCGCTCGAGGCCTTCGTCACCGCGGGCGGCGTCTCGACCCTGCCCTGGACCTTCGCGGACCGCCTGCGCGGCGTCGAGAACCGGACCCTGCGCTACCCGGGGCACGTAGCCCAGTGGCGGGCCTTCCGCGACGCGGGGCTGCTCGAGCAGGAGCCGATCGAGGTGGACGGCAGGCCGGTGGTGCCGCGCAGCGTGCTCCACGCGCTGCTCGGGCCGCGGCTCGAGGCGGGCGCCGAGATCCGCGACGTCGTGCTGATCCGCGTCGTCGCCAGCGGCCGGCGGCACGGCGCGGCGGCGGAAGCGCAGCTCGATCTCGTCGATCGCTTCGACGAAGCGACGGGCTTCACCGCCATGCAGCGCACGACGGGCTGGGATCTGGCGATCGTGGCGGCGTTGATGGCCGGTGGCAAGACGCCGCCGGGCGCCGTGCCGCGGGAGCTGTCGATCGATCCGGCCCTCTACGTCGCGGAGCTCGAGCGGCGCGGCTTCGATCTGCGGGAAGAAGTCCGCGCCGCGGGGGAGCCGCCCGCCGCCGCTCAGTCGCCGGCCGGCACCGGCGGCGGTCCCTCGGGGATGTAGGCGCGGTACTGCGCCCCGGCCGTGCGCTCTTCGAACTCGGCGCGGATCTCGGCCAGCCTGGCGGGGTCGAGGTAGAGGTCGACGGCGGTCGTCGCCAGCGCCTTGGCGGCGTAGGCGAGGCCCTTGTGGCCGATCGACATGCCGCCGCTGGCGACCACCGGCCAGGCGTGCCAGGGCGCGCCGGCCGGCGCCGTCGTCACCGACAGGTGCAGGGTCGGGGCCTTCCAGGAGACGTCGGCGACGTCCGTCGAGCCGCCCTCGGGCTCGCCCGGCTCGAGGTCGAGCGGCTGGATCTCCCCGGCCAGGCCCACCGGCTCGACGCCCGTCGCGCGCTGGATCTGGCGGGCGAACTCCTGCTCCTCCTCGTCGAACGCGAGGGGGCCGAGCCGGGTGAGGTTCTCGTGCAGGAGGCGCGCCCCGGACAGGAGCGGCAGCATCTCCCAGTCGCCGGACTGGACCCTGAGGGTGCCGCGGGTGCCGGTGGCCAGCGCCGCCCCGGCGACCATGTCGCGGGCGCGGGCGAGCAGCTCGTCGACCCGCTCGTGGCTCGAGTCGCGCAGCCACGTCCAGACGCTCGCGTGATCGGGCACGACGTTGGGGACCTCGCCGGCCCCGGTGACGACGTAGTGCATGCGGGTCGTCGGCCGTACGTGCTCGCGCGCCAGGTTGAGGGCGAACGTGAAGACCTCGGCGGCGTCGGCGGCGCTGCGCCCGTTCCAGGGGTCGTAGGCGGCGTGCGCGGCGCGGCCCTCGAACTCGGCGACGAAGTCGACCATCGCCTGGCTGCTGCCGGTGTCGGCCACGATCTCGTCGCTCGGGTGCCAGGCCAGCACGACGTCGACGTCGTCGAAGAGCCCGGCGCGCAGCATGTAGAGCTTGCCGCCCACCGCTTCCTCGGCGGGCGTGCCGTAGAACCGCACGGTGCCCTCCAGCGCGCCGGCGGCGATCTGCTCCTGGATCGCCAGGGCCGCGCCGAGGCTCGCCGCGCCGAAGAGGTTGTGGCCGCAGCCGTGACCGGCGGCGCCCGGCGTCAGGGGCTCGAGCGAGGGCTGCGCCTTCTGGGAGATGCCGGGCAGGGCGTCGTACTCCCCCAGGATGGCGACGATCGGGCGCCCCGTGCCGTAGCTGGCGACGAACGCCGTCGGCATCTCGGCGACGCCGCGGACGACGCTCATGCCCCGTGCTTCGGCAAAGTCGGCCAGGGCCGCCGCCGAGCGGGTCTCGCGCAGCGCCGTCTCCGCGTACTCCCAGATCCGGTCGGAGAGCGCGACGAGCTCCGGACGGCGGGCGTCGATCGACGCCGTGACCGTCGTCTTGACGGCCTCCACGTCGGCGGCCAGGGCGGCCACGGGGAGCGCCCACGCCAGGGCGGCGATCTTCAGGCTGCGGCTCATCGCGAGCTCCCTTCCGGCGCGGTCGGCGCGGCCGGCGCGGCCTCGGGGCCGCTGCCGAGGTGCCTGGCGAACCACGCGAGGTAACGCTCCCAGAGGTCCTTGGCGTGGGTCGGGGTGTCGATGCCGTGGTACTCGCCCGGGTAGACGACGAGCTCGGTCTCGACGCCGAGGCGGCGCAGGGCGAGGAACAGCTGCTCGGAGTTGATGATCGGCACGTTCCAGTCCTTCTCGCCGCCGAGGATGAGGGTCGGCGTGACGATCCGCTCGACGAGGTTGAAAGGCGACATCCGCTCGTAGATCTCGCGGGCCTCCGGCCGCCAGGGCAGGCCGAGCTCCTGCTCCCACCAGCGCTGGTACATGTCGTGGCCGTAGTTGACGACGTAGAGGGTGGCGCTGGCGCCGGTGGCCGCCGCCTTGAAGCGGCCGGTCTTGGTGATCACGTGGTTGGTCAGCATGCCGCCGTAGGACCAGCCGGTGACCCCGAGCCGCTCCGGGTCCGCCCAACCGCGCGCCACGGCGTCGTCGACCGCGGCCATCACGTCCTCGTAGTCGGACTCGCCCCAGGCCTGCCAGATGGCGAGGCAGAAGTCCTGGCCGTAGCCCGTCGAGCCGCGCGGGTTGGGGTGGAGGACGAGGTAGCCCTGGGCCGCGTAGAGCTGCGCCTCGAAGTTGAAGCGGTAGTCGTACTGGTCCTGCGGGCCGCCGTGGATGTCGAGGATCGTGGGGTAGCGCCGCCCCTCCTCGAACCCGGGCGGCTTGAAGACGAAGCCCTCGATCGGCGTGCCGTCGCGGCTTTCGAAGCGCACCTTCTCGACCTGGGCGAGCTCGAGCTCGGCCAGCAGGTCCCGGTTGACGAACGAGCGCTGCGCGAGCGTCGCGCCGTCGTGGAAGAAGACCTCGGGCGGCAGCTGGGGCTCGCTGACGATCGCGGCGATGGCTCCCCCCGCTCCGACGTCGAAGCCGGTCACCGTCCGCCGGCCGCCGATGAGCGGGGTGGCGGCGCCGGTCGCCAGGTCCACCGCGACCAGCGGCTCCTCGCCTTCGTCCTGCAGCCGGCACCAGATCGCTCCCCCCCGCGGGTCGAAGCGCGGCGCGAACACCATCCGGTCGCGCTCCGCGGTGAGCACCCGGGTCTCGCCGCCGTCGGCCCGCGACACGGCGAGGTGGCTCGTGGCGTAGAGCATGGCGGCGACGTCGGTCGCCGCGGTGTGGGCGATGAGGGTGCCGTCGGGGCTCCAGCTCGGCGCGGCGTCGGGCCCGGGGTTGACGCTGACGCGGCGCGGCTCGGCGGGGGTCGCGGCGGCCGTCGCGGCGACGACCCAGACGTCCGTGTCGTAGTTGGAGTCGGGATCCGCCGTGCGGTTGCTGGTGAAGGCGATCCGGGTGCCGTCCGGCGACCAGGCGGGCTCGGAGTCGTCGTAGTCGCCGGCGGTGAGCTGGGTGAGCTTCTCGGAGGCGACGTCCAGCAGGTAGAGGTGGGTGCGCCGGCTGTCGAGATAGCCGACGTAGTCGGTCTTGAACTGGCGGCGGGTGACGATCCACGGCGGCGGCGTCTTCTCCTCGTAGTCGTCGCCCTGCTCTTTCGCCTCGAGCTCGGCCGGGGTCGGGTCCTTGAGCACCAGCACCATGCGGCGCGAGTCCGGCGACCATTCGAAGGCCTTGACGTCCTGCGCCGTGTCCGTGATCTGCACCGCCTCCCCCCCCTCGCGGAACAGGGTCCAGATCTGGGTCTTGCCCTCGTCGTCCCCGCCGCGGGCGGAGAGGAAGGCGAGGTGGCGGCCGTCCGGGCTCCAGCGCGGATGCGAGGACGACTCCCCCTCGGCGGTCAGCGGCACGGCCTCGCCGCCGGCGGCGGGGACCATCCAGACCCGGGTCACCTCCTCGTCCTCCTCGAGGTCCTGGCGGGCGACCTCGTAGGCGATCCACCGGCCGTCGGGCGAGATCCGGGGATCGCTCGGCGTGCCGAGCCGGAAGAGGTCGTCGACGGCCAGCCGGCGCGGCCCGGCGGCCGCTTCGGCCGGCGCCTCCGGGGCGGCCGGCGGAGTCTCCTGTCCGGGGAGCGTCCCCGGCGCCGCGAGGGCGGCCATCAGGGTCCAGGCGAGGGCTCCGGGGACTGCGAGCAGGGCGTTCTTCAAGATCGTCTCCTTGGGTTCGGGGGTTGCGGGGATCAGGCCCTGGATCGGCGCAGGACGCCGCCCGGGCGCAGACCGCTGGCGCGGCCCGCCGCGAACACCGGCTGGCCGTTGACCCAGACGCGCTCGATGCCGAGCGAGAGGGCGTGCGGATCCCGCGTCGTGGCGCGGTCGATCACCGTGCGCGGGTCGAAGAGGACGAGGTCGGCGAAGGCGCCGGGGGCGATCCGCCCACGGGCCGGCAGGTCGAAGGCGGAAGCGGTGGCGGCGGTCATCCGGCGCACCGCCTCTGCGAGGGTCAGGATGCCGCGCTCGCGCACGTAGCGGCCGAGCACCCGGGTGAAGGCCCCGAAGCCGCGCGGGTGGGCGCCGTCGAGCTCGCCGTCGGTGCAGACGACGGCGTGGGGCCAGGCCAGCAGCCGCTCGACGTCGGCCTCGCGCATGCTCGTGGCGATGACGCTCTCGACGTCGCGCTCGACGCCGGCCGCCGCGTCGGCTCGCTCCATCGCCCCGGCCGCGGCGATCAAGTCGATCAGGGTCGCGGCCGGCGCGGACCCGCGCGCCGCGGCGATCTCGGCCAGCGTCCGGCCGGCGAGCGCGGGCTCGGGGACGAAGAGCGGGATCAGCATGTCCTCGGGCGCGGCCAGCTCCTCGACCGCGAAGCGGGCGGCCACGGGATCCGCGAAATCGCGGTCGGGGAACATGACGGTCAGCGACGACTGCCAGTAGGTGTAGGGGTAGACGTCCGCCGTGACGTCGATGCCCGCGGCGCGCGCCTCGTCGAGCCGGCCGAGGAGGCGCCGCGTCTGGCCGTGGAGGCTGCGCATGGCGAGCTTCAAGTGCGAGATCTGGACCGGCAGGGCGGCCTCGCGGCCGATCGTCAGGATCTCCTCGATCGCCGGCCAGAACTCCCGGTCCTCGCTGCGGACGTGGCTCGCGTAGCGGCCGCCGTGGGCGGCGGCCACCCGGGCCAGCGCGAGGACCTCGTCGGTCGTCGAGTAGATCCCGGGGTCGTACTCGAGGCCGCTGCTCAAGCCCAGCGCCCCGGCCGCCATCTCCGCGGCCAGCAGCCGCGCCATGGCCTCGACCTCCTCGGGGGCAGCGGCGCGGGCGAAATCGTCGCCGAGCACCTCGCCGCGCAAGGTCCCGTGGCCGGCGAAGGAGGCGACGTTGACGGCCGCCGGCTCGCGCTCGAGCCGGTCGAAGAGCTCGGCCAGCGGGAAGACCGACTCGCCGTCCTGGCCGACGACGACGGTCGTGATCCCCTGGCTGACGGCGGCCAGCGCGTCCGGGTGGTCGAAGAGCGCGGCGTCGGCGTGGCTGTGGGCGTCTATGAAGCCGGGGGCGAGCACCAGCCCGGCGCCGTCGACGACCGGCTCGGAGGCGCGCGGCTCGAGGTCGCCGATCTCGCCGATCCGGTCGCCCAGCACCCGCACGTCGGCCGTGAACGGCTCGCCGCCGCCGCCGTCGACGACGAGGGCGCCGGCAATGAGCGTCGTCGGCACCGCCGGCACCTCGGGCGCCGGGGCGCAGGCGAGCGCGGCGAGCAGCCCGGCGCCGGCCCCCAGGATGTATGGCGCCAGGCGCCGCTCGGCTGCTCGGAACATAGGCTCGTCAGTTTCTCGGACCGGACAAACCTACTACGAACCCGGCCGCGGCTCCACGCGTAGCGGAGAGGGTGCGATCGACCGCATGATACGGTAACCCATATGAAGACAACCGTAGAGATTGCCGACCCCGTTCTCGAGAAGGTGAGGGAGACCGCGCACCGTGAAGGCACCACCTTGAGGAGCCTCGTCGAGGAAGGCCTGCGCCTCGCCCTGGAACGCCGGCAGCGGGGGGAGCCCTTCCGGCTGCGGGACGCCAGCGTGGACGGCCAGGGCCTGCGACCGGAGCTCGAGGGCTCCTCCTGGGACGAGCTCCGCGGCCTCGCCTACGAAGGTCACGGCGGGTGATCGGCGTCGATTCGAACCTCCTCGTCTACGCTCATCGCCGCGATTCGGAGTGGCACGAGCCGGCCCGCCGCGAGCTCACCGTTCTCGCGGAGGGAGCAGCCGCCTGGGCGATTCCCTGGCCCTGTCTCTACGAGTTCTACGCCATCGTGACCCACCCCGGGATCTACCGACCGCCATCGAAGCCGGTGCAGGCGATCGACCAGATCGAGGCGTGGCTCGATTCGCCCGGCTTGGTGCTGCTCGCCGAAACGGGCTCGTACGGCTCCCAGGTCCTGGCGCTACTGCGCTCCTCCCGCCCGCGCGGGCCCAAGGTCCACGACGCCCGGATCGCCGCCCTCTGCCTCCATGGAGGGGTCCGCGAGCTCTTGAGCGCGGACCGCGATTTTTCTCGTTTCCCGGCGCTGGCCACTCGCAACCCGCTCGTTTGAGAGCCCCGCCAGGTCTGGCCGCGAGGAGATCCTCCGCCTCCAACCTCTGGCGCAAACGACTTGACCCGGGCGCTCAGTACGCGGAGCCGCGATGGGCGGCCGCAGTCAGGAGGACGATCCGTTCGTCCTCGTCGATCTCGTAGAAGAACCTCCAGGAACCGATGCGATAGCGCCAGGTGTCGGCCGCAAAGCCCCGGAGCTTCCTGATGTTCGGGCCGAAGTGGGGATGCCGCCTGAGCTGCGGGTAGACCAACCGCTCGAGCTTCGAGACGACCGTCGGTTCTCCGGCCCGAGCCAGCTGTTCGAGATCCTTCTGGAACTGCCGCGTCTCGAACAGGCGGTAGTCAGTCGACAAAGCGACCCCGGCGCTCGGCGGCGTCGCTCGAGCCCCGGCGTAGCCGCTGGAGCAACGCCTCGTTCTCCCGGATCTCGGCCATCTCGGCGTCGTCCGCGAACTGCCGCTCCCGGATCCGGGACAAGGCAGCGACCTCGATCAGATTGGACAGTGGCCGGCTCTCCGCAGCGGCGGCTTCTTTCAGCTCCCGGTAGATCTCATCGTCGAGTCTGAGGGTGACGGTCTTGGACATCAGCTGCCTCCTGTATTCTCTCGTATTCTAGCAGGCTCGGCGCCGGCCCGGGTTCCATACAATCCGGCCGGATGGCGAGCTGCCGGCACGTGGTCACGGCGCTCGCGACGGCGGCGGCCGTTGCTGCCTTCGCGAGAGCCGGGGAGATCCGCTTCGTGGATCGGTCCCGGGCCTCCGGGCTCGAGCTCGTCACCTGGTCGGGGAGCGCGGAGAAGCCGCACATCCTCGAGTCGACGGGCAACGGGATCCTCGTTCTCGACTACGACGGCGACGGCTGGCAGGACCTCTACCTCGTGGCGTCGTTCCGTTTGCCGTTCGACGCGGGCGCGGCCGGGGAGCGCAGCGCCCTCTACCGCAACCTGGGCGACGGCACGTTCGTCGACGCGAGCGAGCGGGCGGGCGTGGGGGCCCGGGTCTACGGCCAGGGGGGGTGCGTCGGCGACGTCGACGGCGACGGCCGGCCCGACCTCTACGTCACGGTCTTCGGGCCGAACCTCCTTTACCGCAACCTGGGCGACGGCACGTTCGCCGAGATCGGCCGCGAGCTCGGGGTGGACGATCCGGGCTGGGGCATCGGCTGCGCGTTTCTCGACGGCGACGGCGACGGCGACCAGGACCTCTTCGTCGCCAACTACATCGCGGCGACCTGGGACGAGGTCGCGGCGGCGCGGCGCACCCGGATGTGGCGCGGCAAGGTGGCCGTGATGGACGGGCCGCGGGGGCTGCCCGAGGCCGCCAACGCCTACTACGTGAACGAAGGCGCGGGCGGGTTCCGCGTCGGCACCGAGGCGGCGGGGCTGGCCGCGGGCGGGATGGGCTACTCGATGGGCGTGGCGAGCCTCGACTCCGACGGCGACGGGGACCCCGACCTCTACGTGGCCAACGACAGCACGCCGAACCGGCTCTACCGCAACTCGGGGCGGGGGGTCTTCGAGGAGGCCGGCGTCTGGACGGGCAGCGCGTACAACGCCGACGGCCGGATGCAGGGCAGCATGGGCGTCGGGGTCGGCGACTACGACGGCGACGGCCGGCTCGACCTCGCGGTCACGAACTTCGCCCACGACCACTACGCGCTCTACCGCAATCTCGGCGACGGGCTGTTTGCCGACGACTCGCACGCCGCGGGCGTCGCGGTGCCGACCTACGCGCCGCTCGGCTGGGCCGCCGTCTTCCTCGACGCCGACCTCGACGGCGACGAGGACCTCTTCTTCGCCAACGGCCACATCTACCCCCAGGTCGACGACGACCCGGCGCTCGGCGAGAGCTACCGGCAGCCCAACCAGCTGCTCGCGAACGAAGGCGGCGCCTTCCGCGACCTCGGCGCCGAGGCGGGGGAGGCGCTCTCCCGGCGCGCCTCGAGCCGCGGCGCGGTGGCGGTCGATCTCGAGAACGACGGCGACCTCGATCTCGTGGTCAGCAACCAGGACGAGCGTCCCCAGGTGCTCGCCAACGAGTCGCCCGGGCGCGGGCGCTGGCTGCTGCTCGACCTCGACCGGGGCGGCCGGCAGACGCTCGGGGCGCGGGTGGAGGTGACGGCCGGGGGCGCCCGCCAGATCCGCGAGCGGACTTCCGGCGGCGGCTACGCCTCCCAGAACGACCCCCGCCTCCACTTCGGGCTGGGCGGCGCGGCGCGGGCGGACGCGATCCGGGTGCGCTGGCCGGGCGGCGGCCGCACGACCTTCCGCGACCTGCCCGCGGAGCGCGTGATCTCGCTCGCGGGCCCGCGTGCTCGCTAGCCGCCGGGGCCGGCCACGACCTTGAAGCCCGGCTCTCCTTCGATCACCTCGATCGCCTGGTCGGCGGCGAGGCCGCTCAGGGCCTGGGTGGTGTCGCTGGTGGGCCAGTAGATCTCGAGCCGCTCGACGCGCGCCGCCTGGCCGAGACCGAGGTGGGCCGCGAGGGGATTGGATCCGAAGGTGGCCCCGGTGCCCATGGTGGCGTAGACCGAGCGCCGCTCGCCGCCGTCGACGATCTCGGCCCGCAGGCGCGCGCCGACGCCGAAGCGGTTGCTCCGCCGCCCGACGAGCCGGACCCGGAGCCAGTGGTTGCCGAAGCCCGGATTGAGGAAGAGAGCGTTGGCGAAGGCGTCCTCCTCGAGGAAGCCGCCGAGCTGCTCGAAGACGTCCTGGTCGCCGTCGCCGTCGAGGTCGGCGAAGACGACCCCGTGGCCCTTCTGCAGGTGGCCGAGGCCGGAGTCCGAGGTCACGTCGTCGAAGCGCCGCCCCGCGCGGTTGCGGTAGAGCACGTTGGGCATGAGCCCGTCGTAGGCCGGGTAGCCGGTGCCCAGGTAGAAGTCGAGGAAGCCGTCGTTGTCGAGATCGCCGTAGTTGGCGCCCATGGTCATCGACGCCTCGGCCAGGCCGACCGCCGCGGCGACGTCGACGAAGGCGCCCTTGCCGTCACTCTTGTAGAGCCGGGGCAGCTCGGCGCCGTTGGCCAGGCCCAGGTAGCGGGCGGCGACGAGAAACAGGCGGGCCGGTCCCTGGCCGTCGGGGTAGCTCGTGACGTAGAGGTCGAGGTGGCCGTCGTTGTCGAAGTCCCAGAACCAGGCGGGGAAGCTCTCTTCCGGGCCGGTCATGCCGAGGGCCGGCGCCAGGTCCTCGAAGGTGCCGTCGCCGAGGTTGCGGTAGAGGCGGTTGGCGCCGTGGAAGTTGGAGACGTAGAGATCGGGGAAGCGGTCGCCGTCGTAGTCGCCCCAGGTCACGCCCTTGGCGAACCGCAGGTTCTCGACGCCGGCCCGCGACGCGACGTCGGTGAAGTGGCCCGTGCCGTCGTTCTCGAACAGCTGGGAGGGGCACGGCTGGCCGGGGTACGACTCGTTGCCCACGTAGAGGTCGAGGTCGCCGTCGTTGTCGTAGTCGCTCCAGGCGGCCGTCTGGGTGGGGTAGTGGACCTCGCCGAGGCCGGCCTCGAAGGTCACGTCCGTGAAGCGGCCGCGGCCGTCGTTGGCCAGCAGGGAGTTCGGGTGGTAGCCCGCGTCCCACAGCCAGGCGCCGCGCAGCACGAGGATGTCGAGGTCGCCGTCGTTGTCGTAGTCGGCGTGCACCATGTTGAGACCGCCGGTGATGCCCGCGAGACCGGCGGCGAGGGTCCGCTCCTCGAAGCGCCCGTCGGCCTTCTGGTGGAAGAAGTGCATGGGCGCGGAAGGGCGCCAGCTCGAGGTCATGAGGTCCAGCCGCCCGTCGCCGTCGAGGTCGTCGACCACGGCGCCCCCCGCCTGATCGAAGGTGGCGACACCGCGCTCGCCGGCTACCTCGGGAAACTCGGGAAACGGCGAGTCCGACCGGAAGTGGGCGGGGTCGATCCGCGCCTCTTCGGCAACGGCGCCGGGCCATTCGCCGAGCGTCATGGACGCGATGTTGAGCAGCCACTTCGCGGCCACGTGCTCGACGGTCGTCGCCGGCAGGTCGCGCACGACGTCGGTCAGGTGCCGCGCCGCCTCCCGGCCGTGCTCCTGGCGGGCATGTACGCCGGCCGGCCGGATCGGGAAGATGCAGCTTGCCGCCATCTGCCCCGCGACGCAGTTGTCCCGCTCGGCGCGCCGCAGGTGCGCCAGCCCCAGGTAGTACTGGACCCGCGAGCGCAGCGGCACGACCGCCGGATCGTCGCTCGTGCGAATCACGGCCAGCGCGCGGCGCAGCCGCTCGATCGCGGCGTCGGCGCTCCCCGCCTTGGCTTCTTCGAGCCCGAGCGCCAGGTTCATCTCGAAGAGCGCCTTGGGATCGTCCCGGTTCTCGGGTCGCAGCGCCTCGACGCGCAGCTCGTCGAGGCGCTGGGTCCCCAGCCAGCGACTGTTGAGCGCGGTGAAGCGGGCGACGTCGGCCAGAGCGTCGACCATGCGCTGATGGCCCGTCGTCTCGCCCGCGGCGGCGAAGGCGGGCAGGCTCCACGCCAGGGCGAGGAGAGCCCCCGGCAGGATCGGGGCGCGGGCGCGCGGGCGTCGGCGGTCTCGCACGGTCCGAGTCTACAGGTCAGCCGTTCGGGGGTTGGTAGACTCGCGGCATGGGACGAACCGCCTCGCCCGCGCCGCGTCGTCATGCCGTGCTCCTGGCCTGCGGCGTGGCGGGCCTGCTCGGGACCGTCCTGGCGCCGGGTAGCGCCGGGGCTCAGGAGGCCGCGAGCGCGCCGCGTCCGGAGCTCTTCACCCAGGCCGTCGACGTGCGGGTGGTCAACGTCGACGTCTACGCGACGGACCGGAAGGGACGGCCGGTCACCGGGCTCGTCCGGGACGACTTCCTCCTCGAGGCCGACGGCGAGCCGGTGCCGATCGCCTACTTCTACTCCTCGGCGGCCGGCGACGCCGCGCCGGAGGAGCGGGAGATCGTCGAGGTAGGGGACGACGGATCCCGGGCCGCGGCGCGGACCGACGATCCGCTGGTGGTCCTCTACCTCGACAACTACTGGCTGCTTTCGAGCGACCGCCAACGGATCCTCGACGACCTGGAGCGGTTCGTCGCAGCGCAGGCCGAAAGCGGCGTCCGGTTCCTCGTGGCGTCGCACGATCCGGGCCTGCGCATCCGCACCGGGGTGACGCGGGATCCAGCCATCGTGCTGGCGGCGCTGGCCGCCCAGGCCGACGAGCCGGCCCAGGGGGCCAGCGCGCGGCGCGATCACAGCGGGGCCTACACGGCGGTGCACGCGATCTACCAGAACTACCTCGGGGCGCGGACCTGTCCGGATCCGTGCACCTGCGGCCGCCACCAGATGATGGGCGTCTGGGAGAGCTACGTGGCCAACGCCAGCCACCGCATCGGCGTGGCGACCGCGGCGCTCCAGGAGCTTCTGGCAGCGCTCAGCGGCATCCCGGATCGCAAGGCGGTGCTCTACGTCGGCTCCGGATTCGACCAGCGGCCCGGCCTCGATCTGCTGCAGCACCTGATCGAGCTGTGCCCCGAGTTCGAGCGCGAGTTCGCCACCTACATGCAGCGCTACGACGAGGGACCGGCGCTCCTCGAGCTCGGCGCCGAGGCCAACGCGAGCCGCGTCACGTTCTACCCGCTCGACGCCGGCGGCCTGCGCGCCGACGGCGCGGCGACGGTCGATGCGGCCGACGCCCGGCTGCGGCCCTCGGCCTTCGTCAGCCGGATCCGGCGCGCCAACCTGGAGGCCGGTTTCGAGATCATGGCCAGCAGCACCGGCGGCCGCGCCATCCTCGACGCCAACGAGCCGTTCGCGGAGCTGCTCGAGCTGGGGAGCGACTTCCGCCACGTCTACGCGCTGGGCTTCGAGCCGCCGGGCCCGCCCGACGGCAGGAGCCACCGGCTGCGGGTCGCGCTGCGCGAGCCGCGCCCGGGGGTCGAGCTGCGCTTCCGGCAGTCCTACGTCGACAAACCGCTCGACCGCCGGCTGGTCGAGCGCGCCATCGCCACCATGACGCTGGGCGACGAGTCGAACCCGCTCGGCGTCAGCGCCCGGCTGGGCGCGATCACCACCCTGGCGCCGGCCGTGATCCAGGTGCCGGTGGAGGTCGACGTCGACATCTCGAGCCTCGAGCTCGTGCCGGGGGCCGACGGCGCCCGGGTCGGCCGCTTCCGCGTCTTCCTCGCCGCCCGCGCCGCCGCCGGCGGCCGGACGACGGTGCGCGAGAAGTTCTTCGACGTGACGGCCGCGGGCCTGGCCGCCGGCGTCGAGAGCATCGTCGTCAACATCAACCTCGAGCCCGGCCCCTACACCATCGCCGTGGGGGTCCGCGACGAGATCGGCACGGAGACCTCCTACCTGGCGCTCGAGACGCCCGGCACCGCCGACCCGGCCCCCCCGACGTAGCCCCCGGGCTTGCACCCCGTCACGGACGCGGCGGCCGGCGACCCGAGCGCTGCGGCCCGGGTCGGCGGCCCTCGATCCCGGGGCGAGCTGGCCGCCGCTGGTCTTGACGTCCGCTGTGCACCATGCATAATACATGCATGGCGACCAAGACGATCTCTCTCCACCTCGACGCCTACGAGAAGCTCCGGGCGGCCCGCCGACGGCCGTCGGAGTCGTTCAGCCAGGTGATCTTGCGCGCGCGGTGGCCGGAGGAGTCGATCACCGCGGCCGAGCTGGCGCGCCGCTATCGGGAGCGCGGTGGCTTCCTGGCCGCCGAGGATCTTGACCGGATCGACGAGCTGAAGGGCGCTGACGTGCCGCCCGCCGACAAGTGGGGCCCTTCTTGATCTTGGAGACGACCTTTCTCGTCGACCTCGACCGCGAGGTCTCCCGGGGCGCTGGCGGGCCGGCACAGGACTTCCTGGAGCGCCATGCCGAGGAGCGTCTGTACCTCACGCCCACGATCGCCGGTGAGCTGGCCGCCGGACCGCGGGTCGCCGAGCGGGAAGCCTGGGAGACCCTCATCGCCCCCTTTCGGGTCCTCGAGATCAACCGCGACGTGTGCTGGGAGTACGGCAGGGCCTACCGCTACCTGAGCGACAACGGCCTCGCGATCGGCGGCAACGATCTGTGGATCGCCGCCGCCGGCCTGGCGCACCGCGTGCCGGTGGTCACCCGCAACGAGCGCCACTACCGCCGCGTCCCCGGCCTGAGCGTCCTGACGTACGAGGCTCCCGCCGCGCGGCCGTGACGCCTTGGCCTGACTCAGTCGCCGGCCGGCGGCCTGCGCTCCTGCACGGCGCGCTCCAGGCGCTCGAGGCGCCGCGCCAGGTCCTCGAGCCGCATGAGGATCATCACGTGGGTCTTCCTGGCGTCGATGCCCACCGGGCTCGCCTCGCTCGCGATCTCCTTCTCGATCCGCCGGTACTCCGCGCTGCGCTCGTCCATGGGTCGATTGTAGCTGCACGCCGGCGGCGCGGCCGCGGCCGGCTCGCGGTAGGATGCCGGCGACGAACAACCCATCCTCGGAGGTGACGGTGCGACCCCTTCTCCCCGCGATTCTGCTGGCTCTCGCCGTGCCCGCCGCCGTCCCCGCCACGGACGCCGATCTCTTCGCGGCGGCCCGCGCCGGCGACGCGGCCGAGGTCGCGCGGCTGCTCGACGGCGGCGCGGACGTCGACACGGCCGATCGCTACGGCTCGACGGTGCTCGCGGCCGCGGCGGTCAACGGGCGGCTCGAAGTCGTCCGGCTGCTGCTCGACCGCGGCGCGGACCCGAACGTCGCCGAGACCTTCTACGGCGCCAGGCCGCTCGAGATGGCCCTGTTCCTCGCCGAGCACCGCGACGTGGCCCTGCTGCTCCTTGCCCGCGGCGCCGAGGATCGCGATCAGGCGCTTGCCGCCGCGCTGCGCAACGGCGATCTCGAGCTGGCCGCGGCCGCCGTCGACGGCGGACCGATCCGCGAGTCGACGCTGGCCGAGCTCGCGCCGCTGGCCGCCGAGGACGAGGCGATCGCGACCCTGCTCGGCCGGGCGGCCAGCCGGCCGGATCCGCCGCCGCCGAGCTACTCGCTGGCGGAGCTCGACCGCTTCACCGGGCTCTTCGAGGGGTTCGCGGAGGACCTGAGCGCCGAGACCGTGCTGCGCGAAGGTCGGCTGCGGCTGCGGCTCGACGAGGGGCCGTTCGCCGACCTCGAGGTGACGGGGGAGCGCGCCTTCCGCACGGCCGGCGGCGCGATCGAGGCCAGCTTCTTCGGGCGCGCGGGGACGATCGAGGGCATCGTCATCGAGCGCGGGGACGGGCCGCCCGCGTCCCTGCGCCGCGCGGTCGCCGAGCCCGTGGGCGCCGCCGGCTTCGCGGCGCCGGAAGTCGCCGCGGCGGCAGCGCCCACGGTGCACTGGCCCGGCTTCCGCGGGCCCAACGCCAGCGGCGTGGGAGACGGCCTCGACACGCCGGTCGCGTGGGATCTCGAGACCGGCGAGGGCGTGCTGTGGACCTCCCCCCTCGACGGGCTCGGCAACTCGAGCCCCGTCGTCTGGGGCGACCGGGTCTTCGTCACCACGGCGGTCGCCGCCGCGGGCGAGCAGACCCTGCGCACCGGCCTCACCGGCGAAGGGAGTCCCGTCGAGGAGAACGAGGAGCACAGCTGGAGGGTCCTCGCCTTCGACAAGCGCACCGGCGAGCGCCTGTGGGAGACCGAGGTCGGCCGCGGAGTGCCGCTGACCAAGCGGCACTTCAAGGCGACGCAGGCCAACTCCACCCCGGTGACCGACGGCCGGTTCCTCGCGGTGGTCTTCCCGACGGCCGGCCTGGCGGTGCTCGACCTCGAAGGCGAGATCCGGTGGCGCCAGGACCTCGGCGGCCTCAACGCCGGCGCCTTCTCGGACCCGGGCATCGAGTGGGGCTACGCCAGCTCGCCGCGGATCTACGGCGACCTGCTCATCGTCCAGGTCGACGTGCACGAGGGGCCGTATCTGGCCGCCTGGGACCTGGCGACCGGCGAGCCGGCCTGGCGGGTGGAGCGCGACGTGGCGCCGTCGTGGGCGACGCCCACGATCCTGGCGGGCCCCGACGGCGACGAGCTCGTGGTCAACGGCTCCCGCATCCACGCCTACGACCCGGCCTCGGGGGAAGCGCTCTGGAGCCTGGGACCGAGCTCCGAGCTCGTGATCGCCACCCCGGTGGCGGGGGACGGCGTCGTCTACGTCTCCGCCGGCTACCCGCCCGTCAAGCCCGTCTACGCGATCCGCGCCGGAACCCGCGGCGACCTCGACGTCGTGCCGGGAGCGGCGCACGAGCGGCTGCTGTGGAGCCACGATCGCGGCGGCGCCTACATGACGACGCCCCTGCTCTACCGCGGGATCCTCTACGTGATCCACCACAACGGGATCTTCGTCGCCTACGACGCCGCCACCGGCGAGGCGCTCGCGAAGAGCCGCTTCTCGCAGCGCGGCACCTTCACGGCGTCGCCGATCGCCGTCAACGGCCGGCTCTACGCCGGGACCGAGGAAGGGCAGCTCTACGTGCTGGTGGCGGGGCCCGGGTACGAGGAGATCGCCGTGCACGCCTTCGGCGAGCCGCTCATGGCGACCCCGGCGGCATCCGAGGGCCTGCTCATCGTGCGCACCCCGTCGCGCCTGATCGCCCTCCACTGACGGCGGCCGCGGGCCGCTGATTCGATCGGGCGGGTCGGACCCGGCAGGCCGGCAGGGCGGGTCACGGTGCCGGATTCACGGTGCCGGATTCGCGGTGCCGGATTCACGGTGCGGCATGCGAGTCGCCGGGTCCCTACCCCGCGGGGTGTTGCCCTCGCGGGGTGTTTCGTCATAGTGGGCATCGCCCTCGGACAGAGCGCACCCGCCGCAAGGCCGGGCGCCGAGCCACGGGTTCTCGCCTCCCCACCAGACAAGATCGCCGGGCTCCCGCAGGGCCGAACGGGGCCGTGTCTCCGGCCCGTCGAGAGGAGTCTGCTCATGAAGAAGGCAACCCGAGTGGTCCCGTTCTTCGTGCTGGGGCTGCTGGTCGCCGGCCCGCGGCCGGCCCTCGCCCAGCCCACGTTCTCCATCGAGTTCCAGGGTCCGACCTGGGGGGCGCCCGACGGCGCGGGAGGAATCCCGATCCTGGAAGGAGACGTCCTGATCCCCTTCCCGCCCGGGACGCCGCCGCCGGCGCCGGCCATCGTCATGCCGGCCGCGCCGCCGGGCCTCGGACTGGTGGTGCCGCCGCTGGTTCCCTTCGTCGAGGTCGACGCCCTGTCCTACGGCCTCGATCCGCCGCCGACCAGTCTGCAGATGATCGACTACGCCCTGTCGGTGGACGAGTACGCCGTGGGCCGTCCGGGCCAGCCGCCGCCGTCGGTCTTCTCCGAGGGAGCCTTCGGCTTCGCCGAAGCCTCGGCGGACGTCTACGTCGTCAGGACCCGCCCGGGCCCGGTTCCGCCGTCGGCTCTGGGCCGCAACTCGGGGATCTTCGACGGCAACGGACTGCCGCCCTTCGGGGCGCCGGGAATCAACCTCCTCGAGCCGAACCCGCCGACGCCTCTGGGGCTCCCGGACCCGGGGGACACGCTCGACGCCTTGGACATGGACTCGCCCCCCATGCATCCGGTGTTCTTCTCGCTCGATTACCACATCCCCGATCTGCTGGAGATCCCACCCGCCAACACCGGCTCGGCCGGTTTCCAGGGCTTCGTCGGCGGCGACGTCCTGCTGACTCCCGCGCCGGGGGCGCCCCCTGTGCCCTACGCCCCCGCGGCCCTGCTCGGCCTGGACTTCAATGGCGGGACGCCCGACGTGGACGACGTGGACGCGCTCGTCGTCTGGGATGACGGCGACCTGCTCTACAACCCCACCGTGGGTCCCTACAGCTGGGAGGCGGGCACGGACATGGTGCTCTACTCGGTGCGCCGCGACTCGTCCATCATCGGCCTCGTGGACGTGCTGGTGGGCGCCCCCATCGAGGAGGGCGACGTGCTCGTGCCGGTGTTCGACGTGGTGGACGGGATCCCGATGTTCGACGGCGTCGAGGGGGATTTCGATCCGGGGATCTTCGCCTCGGCCGAGTCTCTGGGCCTGGCCACGGTGCGCAGCGGCACCGCCGTCGGCTGGGGGGTGATCAACCCCGCCTACGGCCTCGACGTCTGGGGCGACGACCTCGACGCCCTGGACGAGCTGCCCGGCCCGGTCTGGATGATCTTCAGCGACGGCTTCGAGTCCGGCGACACGAGCGCGTGGAGCAACACGGTTCCCTGAGCCGGCGGTCCACCCGAGCGCGCCGACTCCGACCTACCCTCCGGATTGGCGCCTTCAGGCGCCCGGGTTTCGCCGAGGCCCCGTCACCTGGCGTTCGAGGCCTCTCGGCAGGGGGCGGCGGCGTAGTCGTCGGGGCGAACGCCCGGCATCAGGCAGCGGGAAGGTCGAACTCCGCCGGGAAGTCGGCGTCGGTTGCGAGATCGGCGGCATCGCCCAGGTCGTACAGCGCCTGCATGTTCTCCGGTCGATCCATGTCGGCGAGCGTGGCGATGGCCCTCGCGTCGAGCCGGCCCGGCAGCAGACTCTCCACGGACGCGGCGGTGAGGGGCACGTCGAACCGGCGGTAGGTCAATAGCGGTTCTCCGGCGAGGTGGTCGTTTTCCAGGTTGCCGATCTCCGAGTCGATCTCGCGGGCTCCGGAAGAGGACGACATCCACTGCATCATCGTCTCGACCTGTGCCGAGCAGTCGTCCATCAACGCCACCAGCGCGGCGACGCCCTGTTTGGCCGCCACCTTGCTCCCACCCTTCGCCGGACCGCCCCGGCCGGTGCCGACGGACGTGAGGAAGAGCTTGTCCGCACCGGTCTCCCACCTGGAGGACGGATCTTCCCGGTAGCCGCCGATCGTGGCGTACATCAAAGCCTGCAGCGAGGGGTTGTTGTGCGGGCTGACCCCGCCGTCGACGAACTCACCGTCGACCGGCTGCCTGCCGGGCTGCTCGGCGATCCGGATGCGCTCGGGCTGGAAGAACACCGGGGCCGCGGTCGATGCGCGGACGACCTGCCACAGCCGGTACTCGAAGTTCGGGATCCAGGTCGCGCCTGCCCGCGGCCTCGAGTACCGGCCGGGGGCGTTGCCGAGCGGCCAGGGGCTGCCCGTGTCCATGCGCTTGGTGACGACCAGCAGGCCGGTCCGCAGCTCTTCGCCGCCGAGGCGCGTCTCCTCCCCGAAGATCGTCTTGAGCTCGTCCACGAGCTTCTGCTTGTCGTAACGGGCGCGAAAGAGCCCGAGCCGGAACCGGCTCTTCGCGAACACCTTGGAGCCGAGCTCCATGTACCTGTGGCTCAGATCCTCCACGGCCATGCCCTGCGCCAGGGCGGCGGCGATGATCGCCCCGGTCGACGTTCCGGCAATAAGGTCGTAGTAGTGACAGAGCCGGAAATCCGGCGCGCCGCCGTGGCGCGCCCGCAGCAGCGTCTCGACCTTGGCGAGCAGGCGCAGCGTCAGGATGCCGCGCAGACCGCCACCATCGAGTGCCAGGATCCGCTTCGGCGCTCCCGCCGCCAGATGCTCGTCGCGAGTCGGTACCCGATAGCTCATCTTCGTTCTCCTTCTTGCCTTTCCGTCGGATTCGGGCGCGCAGAGACGGCCCGCCGGCTCGACCGACCCGCCGTCCCGGGATCATGCCGGACCTCGCTTCGTGGCGGGGCGATCCGGTAGAGTCGTGGGGCTTCCGAGCGGGTGATGCAGGACTTCCAACGCTACCTCAAGAAGTCGACCGCCGCCGTCGTCGCGGTGCAGCTCGACCTCGACTTCGAGGGATTCGCCTACGAGAAGTGGGGCGGAACCCAGCGCTGCAAGAAGGGCGACTGGGTCCTCTGCAACGAGGGGGACACCTACACGGTGGACGGGGCCGTGTTCGAGCGGACCTACCACCGCGTAGGCAAGGGCCTCTACGTCAAGACCGCCGCGGTCTGGGCGAGGGTGGCGGACGAGTCCGGGACGATCCGGACGATCGAGGGATCGACCGACTACGCAGCGGGCGATTACATCGTCTACAACGACGAAGACCGCACGGAAGGCTACGCGGTCAGCCGGGCCAGGTTCGAGGAGATGTACGCGCCGGCTCCGGACGAGGACTGACGCCGCGTCCCCGGGGAGCCAGCGGGGCGCGCACTCCGGGGTCGCCGCGGCGAGGCTCATTCCTCGCCGTCGTCGGGCCCGTCCGCGGCGTCGCCGGCATCGAAGAAGGCTCGGATGAGACCCTCGGCCGTGGCTCGATCCGACTCCCGCACCCAGACGCGGACCTGCGTGAGGTCTCCTGACGCGGGCAGCATGCTCGCCTCCATCTCCCCTTGCAGGACGGACTCGATGCCGTTGTTCGCGAGGAGCTCCTCGATCATGGGGCCTTCGGTCGGCCCGGCGATGTAGACCATCCGCAGAGGCTCGGCCTCCGCGGGGTCGAACCGGGGGAGCTCGGCCACGAGCGCCGTGTCGCAGTCGGAACAGCGAGTGATCCCTTCGACGTACTCCGAGCCGCAGTCAGGACAGAACATGGGGTCTCCTCGTCAGGCCCGGGTGGCGGGCGGTTCGGGCAATGGTGACACGATACTCCAACCGCCGGGAGACACCCCGCGCGGAGGAGCCGATGGTGCGACTGGCAAACGACGACCGCACGCGCGCGCACCGGGCGCTCGCGATGGCTCTCGTCGCGGCCCTCGTCGCCGGAGCCGGCGGGGCGCAAGCGCCGGGCGACTCGGCCGCACGCGCCATGGCGCGGGCCCTGGCGCTGCTCGAAGCGGGGCGTGGCGAAGAGGGGGAGGCGGCCCTCGAGAGCCTCGTCGCGAGCTTCCCCGACCACGGCCCGGCGCACTTCCAGCTCGGGCGCCTCGCCCTCGAGCGCGGCGCGGCGGCGGCCGCCCGCGAGCACCTCGCGGCCGCCGTGGCGCTGCCGCTGCCCCGCCCGTACCTCGCCTGGCACCTGCTGGCCCGGGCCGAGGCCCGCCTGGGCCGCCCGGAAGCCGCCCGTCGCGCCTGGGAGGAGGCGGCGCGGCTTGCCGCCCGGGCGCTGGCGGACCGGCCCGGCGATCCGCAGGCCCTGCGCGTCGCGGTCGCCGCGGGCGAGGCGCGGGGGGACTGGTGGGCGGCGCTCGAGGGCTACGGACAGCTCCTGAGCCAGCTGCCGCGAGCCCCGGCGCTGCTCGCCGGCGCGGCGCGGGCTGCGCTCGAGCTCGGGGCGCACGAGGCGGCGGCCTGCCTCGCGACGCGGGCGCTCGCCGCCACGCCGGAGGACCCGGCGCTCCACCATCTGCTGGCGAGGGCGCGTCTGGCCGCAGGCGATCCCGCGGCGGCGGCAGCCGCCAGTCGGCGGGCGCTCGAGCTGGGCGCCGCGGGGGCGGCGGTCGAGCTGACGCTCGGCCGGGCGCTCTTCGAGACGATGGACACGGGCGCCGCGATCGCGGCCTACCGGCGGGCCCTCGAGCGCGACCCGCGGGCGCTCGCGGCGGTGCCCGACGTGGCGTTGGCGGCCCTGGGCGCGGACGACGACGCGGCGCTGCGCGAGCTGCTCGCCGCCGTCCTGGCGGCCGACCCCGGCAACGCCTCGGCGCTCTACGGCCTCGGCCTGGCTGCGGCCCGGGACGGCGATCTGGCGGCCGCCAGAACGCTCCTCGAGCGCCTCGTCGACGTGGCGCCGGACGACTCCCGGGCGCGCTACAACCTGGCCCGGGTCTACGCCCGCCAGGGCGAGGTCGAGCTCGGCCGCGCGGCGATGGAGACCTTCGAGCGTCTCCAGGCGGCCGAAGACGAGCTCTGGCTCGAGCGCAACGCCGCGTTCCGCTCGCGCCTCGAGGCGGAGGCGCTGGCGGGCTCGGCGCCGCTCGACGCGCTGGCCATCTACAGCGAGCTCGCGGCCGGCGGGCTCGCCGAAGCCGGGGACTTCCTGGCGGCCGGCGGCCTCGTCTTGGGGCTGGGCGACAACGACGCCGCGGCGGCCTGGTTCGAGCGCATCCTGGAAGGGAAGCCGTACCATCCGGCGGCCCTGGCCGGCCTCGTCGAGGCGCGCGAGCGGGCCGGGCGGCACGACGAAGCGAAGCTGGTGCGGCGGCGGCTGGAGCTCGTGGCGGGGATCTGCGCGGCTCAGTCGCCGGTGTCGAGGTAGAAGGCGCCGTCCTCGAAGGTGAGCTCGAGCCCCGCGTCGCGCGCCGCCTCGGCCACGGCGTGGCGGAAGACGTCGCGGACGGCGGGTCCGTGCTCGAGGCGGCGCAGCAGACCCTCGCCGCGGCGCTCGCCGAGGGTCAGCGTGATCCTGAGGCCGCGCCGCTTGCAGGCCAGCTTGCGGCCGTCGGCGAGCACCTGCTTGAAGATCTTGAGGCAGGCTTCGGCGTAGTTGACGCCGACCTCCGAGGCGTCCGGCTCGGGCGCCGCCAGCACCTCGTGGGCCCCGGCCGGGATCTCTCCCACGCGCAGCCTCACGCCGGCGCCCCCCGCCGCCCGGCGAGCTCGTCGAGGGCGCGGCGCAGGTGGCGGATGTGCTCCGGCGTGCTGCCGCAGCAGCCGCCGACGATGCGCGCCCCGGCGGCGAGCACCGCCTCGAGGCCGGCGGCCATCGCCTCCGGAGGCTGCCGGTAGACGACCGCGAGGTTCTCGAGCTCGGGCTGGCCGGCGTTGGGCTGGACCATGATCGGCAGGTCCGAGACGGCGCGGTAGCGGCGCACGGTGTCCGCCGCTTTCGCCATGTCGATGCCGGTGCCGCAATTGAGCGCCAGGACGTCGACGCCGCGCTCGGCCATGAACCGCGCCGCCTGCTCGGGGGAGACCCCCATCATCGTGCGCACCTCGTCGCCCTCGCGCAGGCGGTCGAAGGCCAGCGAGCCGATGACGCAGGGGGCGCCGGCGCCGCGCGCCGCGGCCACGGCGAGCTCGAGCTCTTCGAGGGCGGTCTGGGTCTCGACGATGATCGCGTCGACGCCGCCCGCGACGAGGGCCGTGGCCTGCTCCGCGAAGGCCGCCGCGACCCGCTCGGCCGGCACGTCGCCGTAGGGCTCGAGCAGGCCGCCGAAGGGGCCGATGTCGCCGAGCACGAAGCCCGGGCGCTCGCCGAAGGCGCGCCGCGCCAGGGCGGCGCCGGCGCGGTTGATCGCCGCCACCCGGCTGCCCTCGCCGTGGCGCTCGAGCATGATCCGGCTGCCGCCGAACGTGTTGGTGATGAGGCAGTCCGAGCCCGCCTCGACGTAGGCGCGCTGGATGGCGAGCACGCGCTCGGGGTGGTCGACGTTCCAGGCCTCGCCGCAGCCGCCCGGCTCGAGGCCGGCGCGCTGGAGCTGGGTGCCCATGGCGCCGTCGGAGAGCAGCGGGCGGCGGGTCAGGGCCTGGAGAAGCGAGCTCGAGGTCACGGTTCGTCCTTCGTCGCAGGAGGCTGGATCTTACCTGCGCGGCCACCCGCGGCGCGCCGGAAAGCGCAGCGGGCGAGAGCGCACCAGCGGCACCTGTCTCGCTCCCAGGCGCCGGCCACCGCGGATCCGGGGGGGGCGAGCCCGAAAACCGCGAGCAGCGAGCTGCGGGGCGCCGTCGCGCCGGAGGCGAGGACGGCGAGGGGGCCGGGGAGCTCTTCCTCGCCGCCGCGGGTGAGGCAACGGCCGAGGACGACCTGCTGCTCGAGGGCCCATCCCGGGTAGCCGGGACTGTAGCCGGGGAGGGCGGCGAGTCCCAGGTCGCGGGCCTCCGAGCGCAGTCGCCGGGCCGCCCAGGCGGCCAGATGCTCGACGGCGGCGACGCCGAAGCGATCGAGGAAGTAGGCCTCGTCGGGCCGCTGCTCGCGCCACCCCTCGGCGCTCGCGGCGTCGACCTCGGGCCCGGCGCTCACCGCCGCAGCCACCAGCGCGGTTGCGCCGGCTGCTCCGAGGCGGCGGGCGAGCAGCGGGCTCGCGAGCAGGGCGCCGTCGGCGAGCTCGACGCGCCCGCCGGTGACCGCGGCGACGGCGAGCCGGCGGGTGAAAGCCCACGGCCTGCCGTTTCGCGCGTACCACTCCCGGCTGGCGGCCGCCAGCTCGCGCACCCGGCCCGCCAGCGGCCTTCCCGCGGGATAGCCGAGCAGGCGCCCGTAGTCCGCGTCGTCCACCCGCGCCGCCAGATCCTCGGGGACGGCCAGGGCGCCGCCGGCGGCGATCACGTCGCGCCGCCGCCGCCGAAGGGGACGAACTGGCAGCCGTCGACGAAGCAATCGAAGAAGGCGGGATGGCTCTCGAGGGCCACGTGCTCGACCCGCCGCACCAGCGCCTCGAGGCGGCTCCGGTCGCCGCGCGAGCGCAGCACCCGCGCCGCGCCGGCGAGGCTGGCGTTGCCGACCTGCACGATGCGCTCGGGCGGCAGGTCGGGGATGAGCCCGATGCGCCGCGCCGCCGCCGCGTCGAGGTGGCGCCCGAAGCCGCCGGCGAGGTAGAAGCGCTCGACCCGCGCCAGGTCGACGCCGAAGCGGTCGGCGACGATCCGCACCCCGGCGGCGTTGGCGCCCTTGGCCTGGGCCAGCTCGTTGACGTCGTGCTCGGTGAGGACGATGCCGTGCGCGGCGTCGACCGTGAAGGTGCCGTCCCCGTCGTCGCCGGTGAACCGCCCCTGGGCGCTCATGCGGCCCGTGCGGGCGAGCTCGCTTACGAGGTCGACGAGCCCCGAGCCGCAGATGCCGAGGGGCGGTCCGCCGCCGATGACCTCGTACTCGACGGCGCCGTTGGACCGCAGGCGGACGCGCTCGATGGCGCCCTCGAGACCGGGCATGCCGCAGCGCACGCCGCCCCCCTCGAAGGCCGGGCCCGCCGGGCAGGAGGCGGCGAGGATCCGCCCGCGGTGGCCGATCAGGACCTCGGTGTTGGTGCCGACGTCCATGCACATCGCGACCCCGTCGCGCTCGGCGATGCCCGTGGCGAGCAGGCAGGCCGCGGCGTCGGCGCCGACGTGGCTGGCCACCAGCGGCAGGCCGTAGACCGTGGCCGCCGGGTGGAGCGGCAGACGCAGCGCCCGGGCCGGCGCTTCGAGGCTGGTGGTGGCGCGGACGCCGGCGGCGAGCTCGTGCTCGGTGCGCGAGCGGTAGGGGAGCTGGCCGATCGGGTGGACGTCGAGCCCGAAGAGGAGGTCGCGCATCGTCGGGTTGCCGGCGACGACGAGCTCGACGATCGTCTCCGGGGCGGCGGGGAAGGACGCGAGGGCGCGGCCGAGATAGCCGAGGAGGACCCGCTGCAGCAGCCGGCCGCGATGGTCGCCGTCGTAGCGGATCCGCGCCATGACGTCGGAGCCGCCGAAGCGCTGGGGGTTCTCGAACGACTGCGTCGCCACGAGCGCCCCGCTCTCGAGGTCGACGAGCCCGAGGACGACGGTCGTCGTCCCCAGGTCGACGGCCACCCCGAGCGGCGGGCCGGCGATCGTGCCGACCGCGCGGCCGTCGCGGGTGAGGACCGTGCCGCGCCGGCGGTAGCGGGGATCGAGCTCGGCGGCGGCGTCGAGGCCCCGCGAGCCCTCCTCGATGCGCAGGGCGCCGCGCCGCATCGTGTGGGCCGCCACCGGGCCCGGCCCGGCCCGCCGGGCGCGGCAGGCGAGGCGGAAGCGCGCCGGCAGGTGCTCCTCCTCGGCGGCACGCGCCGTGAGCGCCGCGCCGCCGCTCTCGATCTCGACGAGGCACTCGCGGCATTTCCCCTGCTCGTGGCAGCTGGTGGGAACGTGCAGGCCCAGGCGCTCGGCGGCCCGGAAGATCGACTCGCCCGCCGCCAGCGCCCCCTCGCGGCCGTCGATGGAGAGGCTCGCCGCGTCCAAGCCGCCGTCCTCAGGCCCGCCGGCGCCCGGCGGCGAGGCGCTTGAAGAGCTGCACGGCGCTGCCCGCGTCGGCGGCGTAGCCGTCGGCGCCGATCTCGTCGGCGAACCCCTGGCTGATCGGCGCGCCGCCGACGCAGATGGCGACGTCTCCGAGGCCGGCCTCTCGCATCGCGTCGACGACCGTCTTCATGTAGACCATCGTCGTCGTGAGAAGCGCGCTCATGCCCAGGAGATCGGCGTCGTGCTCGCGCACGGCGGCGACGAACGCCTCGGCGTCGGTGTTGGTGCCCAGGTCGATCACCCGGAAGCCGGCGCCCTCGGCCATCATGCCGACGAGGTTCTTGCCGATGTCGTGGAGGTCGCCCTTGACCGTGCCCAGGACCAGGGTGCCGGCGGAGCTGTCCTGCGCGCCGGCGGTCAGCAGCGGCTGCAGCACCGCCAGGCCGGCCTTCATCGCCCGCGCCGCGAGCAGCACCTCGGGGACGAAGATGCGGTTGTACTTGAAGTCCTCGCCCACGACCCGCATGCCGGCGATGAGGCCCTCCTCGAGGATCTCGAGCGGCGGCCGGCCGGCGGCCAGGGCCTCCTCGGTCAGGCGCCGCACCTCCTCGTGCCGGCCCTCGAAGAGCTGCTGGTTCAGGAAGGCGTAATCGGTCATGGCTCGAGCACCGGCGCGGCGATCAGACCTCCGGCCGCGGGAGGACCACCTCCGGGTTCTCGCAGGTGGACGCGAAGAGCCGCCGCGCCTCGGCGTGGAAGGCCGGGTCGAGCGGCGGCACGTCGTAGTCCTCGAGCGCCGCTGCGATCGCCTCCCGGGCGCGGGTCTCCAGCCTCCGGCGGCCGGCCATCTCCCACTGGTCCCAGTTGGTGCGGTCGACCATGTCGCCCGGCAGGTAGAGCTCGCCGGGCCAGTGCTCCAGGGTGTGCTCGGCGGTCAGCAGGTGGCCCTCCGCGATCAGCTCGTCGAGGAGCGGCGCCGCGGGCAGGTCGCCGGCGACCTCCAGGGGGCGGGCGAATCGGTGGGCGTGGGCGGCCAGCTCGTCGTCGAAGATCAGCTTCTCCAGGCTGAAGCAGTTGACGTAGTCGAGCATCCCCGGTCCCGAGACGGAGTTGAATCCGGCGAGCGCGGCGAGGAGCATGCCGGTGGCGCTCTCGGCGCCGGCCTGCGGATCGTTGAACTTGGAGTCGGAGAGCCCCATGTACGCCTGGCAGGGGAGGCCGAGGTGCTTGGCGACCTGGGCGTAGCCGCAGTAGACCCGCAGCGCCTCGACGGCGGTCATCGGGTTGGTCATCAGGCGCATGTGGAAGGAGGCCGGCGCGCCGCCGAAGAGCACCGGCGTGCCGGGCCGGATGCGCTGGGCGATCGCGAGGCCGCTGAGCACCTCGGCCGTGTGCAGGACGAGCGCCCCGACCGGGGTGGCGGGCGAGATCATCCCCAGGAGCAGCACCGGCACGATCTCCACGGGGATGCCGGCCGCGGCGCAGTCGATCAGGTTCTGCGCCGCGTCCTCGGCCCAGCGCAGGGGGGTGTTCGGGCAGCAGGTGAAGATCGCCATCGGCCTGGCCGCGAGCTCCTCGCGGTCGCGGCGCAGGAGGCCCATCAGCTCCGCCATCCGCGGCACGCCGTGCGAGGTGAAGGCTCCCGAGACCACGGGCTTCTTCGAGGCGGCGAGCGTGAGATAGAGCCGCCAGCCGTCGGCGATGTCCGCCGGCACGTCCTTGGGGATGAAGGCGGTCGACAGATAGGCGATGTTCGCGAGCCGGTCGGCGACCTTCACGTACTCGACGTAATCGGCGCTCGTGGCGTCGCGGATCTCCCCCGTGGCGCGGTCGAGGATGCGCAGGGCCGAGGACGCCGGCACGAAGTGCACCCGGTCCCCCTCGAGGCGGGTGAACGGCGCGCCGTCGCGGTCGTAGAGCGTGAAGCCGGAGGGGGCGGAGGCGATCGCCTCCCGCACGATCTCGGGCGGGAAGGTGACGCGCCGGGTCACGGGGTCGCCCGGCAGGCCGACCGCGGCGAGGCGGTCGAGCACCGGCGGATGGTCGACGAGCACCCCCGTCGTCTCGAGGACCGCCAGAGCCTCGTCGACGATGCGCTCGGTGAGCTCGGCGTCGAGGATCTGGAGAGTCGGCCGCATGCGCTTGAATCCTCCCGACGATGACTCCGGCAGGGGAGGGGAAGTGACCCGGAAGCTACTCCCCGGCACGAGTCCGGTCAAGCGTCGCCGAGCCGCTCGTGGCGCCCGCCGGGGCTAGTCGCTACACTAGCCGCGAACCCCGTCCCCCGGGCCATGACGACCGAGAGCCTCTCCCAGACCCTGCGCGACTTCCTGCGCCAGCGTGGCCCGGCCCTCGGCGTCGACCTCGTCTCGCTCACCGGCCAGGACGTGCTCACGCTCGCCGGGGTGCTCGGCGCGGACGGCGAGATCCACCGCGACGCGCTGGCGACGTGCTACCTGCGGATCGACGAGGACTCGCCGGACGGCGCTCGGATGAGCCCGTCGTTCCTGCGCAAGTTCGTCAGCTTCACCTGCTTCGGCACCGACGAGGAGGCGGTCCGCGCGGCGGTGCGCGAGCTCGGGCGACGGCACGCCGAGATCAGCCGCCGCAAGCGCGAGCTGGGCGCGGGAGTGGGCCGCGATCTCCTGGCGCACTTCCGCGAGTCCCTGTCCGGCGATCTCGGGGTGCTGATCTGCGGCGACGTGGTCTACGACCTCGCTCACGACTCGCCGCGCCGCGAGCGCTCGACCGACATCCCGGTGCGCGGCTCGGACATCGACCTCATCGTCGTGCTCGAGGACGCCGACGCCGCCCTGCGGCCCGACATCGAGGCCAAACTCCTCGAGATCAAGTACTTCTGGCTCAAGCACCCGCGGATCGCCGAGGAGCTCGACTTCATCGTCAAGACGCCCACCGAGATCTCCCGGCAGCTCGGCTTCGAGACCGTCAAGGACAAGATCGCC
>JAOTWP010000163.1 GCA_029862975.1 Acidobacteriota bacterium
GGACCGGCGCACCGGTACCGATCGACGCGGGCCGACGGACCGGCGGACTGGCGCCGACAATCGGGCGCCGACGGACCAGAGGGCCGGCGCCGAACGCCGCGCCCTGCCGGAGCGCCGCGGCGGCGACCGGCGGGCCGCCCCGGCGCCGGAGCTCACTCCCGAGGGCATCGCGCGCAAGCCGATCTACGACGCCGGCGACCTCGCCGGCCTCCCCCACCTCGACGGGATGCCCGGCTTCGCGCCCTACGTCCGCGGCCCCTACGCCACGATGTACGTGCGCCGCCCCTGGACCCTGCGCCAGTACGCGGGCTTTTCGACCGCCGAGGAGTCGAACGCCTTCTACCGCCGCAACCTCGCGGCCGGCCAGCGGGGGCTGTCGATCGCCTTCGACCTCGCCACCCACCGCGGCTACGACTCCGACCATCCGCGGGTCAAGGGCGACGTCGGGATGGCCGGCGTCGCCATCGACTCGATCCTCGACATGCGGGTGCTCTTTGACGGGATCCCGCTCGACCGGATGAGCGTGTCGATGACGATGAACGGCGCCGTGCTGCCGGTGATGGCGCTCTTCATCGTCGCCGCCGAGGAGCAGGGGGTCGCCGCCGCGAAGCTCACGGGCACGATCCAGAACGACGTGCTCAAGGAGTTCATGGTCCGCAACACCTACATCTACCCGCCGGCGCCGTCGATGCGGATCGTCTCGGACATCTTCCGGTACACGGCCCGCGAGATGCCCCGCTTCAACTCGATCTCGGTCTCCGGCTACCACATGCAGGAGGCGGGGGCGACGCCCGACCTCGAGCTCGGCTACACGCTGGCCGACGGCGTCGAGTACGTGCGCGCCGGCATCGCCGCCGGGCTCGCCGTCGACGACTTCGCGCCCCGGATCTCGTTCTTCTTCTGCACCGGCATGGGCTTCTTCGTCGAGGTCGCCAAGCTGCGCGCCGCCCGCCTGCTGTGGGCGGGGCTGATGGCCGAGTTCTCGCCGCGCGACCCCAAGAGCTCCCTCCTGCGGACCCACTGCCAGACCTCCGGCTGGTCGCTGACCGCCCAGGACGTCTACAACAACGTCGTGCGCACCTGCGTCGAGGCGATGGCGGCGACCCAGGGCGGCACCCAGTCGCTGCACACCAACGCCTTCGACGAGGCCCTGGCGCTGCCCACCGACTTCTCCGCCCGGATCGCCCGCGACACCCAGCTCCAGCTCCAGCACGAGAGCGGCACCTGCCGGGTCGTCGACCCCTGGGGCGGCAGCTACTACGTGGAGCGGCTCACCCACGACCTGGCCGGGCGGGCGCGCGCGCACATCCGCGAGGTCGAGGAGCTCGGCGGGATGGTCCGCGCCATCGAGCAGGGGCTGCCGAAGCTGCGCATCGAGGAGTCGGCGGCCCGCGCCCAGGCGCGGATCGACGCCGGCGAGCAGACGATCGTCGGCGTCAACGCGTTCCGGTCCGAGACCGCGGACGAGGTCGACGTGCTCGTCGTCGACAACGCCGACGTGCGGCGGCGCCAGCTCGCCCGCCTCGAGGAGCTGAAGCGCGAGCGCGACGGCGCCGCCACGGCAGCAGCGCTCGCCCGCCTCACCGAATGCGCCGGCGCCGGCGGCGGGGACGGCAACCTCCTCGACCTCGCGGTGCGGGCGGCCCGCGCCCGGGCCACGGTGGGCGAGATCAGCGCCGCCCTGGAAGCGGCGTGGGGGCGCCACGAGGCCGTGGTCCGGACGCTTTCCGGCGTGTACAGTGGCGCGATGGGCGAGTCGAGCGCGGCCGTCGCCGAGGTCCGGGCCCGGGTCGAGCGCTTCGTCGCGGAGCACGGCCGGCGCCCCCGCATCCTCGTCGCCAAGATGGGCCAGGACGGCCACGACCGCGGCCAGAAGGTCATCGCCACGGCCTTCGCGGACCTCGGCTTCGACGTCGACATCGGGTCCCTCTTCCAGACGCCGGCCGAGACCGCCCGCCAGGCGGTCGAGAACGACGTCCACGTCGTGGGCGTCTCCTCGCTGGCGGCCGGGCACCTGACCCTCGTTCCGGAGCTGCGCGACGCCCTGGCGGAGCACGGCCGGGGGGACATCGCGATCGTCGTCGGCGGCGTCGTGCCGCCGCGCGATCGCGAGGCGCTCGCGGCGGCGGGCGCCGTGGCCGTCTTCGGGCCCGGCACGGTGATCCCGGGAGCCGCCCTCGAGCTGCTCGAGAAGCTGGAGAGGCCGGAAAAGCTGGGCAAGCCGGGGAAGCCGGGGAAGCCGGAGAAGCCGGAGAAGCCGGAGAAGCTGGGCAAGCCGGGGAAGCCAAAGAAGCCGAAGAAGCCGGGCAAGCCGGGGAAGCCAAAGAAGCCGAAGAAGCCGGGCAAGCCGGGGAAGCTGGAGAAGCTGGGCAAGCCCAGGAAGCCGACGACGCCGGGGAACCGGTAGCCCGGCGCGCTCGCTCCGTCCCATGCCGCCCTCCCCCGCAGCCGCCGCCGCGACCCTCGTCGCGCAGATCCTGGCCGGCGACCGCGCGGCCCTGGCGCGCGCCATCACCCTCGTCGAGTCGCGCCGGCCGGACGACCAGGAGACGGCCTACGAGGCCCTGCGGCGGCTCATGCCCGAGGTCGGCCGGGGGCGGCGGATCGGCGTCTCGGGACCCCCGGGAGTCGGCAAGTCCACGCTCATCGACGCCTGGGGGCTCGAGCTCATCCGGCGCGGCCGGCGGGTCGCCGTGCTCGCCGTCGACCCGTCGAGCTCGCTGTCGGGGGGCAGCATCCTGGGCGACAAGAGCCGCATGTCGCGGCTGGCGCGGGAGGAGAGCGCCTTCATCCGCCCCTCGCCGAGCGACCTCGAGCTCGGCGGCGTGGCGCGGCGCACCCGCGAGGCGATGTTCCTCTGCGAGGCGGCGGGCTTCGACCACGTGCTCGTCGAGACGATGGGCGTCGGGCAGTCGGAGATCCGGGTCGCCGGGATGGTCGACGCGTTCGTGGTGCTCATCCAGCCCGGCGCCGGCGACGAGCTCCAGGGCATCAAGAAGGGCATCCTCGAGCTCGCCGACGTCCTCGCCGTCGCCAAGGCCGACGGCCCCTACGAGGCGCCCGCCCGGGAAGCCGCCGCCGAGTACTCGGCGGCCCTGCGCTACCTGGGAACCGAGGCCGAGATCCTCACCCTGAGCGCCATGACCGGCGACGGAATCGGCCGCCTCGCGGACCTCGTCGACGCCCGGCTCGCAGCCGCCGCGAACGCCGGCACGCTCGAGGCTCGGCGCGCCACCGACGGGCGCCGCTGGATCACCGAGCTGGCCGAAGAGATCCTCCTGCGGGAGTGGCGCGCCCAGGCCGGAGACCGAGGTCAGCTGGGTGCTCTGGTAAGCGCTACCCTGTCCGGAGAGCTCGACGCCGGCCAGGCCGCGAGAAGACTCCTCGGCCGCTGACCCCTCCAAGCTGCTCGCCCTGCGCTTCGGCGGCGGCGCCGCGGCCGCCAAGACGGCAACCGGCCCCCGAGAGGTACGGCCGTTCAGCCTTTCGCCGCGGAGATCTCCGGCGCGAGCGCTTCGCGTGCCCTTTCGACGAGGACGTCGAGCGAGAAGGGCTTCTCGAGAATGCGCACCGAAGCGGGCAGGATCGCCTCCCGCTCGCGCAGCGTCTCCGCCGGATACCCAGAGACGAAGAGGACCCGCATCCCCGGACGTCGACTCTGGAACCGCGCAGCCAGTTCGACTCCATCCATGTCGGGCATCAGCACGTCCGTGATGAGGAGCTCGATCGAGTCGCAGTCGTCGAGATAGCTGCTCAGGGCTTCGGCACCCCCGGACGCGGCGGACACCCGGAACCCGGCCCTCGACAACGCCAGCACGGTGAGCCGGCGGACAGCTTCCTCGTCCTCGACGACGAGAATTCGCGCCGCGGGGGGCTCGGGCTCGCGTGCGGCAGCCGGCTCGGGCGCGGGCTCGCCGGCGGCGGGAGGCACTGCCGAAGGCAGCAGGACCAGGACCCTCGTCCCCTTCCCCGGCGCGCTTTCGACGGTGATCGCGCCGCCGCTCTGGGTCACGATCCCGTGAACGGTGGACAGCCCCAGACCTGTGCCCTGCCCCATCTCCTTGGTCGTGAAGAACGGCTCGAAGACTCGAACGCGGACCTCGTCGGACATCCCGGCGCCGGTGTCGGAGACGGCAATGCTCGCATAGGAGCCCGGCTCGAGCTGGAGCTGCGCGGCCTCCTCAGGGTCGAGCACGGAGCGCCCGGTGTGGATGGACAAGACGCCTCCTTTCGACATGGCGTCGCGTGCGTTGACGGCCAGGTTGACCAGCACCTGCTCGGTCTGGCCGAGGTCCGCGCTCGCGAAGCCGGCCTTGGGATCGAGATCGACCTCGAGAGCGATGTCCTCTCCCAGCAGGCTCCTCAGCATCTCGCTGGTGTCACCGACGACGGCGTTCAGGTCCAGGGGGCGGGCACGAAGCACCTGGCGGCGACCGACCGCGAGCAGCTGCCGGGTCAGGTTGGTCGCCTTGCGCGCGGCATCCTCGATGCGCTCGATGTCGGCGATCTCCTCCGGACTGCGGAGACGCTCGCGCAGCACCTCGCTGTAGCCGCGAATGACCGTCAGATAGTTGTTGAAGTCGTGGGCGATCCCGCCTGCAAGGCGGCCGACGGACTCGAGCCGCTGCGAGTGAACCAACCTCTCCTCGGCTCTCTTGAGAGCAGCGCGCGCGGCCATGTTGTCTCTGGCCACCACGACGTGGTACCTCCAGGCGATGGCGCCTTGGACCAGGACGTAGACCAGGCTGAAGATCTCCCGGGCGTTGCGGCTGGCCGGATCCAGAAAGCCCAGGGGATAGAAGAGAAAGTGCAACGACGGCACGAGCATGGCGTAGAGCCCGATCGGGATGGGCCGGGGCAGCTCGTCTCCGTCTCCGGTCAGGCTCGCAGGCGGCTCGTCGCGGCCGTCTAGCCTCGGGTCTCGCGCTCGAGCCGCAACGAGGATCACGAATCCGGGGAAGTACAGGAACGCCTCGTAGCCAAACCCCCAGTCGGCACTCGAGATCACCGCCTCGTGATCCAGGAGAGAGAGCGTGTCCCGGAGCGCGTAGCCCACCATCCCCACCGCCAACAGCCCGTAGAGCTTCACCCATCGACCCCGAGCCCCCGAGGCGGCCTGGACCAGGCGGCCGAGAATGAGCAGGTCCAGACTCAGCCGCACGAGCAGGAGGGGCGCCAGACCGCGCTCGCGCGAGACGAAGCTCAAGGAGAGGCCGATCGGGTCGGGCGAGACGACGAGGGCGAAGTAGATGAGAAGTCCGAAGACGGCTGCCAGGCCGGCGGTCGATTCGAGTCGCCGCCCAAGGGACGTCGGCGTCGTGCGCCGCAGACTGCGATGTGGGGCGACATCCACGGCGAGCGCGAAGACCATGTAGTACAGCAGGTAGAGGCCTTCGGCGACGAAGCTGGTCGAAACGAGGGGAACGGGGATCTCGAGGAAGTAGAGGAACTCCACGACGAGCCAGCAGGTCCATGCGAGAGCCAACAGGTCCCAGAACCGACGCTCGGAATCGGCGAGCCGTGAGCGGCCCCAGAGGAGGGCGAAGAGTGTCCATCCGATCAGTACCGGATCGACCAGATCCCGAGATGCTTCCCCCAGGTCCCCCGAGCCGGCTCTGGAGGCTGCCAAGACGAGGAGGGCCAGACCGTAGAGGACGAGGCCGACCTGCAGCAGACGGTCGGCAAGCAAGGCCCGCAGCAAAGACTGACGGTTGGACGTCGGCGCTGATTCGCTCATTCCCTCAAGTCCAGCTTGCGCACGCCGTCCAGCTGGGCCGAGCCGCTGACGTACCCGACGGCGCCGGGAGTTCTCCGGACGAAATCGAGAACCGCCGCGTCATCCGCGGCCTCGGCGGGCGGCACAGCCCTGCCCGAGAAGATCATCCGCTTCCAGTAGACCTCGATCGTGACGACGCTGCGGCCGTGAACCCATTGCGTGAACTCTTCCCGGACCGGTCCAGGCACCTGATCGATCGGTTGGGCGAGGCTGCCGTCCGCCCAGGTCCGCAGCCTCTTGAGAAAGATCTTCGACAACTCCGCCTTGCTGACCTCGAGAACTCGCGTCGAGGGATGCACCACCACCACCGGATCCGCCGCCTCAGCGGTCGCGTGCAGAGCGACGAAGGCAAGGAGCGCCAGGACCCTGCTAGTCGACAATGGCCACCTCAGAAGCTGACCGACAAGCCGCCGACCATCCACCGGGCGTCGACCGCGTCCGATCCCACGTTCATCGGGAGGTCCGGCAGACCGAGAGGGAGGCGCGTCGTAGCGTTGTGGTACTCGACCCTGAGGAGCAGATCGGGGCGAATTCGAAAGTTGAGACTGGCGGCAAGATCTTCGTGGAGATTCTCGAGCCCCGGCAGCAAATCCAGGTTGTCTTTGAGACCGGCGTGGTCGATCTGCCCGAAGAGCCCGATTCTGGGCGTCAGCCAGACTCCCACCTGGAGGTAGTAGCCGTCTCTCTGGGCCTTGCCGCGCAGGCTTACCGGAAGCGCGAGAAAGGCACCGAAATCCTGGTCGAAGCGCCAGCGGCGGCGCTCTGCACGAACCAGCCAACGCTCCCCCACGGCGTCGAGGGAGACGTGATAGGTATCCCAGCGGTCCCTCGTGCCCGGCTCGCCGAGCGGCCCGTCGAGCAGCCACGTCAGAGTCCCCGCCCCCAGCCGCAGCCCCCGAACCGGCGTATCGAGCCAGATCTGAACGCCGACACCGTCCTCGGCCCGGGCCTCGAGGTTGACGAGGCCGAACTTCGCGTCGAGGCTCACCTGCTGCTGGAAGGTATCCCAGCCTCCCAGGTACAGCTCGGTATCGAGGGACCAGTCCGACCGCGGGAAGAACGTGCGACCGATCGACACGCCGTCGACCGTCTCGGCCGAGCTGAGCACGCCTGCGTAGAAGCTGATCGGCAGGCTGAAGAAGGGCAGCAAGGTGCCCACGTCCCGGATCTCGTTGTAGATCCCCAGCGGCGTGTTGAGACGCCCCACCTTCAGCACGCTATGGACGCCGATCCGGCGCTCGTAGAAGGCCCAATCGATCTCGACCTCGTCGCCGGCCGGGGAGAACAGGTCCTCGCCCCTTCTCTCGTGGGACAGCTGCACGACGACGGTGTCGCGGTCCGACTTTGCCCAGCGCAGCTGTACCGCGACGTTGCGCAGATCCGTCGTCCCTTCCTCCGACGTCCCCTGGATCGACCCCCGTCGACTCTTGCCGTAGGCCTGGGTGAGATGGCCGAAGACGCCGACCCCTTCAGGTGCCTCCGCCGCCGGGCTCGCGCCCGCTGCCAGGGTGAGACAGAAGAGGGTCGGGAGCAGGCGCCACGACCGGGAGCGGGGACTGCGCTGCGCGGGAAGAGTCGAGGACCTCCGCACGGTCGACCTCCTTCGAGTGCCGGAGCCACTTCTGACGCGGCATGACAGCATCAGTTCGTCGAGATCGTGTCACCCGCGGTGCCTAACGACAAGGGACCGCGCTCGGTCGCACGAACACTCGCGCAGCGCCACGGCCGCGGCAGGGCGGCCAGGAAACGACCTGTGGATCAGTACTTCGGGAAGAGCAGCTGTCCGCTCGCGGCGAGGCTGCCGTTCGCGTAGCGCTCGCGCAGCTCGGCGTGGCGGATCTTGCCGGTCTCGGTCAGCGGCACCGTGCGCGGCTTGGCGAGGTAGAGCCGGCCGGGACCGAGGCCGAGCTCGGCGCGGATCTCCGCCACCGCCTGGACCGCCAT
>JAOTWP010000042.1 GCA_029862975.1 Acidobacteriota bacterium
GGGCGAAGGCGGCCGCGAAGCGGTAGCGGGTCATGTCGGACGTCCGCGGGCAGGGGAGCGGGGCGGCGGCGTCGTCCGCCGTCCGCAGCTCGAGCAACCCGGCCGCTTCGCTCAGGATTCCCCGCCGTGCTTCCCGCGCCGCCGCCCGGCGCCGGCCGGGCGCGGGTCGAGGGCCATGAGGGGCAGCATCCGGCCCGCCGGCGAGCTCGGCTCTTCGCCGATCGTCCGCGCGCCCAGGCGCTCGTAGAACGCCACGGCGTGCGGATCGGCGACGATCGTGAGCCGCGCGGCGCCTCGCCGCCGGGCCTCCGCGACGGCCGCCGAGAGGAGCCGCCGGCCGAGGCCGCGACCCATCGCCGGCGGATCGACCCACAGGTGGGTGAGCTCGACCGCGGGCGGCTCGCCGCCCAGGGCGACGACGCCGCGGAGGGCGCCGTCGAGCTCGGCGACCCGCACCCACGCGCGCGCCAGGAGCTCCGCGTCGAAGGTAAGGCTCGGCCGCCACAGCTCGAGCCACGCCGCCGGATAGCCCCAGTGCGCCTTGGCCGCGAGGGCGATCGCCGTCAACCGCGCGGTCTCGGCGGGCCGCGCGGCGCGCAGCGTGACGTTGCCGCCGGCCCGGCCGCGGCTCACCGCGCGGCGAGCTCGAGGAACCGCCCGGCCAGGCGCGGGCCCGTGCCCTCGTCCTCGTGCTTGAAGAAGACGAGCGCCCGGCTCCACTCGCGGCCGCGGATCCAGTCCCGCCAGCCGGTGAGATCGGCTTCTCCGTAGTCCGCGCGGCGCAGCCGCAGGTAGCCCCAGTCCGCCGTCGCCACCCGCGGGGGGTCGTCGTCGCCGCCGGTGTCGGCCAGGCACAGCGGGCAGTTGCGCGCCGCCAGGACCTCGTAGGTCGCATCCGTGAACCAGCTCGGGTGCCGGAGCTCGAAGACCGCCGGCGTGCCCGCGGGCAGGAGGGTGAGGAAGTCCCGCAGGCGCTCGACGTCCTGCTTGAAGTTGGGCGGCAGCTGGAAGAGCAGGGCCCCGAGCCTGGGGCCGAGGGTCGAGACGGCGGCGACGAGATAGGCCGTCTCCTCCTCCGGGCGTTTCAGCCGCTTGAAGTGGGTGATGCGGCGCGACGCCTTGATGGCGAAGCGGAAGCCGTCCGGCACGGCCTCGGCCCACGATTGCAGGACCGAGGCCTTGGGCAGGCGGTAGAAGGTGTTGTTGATCTCGACGGCCGGCAGCCGCTCGCCGTAGTAGGCGAGCATCCGGTCGTTGGCCAGGTCCTCGGGGTAGAAGCTGCCCTTCCACTCCTTGTAGCTGAAACCGCTGGTGCCGGCAAGAAGCTCCATGGCGGCGATCATAAACCGGCGATCCAGCGGCGCGTCGCCGCGGCGAGCTCCCCGAGGACGTCTGGCGCGGCGCGGCCCGAGCGCCTGGGCACGGCGAAGCCGTGGTCGGCGCCGTCGACGACGTGCAGGGTGGCGCGGTCGCCGAGCCGGCGGCAGACCGGGGCGAGCAGGTCGAGGTCGGCGAACGCGTCGCGAGTGCCCTGCAGGAACAGCATGGACTGGCCGACCCGCTCCAGGTGGGCGGCGCGCTCCGAGCCCGGCTTTCCGGGCGGATGCAGCGGAAAGCCGAAGAACACGAGCCCCAGCGCGCTTTCGAGACCGCCGTCGGCCGCCGCCTGGGAGCTCATCCGGGCGCCGAAGGACTTGCCGCCGGCCAGCAGCGGCAGACCGCGCGCCAGCTTCTTCGTCGCGGCGACGGCGGCGCGGACGGTGGCGGTCGCCAGCGGTGGCCGGTCGGGGTAGCGGCGGCCGGCTTCCATGTAGGGGAACTGGTAGCGGAGGGAGGCGACGTCCGCGGCCGCCAGCGCCTGCGCCAGGCCCTCCAGGAACGGGTGGCGCATGCCGGCGCCGGCGCCGTGGGCCAGGGCGAGAGCGGCGACGGCGCCGCGGGGGCGCAGCCAGAGGGCGGAGACCTCGCGCTCGCCGAGCGGGACCCGGTGCTCCCGGGCCTCTAGCGGGGCTGCCATCGGTAGCGCTCGAGGTCGATCCTGCCGCTCGCGGTGAATCGGATGCCCTCGGCCCGCAGGAGCTGTTCCTGAATGCTCTCGTCCTGCCGGTCGCTCCGCGCGCTGACCTCGCCTTTCGCGTTGATCACCCGGTGCCAGGGGATCTCGAGCGCGTCCGGCGTGGCGTGGAGGGCGTAGCCGACCTGGCGGGCGTGGCCGCCGAGGCCGGCGAGACGGGCCACCTGGCCGTAGGTGGCGACGCGGCCGCGCGGGATGCGGCCGACGACCTCGTAGATCCGGTCGTAGGCGGACGGGCCGGTGCCGGTCCGCCCGCCCGTCATGGCGCGACGAGGCCGCGGGCGGCCAGCGCGCGCCGCAGGTCCTCGACCCGCCGCCGGTTCACTCCGCGGTCGGAGTAGCCGATCCGCGAGGCCGAGCGGACGGCGAGCTCGTCGCTCTCGAGGACGAGCTCCAGGTCGTCGACGAAGCCGAAGAGGCGCGAGCGCGCTTCGGCGTGCAGGTAGCGGTCGGTGGCCTCGACGATCGTCGTGCGCGGCGTCGCCGCGACGATCTCCCGCACCGCCTGCCACGCGACCTCCGGCTCCACGGCGAGCCGCCAGGGACCGACGCGGCGCTTCGGATCGGTGGCCGTCGACGAGACGCAGTTGGGGCGCCGGCCGCAGTCGGCGAGTCGCTCGGGAGGAGTCATCGGCGACAGTCTAGCGCGCTGCATCCGGGAGCGCGGCCGAGACGTAGAACATGTTGGGAGTCGGGTACCTCCTCCCGCAGTTTCGAGCTCGGCTCCCACTCTCTTCTTGGGGCCGGCCGGCTTTTCCCGGCCGGCCGTTCCCGCGCGCTGCGATGCTGGTAGCCTCGGCGGATGGAGAGTCTCGAGAAGGGAACCGGCGTCCTCGTGACCGGCGGCGCCGGCGGAATCGGCGCCGCCGTGGTGCGGACCTTCGCCGCCGAAGGCGCCCGCGTGGCGGTGCACTACCGGACGTCGCGCGCCGCGGCGACGGCGCTGGCCAGCGAGGTGGGCGGCGTGGCGCTGGCGGCGGATCTGCGTGACGAGGCGGCGGCCGACGCCCTGGTGCCGGCGGCGGTGGCGGCCCTGGGGCGGCTCGACGTCTGCGTCGCCAACGCCGGCGTCTGGCCGGAGGCCGACGAACCGGCGTGGGAGCTGCCGCTCGTGCGCTGGGAGGAGACGCTGCGCGCCAACCTGACGGTCACCTTCCTGACGGCGCGGGCGTTCCTGCGCCACGCCGCGGCCACCGGGCGGGGGAGCCTGGTGCTCGTCGGCTCGACGGCCGGCCGCTTCGGCGAGGCCGGCCACAGCGACTACGCCGCCGCCAAGGGGGCGATCATGACCGGGCTCCTCCTGTCGCTCAAGAACGAGGCCGCGCGGATCGGCGACGGAGTGCGGGTCAACGCCGTGGCCCCCGGCTGGGTCGCGACGCCGATGTCGCGCACGGCCCTTGCGGACCGGGCGCGGGTGGCGCGCGCCCTCTCGACCATGGCGCTCAAGAAGGTGGCGACCCCCGAGGACGTCGCGGCCCAGATCCTCACCCTCGCCTCCGACCGCCTGTCGGGACACGTCACGGGCGAGGTCGTGACCGTCGCCGGAGGAATGGAAGGCCGCCAGATCCCGTAGCGCAGCGACCGGACGGAAAGGAGCGCGATGAGGCCGAGACTCCCGCACCCGCTGTGGCTGATGCTCCTCGCGGCGCCGCCGGTGGCCGAGGTCGCCTCCCAGGTTCCGGACCCCGTCGCGACGTTCGACCTGGCGGGTCACTGGGAGGGCGAGATCGAGCTGCCGGGCAGCCCGCTCCAGGTGATGCTCGACTTCGCGGCCGCGGACGGCGGCTGGCGGGGCACGATCGACATCCCGGCGCAGGCGGCCTTCGGCCTGCCGCTCGAGGGCGTCGCTGTCGACGGCGAACGGGTCCGGTTCACGATCTCCGGCGTCCCCGGCACCCCGACCTTCGACGGCGCCCATCGCGCGGGCGAGATCGTCGGCGGCTTCGCCCAGGGCGCGGCGCGGCTGCCCTTCCGGCTCGGCCGCGACGCCGTGGCGCCGCCGGCGCGGCCGCAGGATCCCCTGCCGCCGCTGCCCTACGGCGAGCACGAGGTCGTCTACCCGAGCGGCGAGGTCACGCTCGCCGGCACGCTGACCTTGCCCCCCGGGCCGGGACCCTTCCCCGGCGTCGTCCTGGTCAGCGGCAGCGGGCCCCAGAACCGGGACGAGGAGCTCTACGGCCACCGGCCGTTCCGGGTCCTGGCCGACGCCCTCGCCCGGCGCGGCATCGCGGTGCTGCGCAGCGACGACCGCGGCGTCGGCGGCTCGTCGGGCGACCTGGAGACGGCGACCACCGTCGATCTCGCCGCCGACGCGCTCGCCGCCGTCGAGCTCCTGCGCGCGCGGCCGGAGGTCGCGGCGGAGCGGGTCGGCATCCTGGGCCACAGCGAGGGCGGTCTCGTCGGGCCGATCGCCGCGAACCGCTCCGCCGCCGTGGCGTTCGTCGTCCTGCTGGCCGGTCCCGGCGTCTCGGGGGGCGCGCTGCTGCCGGTGCAGACGGAGCGCCTGGCATTGGCGATGGGCGGCGATCCGCAGACCGTCGCCGCCCAGCGGGCGCTCGTCGAGGAGGCTGTCGACCTGTTGAGCGGCGAGGAGGACGACGCGACCCTGCGCGCGGCGCTGGCAGAGGTGGCTCGGCGCCAGCTCGAGCTCGGCGGCGAGCCGGCGCGGCAGGCGCTGGGCGACGACCCCCAGGCCGCCATCGCCCGGCAGATCGATCGTCTGCTGACCCCCTGGTTCCGCTTCTTCGTCCTCTACGACCCGCGCCCGGCCCTGATGGCGTTGCGGGTGCCGGTTCTCGCCGTCAACGGCACTCTCGACCTCCAGGTCGACGCCGAGCAGAACCTCACGGCCATCGAGCGCGCACTCACCGCCGCCGGCAACCCCGACTGGACCGTCCGCCGCCTCGCCGGCCTCAACCACCTCTTCCAGCACGCCACCACCGGCTCGACCCTCGAGTACGGCCAGATCGGAGAGACCCTCGCCCCGGAGCTGCTCGAGCTCATCGGCGACTGGATCCTCGAGCGCTTCGGCTCCGAGTGAAGGAGCCAAGATCCGGCGCGAGTCTGGACTCGCCTGCGAAGGACATTGGCCCGGCCAGGGTCCCCTCAGCTCCCACGCCCGGTGGGAGCATCCGCAGACTGCGACGGTCGCCTTCCAAGTAGGCGGGTGATCCTTCGCCGCTTTCGAGCTGGCCGGACGTCCCGGACTGCGAGCGGTCGTCACGAGTCTCCGTGGCACGGGCCCGACCGCGACTTCGAAGCAGCGCGAATGACACAACCGGGGCGTGGGAGCTGAGGGGGACCGGCGCCCGGGCTGATGCCCTGGGCAGGTGAAGGCCTAGTAGAACCGCAGAGACGAAGCGCCGAGGATCTCGAGGGTGGCGGGGGACTGGAGGAAGACGGCGACGCCGAGGTGGTCGCGGCGCCAGGCGGGGTGGAGCTCGGGGCGGTGCTCGGTGGCGGTCTCTTGGCCGGGCTCGAGGCGGGCGAGGGGGGTCAGGCGGCGGACGACGTAGTCGTTGCGCAGGGTGCGGCGGGCGTTCTCGCCGCTGCCGACCTTGGTCACGAGGTCGGTCTCGAAAAGGGCGACGAGGAGGTCGGCGGCGGGCGCTCCGGTCTCGAGGCGAGCCGCGATGGCGAGGAGGGGACCTTCCGATTCCTCGAGCCGGATCCGCACCTCGCCCCCGCCCTGGAGCTTCGCGGCGGCGGCGAGGAGGCGCTCGACGTCGCCGCGGCGCGAGCCCACGGACTCGCTGCGGCCGTCGACGACGATCTGCGGCGTGTACACGGTGTCGCTCGCGAAGCGGGCGGCGTAGCGCCGTTGGCGCAGCGACCATTCGGCGGCCGAGAACGGATCCGTCCAGCCGATGTGGTTCCAGTAGTCGACGTGGAACGACAGCGGGATGACCTCCACCCCGCCGGCGCCCTTGGCGCCGAGCTCGGCGAGGAGACGGTCGGCGGGCGGGCAGCTCGAACAGCCCTGGGAGGTGAAGAGCTCCACGACGACGGCGCGCTCTCCTCGGCGGGCCACATCGGGCGCCGCCTCCTCGCCCCGCGCGGCGCCGAGGACGGTGAGTGACAGAAGCACGGTCAGGGCCAGGGCGCGAGTGGGCATGCCTCGTGTACGATGCGCCGGCCCGCGCGGTTCAGCGCCGGCCCCCGCCCGACCGATGATCGAGAGCTACCCCTTCCGCCCCTGGGTGCGGAGCACCTGCCGCACGGCGCTTTTCTGGGGTCTCGGGGTGGTCGCCCTCCTGGGCGGCATCACCTGGGTGCTCGGACGGCCGGGCGGCGTTCCCGCCGCCCGCGCCTTCGGCGTGCTGCTGCTCTACGGGGCGGTCTTCTGGGTGACCCTGGCCAAGGTCTGGTGGACGGCGGGCGGCGCCGCGGTGACCCTCGACGACGAGGCTCTCGCCTATCAGCCGCTGCACACCTTCCGGCCGCGGCGCATCCCCCTCGCCGGCATCCTGGCCTGCGGCCCGCGCCCCGACACCCAGGCCCTGCGTCTCGTGCACCTGGGCCGGAAAGGGGAGGAGCGCGAGCTCTTCCTCAACCTCGGGGTGATCGACGGGCGCAACGAGTTCCTGGACGCCCTGGGCCGCGGCCTCGAGGCTCGCGGGCTCGCCCCGGTCCCGGGGCGGCGCGACAGCTGGTCGCGCCCCGGGTGGCGGGCCTGGTAGCGGCGGCCGCCCTCACGAAGCAGCTGCGGCGCGGACGAGGGCGCGCCAGGCGTCGCGGATCTCGCGTACGCGGTCGGCGGACCATCGCGGGTCGCGGCGGCGCGCAACGGACGGCTCGAGGCTCAAGAGCGCCTCGTCGCCCGCCAGCCCCGCCGCCGCCAGCCGGCAGATGCCGGCGAGCCCCGCCTCCTCGTGGAGCGCCACCTCGACCGGCACCCCCGAGGCGTCCGCGACGAGGTCGACGAGACCGGCGAGGCGGGTGAGCTTGCCGCTCACCCGCACGACGGCGGGGCGGGTGCCGGCCTCCGCCATGGCCTCGAGGTTGTCGACGACCCGCATCGCGACGCCGAAGAGGACGCCGCCCACGAGGTCGGCGCCCCGGGTGGCGACCGAGAGCCCGCGGACGAAGCCGCGGGCGCGCGGCTGCCACCAGGGAGCCCCGAGCCCGGCGAACGCCGGGACGACCCAGGGCAGCCGCTCGGGGACCAGCTCGCGATCCTCCCAGCCGGCGAGCGTCTCGCCGGTGAGGCGAGAGGCCCATTCGACCGCGCTCCCGGCGCTGTTGACGGAGCCCTCGAGCTGGAAGCGCCGGCCGCCCTCCGTGGACGCCATCACCGCCGACAGCAGGCCGGCGTGGCGCTGGATCCGCGGGCCCGTCGCGGCGAGGACGAAGGCGCCGGTGCCGAAGTGCACCGCGACGATCCCCTCCCGCCAGCCGCCGTGGCCGACGAGCGCCGCCTGCTGGTCGCCGGCGCCGGCGCACACCGGGATGCCGCGGTACGTGCCCCAGTACCCGGCGCTCGTGCGCAGGGTGGGCAGCGCTCCCAGCGGGATCCCGAAGAGCTTGCACAGCTCGGGATCCCAGTTGCCCTGTCGCAGTCCGTAGAGCAGGGTGCGGCCGGCGTGGCCGGGCTCGGTGGCCGGCGAGCCGGTCAACCGGTGCATGAGGAACGCGTCGAGCGTGCCGGCGACGAGCTCGCCCTGGGCGGCCCGTGCCGGGCCGTCGGGCACCTCGCTCAGGAGCCGCGCGAGCTTGGTCGCCGCGTAGTGGGGAGACAGCCGCAGGCCGGTGCGCCGGGCCACGTCGTCGGCGTGCCGGGCCAGGGCCTCGGTGCGGGCCGTCTGGCTCGTGTCCTGCCAGGACAGGGCCGGGGTCAGCGCCTGACCGCTCTCGCGGTCCCAGACGAGGCAGGTGGAGCGCTGGCAGGTGAGCCCGATGGCGCCCACCGGGCCGCCGGCGATGGCGTGGTCGAGCAGGCGCTCGACGCTGTCGGCCACGCTCTCGGCGTCGAGCTCGACGCGGCCCTCCCGAATGCTGCGCGCGGTCGCCTCGGAGCCCTCGAAGAAGATCCGCCCCGAGGTGTCGCAGAGCGCCGCCTTGGTCGCCGACGAGCCCTGGTCGACGACCGCGTAATAGAGGGCGGTGCTCATGCGGCGGGGGCCGGCCGCCGCGGCCGGGGATCGTTCATCGAAAGGCGAGTATACGAATCACACGGCCGGCCGGCCCGGCAGCAGGTCGACGTAGGCCTCGGCGACGAGCTCGCTCGCGTCCACGCCGAGGGCCGCCATCAGCGCCGCCGCCTCGCGCTCGCCGGCCGCCGCCGCCTCGCCCTCCGCGAGCACGACCTCGAGCTCGAGAAAGCTGCCCAGGGTCTCGACCTCGTCGAGGTGGATCCGGGTCCGCCCGGCGAGCCACAGCGTGCGCCGCTTGCGCACCTCGCCGAGGACGCCGAGGGCCGCGCCGAGAGCGGCGGCCAGCGCGGCGGGGTCGGCGCAGGGGACGATCCGGTAATGCGACGTCCGCGGACCGCGTCCGTCCGCCCGCTCGTAGGCGATGAGCTCGCCCGCGCCGTCGGCGAAGCGCCGCAGCTTGAGAAGGCCCCGCGCGCAGCGGAAGAAGGTGTCGTGCTGGACGATCTCCCAGGGGCCGGCGTCGGCGAGGTCCGCCGCCCGGCGCCGCACGGCGAGCGGATCGGCGAGCGCGGCCTTGATCTCGACGTTACGGGGCATCGGTTCTCGCCTCGTCCCGCGGACCGCCGGCCGGCGCGAGCACGAGGGCCCAGCGGAAGGGCCAGCGGCGGCGCAGCGCGACGATCGCCCGTGCCGGGGCCGCGGCGCGCACCTCGTCCAGGGTCCAGCCCTGGTCGAGCGACAGCCGGCCGTCGTAGGTCGTGACCGGCCCCATGCGCAGGACCCTGAGGACCAGGCGGCCGAGCGCGCCGCCGAGCCGCGAGCGCCGGATGTCGACGACGACGGCGGCGCGGGCGACGACCCGGCGCATCTGCGCGAGCACCTGCCGCCCCGCGGCGCTCCCGAAGTGATGCTGGAAGAGGACCGAGGTCGCCACGTCGAAGGCGCCGTCGCGAAACGGCAGCGCCAGGGCGTCGCCGACGACCCGCAGCTGGTCGAAGCCGGCGCGGCGGCCGATCGTCAAGTGGGCGAGCTTGCGGTCGAGCCCCACCACCGAGAGCGCGACGCCCGCGGCGGCGGCCCGCCGCCGCGCCTCGGCCGCGACCTGGCCGCTCCCGGTGCCGACGTCGAGCAGCCGCTGGCGGCCGGGGCCGCGGGCCAGCACGGGCAGCAGCTGCCGCCACAGGCCGCCGTTGCCGACCCAGCGGTGGACCCTGCCCAGCTCGCGCAGCGCCCGCTCGGCGTCCGCCAGCGGCAGGGCCGGGTCGTCCATGATCTCGGGCTCGAGCGGCCGGCGCGCGGGCACGGTGCGGGGTCTCGCGCGTCTCACGAGAGCGGGCGGAGAGGGGCGGCGGCCCAGGCCGCGCGGGTCGCCGGCGGCGCCTCGCGGAGGAGGCCGAAGTACTCGCCGCGATTGCGCGCCACGGCGGCCTCGACCCACCCCGGCTTGTCCTCGCCGGTGAGGTCGCCGAGCAGCTCGAAGGGCAGGAAGAAGAGGTCGTCGGGGTGGCCCAGGACGCCCTGGCCGCAGGCGCCGCCGCCCAGCCCGATCAGCGTCGGCCGCAAGCCGTCGAGCACGCCGCGGTAGAGCTCGCGGAAGCGGCCGCGCCCGCCCGCGCTCCGCTTCGCCCCTCGCGGCGTAGCCGGCGCGGCCGGCTCCAGGACGCCGGGCTCCTCGACCGCCCAGGATGCGGTGAACGGGTCCGGCGCCCCGAGGCACTCGAGCCGCGCCCGGCGGCCCGCCGTCCAGGCCGCGGCCTGGGCGCCGAGGCAGGGCTCGAGCGCCGCGCCGCGGCGGCGCCGGCGGCGGCGCTCGAGGGCGCTCAGGATCTCGTCGAGCAGCGCGTCGGCAAGACCGGGGAGCGCCCGCGACAGCTGCTTTCGGAAGTGGTGCTCGAGGGCCACCGGCGCCGCCGCCGGGGGCGCCGCCAGCCGCACGGGCGGGCGCCGGCGCGCCCACCGCAGCCGCTGGCGGTGGAAGAACGCGGCGCCGGCCGGCGCCCGCTCGCCGTCGCCCGCGGCGCCGTCGGGCGCCAGCAGGGCGCCGCGGACCGCGCGCCCCTCCGCCGTCTCGCCGAGCAGGCGGGAGAGGGCGGCGCCGTCGAGCGCCAGACGCAGGCGCTCGATGCGGGTCGGTGGGCTCTCCGGCAAGGGCAGCCCGAGGTGGTAGCAGCAGTAGCGCAGCCCGCTGACGACGACGTGGCGCAGCAGCGTGACCCCGAAGTGGCTCAGCGGCGGCTGCGGCCCCGGCCAGAGCAGGTCCTCCACGGCCGTCAGGTCCTCCAGTAGGCGCGGGTAAACAGCGCCGCGATCGAGTAGACCTCGAGCCTCCCGAGCCACATGAGCAGCACCATCAGGGCCTTGTGCCCGTAGCCGAAGAAGGCGTAGTTGGCGGTCGGTCCGACGGCCTTGAGGCCGGGCCCGACGTTGCCCAGCGTGGCCGCCGAAGCGGTGGCGGCCGTGACCAGGTCGGGGCTGCCCAGCCCCAGGAGGAGGGCGCCCGTGCCCCAGATCGTCAGGTAGAGGACGAAGAATCCGGCGACGCTGCGCACCACCGATTCGGGCACCGGCTTGCCGCCGGAAAAGACCCGCAGCACCGCGTTCGGGCTGAAGATGAGCTTGACCTCGCGCAGCGCGAAGCGCAAGCCGATGACCATGCGCATCACCTTCATCGAGCCCGCCGTGGAGCCGGCGCAGCCGCCGATGAACATCAGGAAGACGAGCAGCATGCGCGCCAGCACCGGCCAGACGGCGAAGTCCGCCGTGGCGAAGCCGGTCGTCGTCAGGATCGAGACCACCTGGAACGCGGCGTCGAGCAGGGCCCGCCAGGAGCTCGCGTAGGCGCCGTCGCGCACGAGCTCGATGGCGACGACGAGGGTGGTGACGCCGAGGATCTGGGCGTAGAGCCGGAACTCGGTGTCCCGGAACAGGTTCCAGTTGCGGCGCAGGCGCATCCCGTAGAAGAGGGAGAAGTTCGCCCCCGCGAGGACCATGAAGACGATGATGATGAGGTCCACCCAGGGCGAATCGAACGCCGCGACGGAGGCGTTGCGCGGCGAGAAGCCGCCCGTCGAGAGCGTCGAGAAGGTGTGGGTGATGGCGTCGTAGAAGTCCATCCCGGCGAGCCGCAGCAGGAGCGTCTGGGCGACGGTCATCGACAGGTAGAGCTTCCAGAGGATCGCCGCCGTGTCGCGGATGCGCGGCTGCAGGGCCTCGGCCGTCGGCCCCGGGACCTCGAGCTTGTAGAGGAAACGGGCGCCGGGGCCGAGCTCGGGAAGCAGCGCCACGAAGAGCACGATGATCCCCATGCCGCCGAGCCACTGGGTCATGCTGCGCCAGAAGAGGATGGCCCGCGACCCGGACTCGATGTCGGTCATCACCGAGGCGCCGGTGGTCGTGAAGCCGGACGCCGACTCGAAGAGGGCGTCGATCGGATGGCCGAGGGTGCCCGTGACGACGTACGGCACCGCGCCGAGCACGGAGGCCAGCACCCAGCCGCCGACGACGATGAGGATCCCCTCGCGGCGGTAGATCTGGCCGCTCTTGCGGCCGCCGGCAAGCAGCCCGACGCCGATGAGCGCGGTGAGCGCGGCGCAGCCGGCGAAGGCCCCGACGTCGCTCCAGTCGCGGTAGAGGGCCGCGCAGACGGCGGGGGCGAGCTCCGTTCCCGCCAGCAGGAGGATCAGGCGGCCGAGGAAACGCAGGGCGGGCCGGAAGTTCACGCCGAGCGACCGGGGAACAGCAGGCGAACGGTGTCGAGCTCCTGCTCCTGGACGAAGAGGATGACGAGGTCGCCCACCTCCAGCCGGTCGGAACCGCGGGGCACGAAGACCTTCTGCCCCCTCACGACGGCGCCGACGATGAGGCCGCGGGGCGGCTTCATCTCCGCCAGCGTCACGCCGGCCGCCGGGCTGGCGGCGGCCAGCTGGCGCTCGAGCACGACCGCGGCGCCGCGCTGCAGCGAGACGATGTGGGCGCTGTAGTCGCTGTCGATGTACTCGCGGATCCGGGCGTAGGCCAGCGAGCGGGGGCTGAAGACGTGGTGGAGGCCGAGGCGCCGCCACAGGTGCGTGGTCTCGGCGCGGTGGACGAGAGCGAGCTCCTGCGGCACTCCCAGGTCGCGGGCCAGCAGCGAGGCCATGAGGTTGGACTCGTCGTGGCCGGTCATGGCGACGAAGGTGTCGGCGAGATCGATGCGCTCCGCCTGCAGCAGGGAGAAGTCGGTGGCGTCGCCGTGGATGATCTCGTAGCGGGGAAAGAGGGTCGCCAGATCCTCGGCGCTGCGGCGGTCGCGCTCGATGATCTTGACCCGGGCGTCGAAGGAGGAGAGCGTCTGGGCCACGGTGCGGCCGGTGCGGCCGCCGCCGGCGATGACCACCGTGCCGACGACCTCGCGGCTGCTCGAGACCATGCGCTCGGCCTCGCGGATGACCGCCGTCGTGCCGAGGATCAAGGCGTCGTCGCCCGGCTCGGCCTTGTCGTCGCCGGCGGGCACGGTGAGCTCCTGGCCGTGGAAGTAGCCGACGACGAGGCTGTCCTTGGGCATCTCGACCTCGCGCAGCGGATTGCGGGTCAAGGGCGAGTCCTCGTCGAGGCGGATCTTGCGCAGCTGGACCTTGCCCGCCGCCAGATACTCCACGGCCATCGTGTTGTGGCCGCGGATCTGGTTGAGGATGCGATTCGTCGTCAGAAGCTGGGTCGAGAGCAAGAGGTCGACCGAGAAGACCTCCTCGAGCAGGCGGCGCTCGCTGATCACCTCGTCGGCCTCGCCCACCCGCACGACGGCGCGGGTGGCCCCGAGCTTCTTGGCGATGCGTGCCGCCACGAGGTTCGCCTCGTCGGAGGACGACACCGCGAGGAAGAGGTCGCAGGACGCGGCGCCGGCCGCCGTCAGCACGGCCGGCTGCGCGCCGTTGCCGGCGATGACGAGGACGTCGAGCTCGTCCTCGATGCGGGCGCGGCCCTCGGGATCGATCTCGATCACCGTCACGTCGTGGCCGTCCGTGGACAGCGAGCGCGCCAGATGGAAGCCCACTTCGCCGGCACCCATCACGACGTAGCGTTTCTGGGCCATGGCGGCTCATTGTACCGCCGGCCCGCGGCGCGCGGTGGCGGCTGAGAGCCGCTCAGGCGCGCGGCGAGCCGGCGGCCGCCGAGCGCAGATGGGCGCCGAGGCGCAGCGCCAGGGCGAGCGCCGTGAGCATCGGGTCCGAGCAGCCGCCGGTGGGAAAGACGGAGCTGCCGGCGACGTAGAGATTGGCCACGTCGTGGACCCGGCAGTCGGGATCGACGACGCCGTGCTCGGGGTGCTCGCTCATGCGCGTCGTCCCGCTCTGGTGGCCGGCCCAGCGGTATTCGCGGCTGGTGATCCGCGCCAGGTCCGGCAGCCGCAGCCGGCCGTCGCGCGCCCGGCCGAGGCTCTCGCCGAAGAGCCGTGCCGCGCTGCGCAGGCTCCAGGTGTCGTGCGGGGAGACCTTCCACGTCAGATCGACGAGGGGCACCCCGAGCGGGTCGCTTCTCCTGGCGAGGACGACGCGGCTGGCCGGGTTGGGCGTCTGCTCGCCGCGCAGGGTGACGGCCGTGAGCTCGACAGGCTCGCCGGGGTCGCCGCCGGCCGCGGGGACGCGGGCGGAGGCGGCGAGTCGCGCGACGTCCCCCGCGAGCTCGCCGGCCGCGGTCGCCCCGGCGGGCGCGAGCATGACGAGCGAGTTGAGCAGCTCGTGCCGCTCCTGCAGCTCGCCCGGCGGGCGCAGGACGGCGCGCACCGGCCGGCCGCTCTTCGGATGGGGGCCGATCTCGCGGTACGGGCGGACGGCACCGGCGCGGCCCGGCAGCACGGCGTGGCCGGCCGGCATCACGATCTGCTCCGCGAAGTAGCGGCCCACGAGATCGTGCTCGTTGCCCAGGCCGCGCGGCCGCTGGCCGCGCGAGGCCAGGAGGAGTCGCGGGTTGCCGAGGGCGCCGGCGGCGAGCACGAAGAGGCGGGCGCGCGCGGCGAGCTCCGGGCCGTCGAGGCAACGCGCGGCGGCGGCGGCGACCCGGCCGGTCGCGGGGTCGAGCTCGAGACCGGTCACGCTGGCGCTCGTGAGCACGCGGACGTCGGCCGCCGCCGCCAGGGTCGGCCGGAAGAGGCTCGCGATGGAGGGCCGCGGCGCGTAGGCGAGCCACGAGCTCGCGAAGCCCTCGCCGACGGCCGGCGGCGGCGCGGCGCCCGTCGCGAGATCGACGTCGAGCAGCGCGGCGGCCCGCGCGATCCAGGGGGCGAGCGCCGCCGGCGCCAGCGGCCAGCCGCTCGCCGCGACCCAGTCGCGGGCCGCCAGGTCCTCGGGGTCGAGCGGCCGGCAGCTGCCGTGCCAGTCCTCTCCGAGCCCGCCGAAAGCGCGCTCGCCGGTGGCCTCCAGGTAGCCGTCGCCCGCGGCCAGCAGATGGCCGCGCGTCTTGCCAACGGGTGGCCGCCCCGGCGCGGCGCCGTCGCCGCTCTCGAGGACGACGGCGGACAGCGGGCCGCCCGCGAGCTCGAGGGCCGTGGCCAGCCCCGCCGCGCCGCCGCCGACGATGCAGACGTCGGCCTCGACCGTCGTGCCGCTCTCGAGGGTTCGGGCGTCGATGAACATCGCGGGCTCGCCTCCCGCCGGCGCTGCTAGACGATCAGCCGCACGCCGCCGAGCTCCGCCAGACCGTACATGAAGTGGTCGCTGGGCGCACCGATGAACATGAAGTTCATGGGGATGTCCCACTCGTCGGAGAGCTGGCGGACGAGCTCGGGGCTGAACTTGCCGTGCACGAAGACGAACTCGATGTCGATCCGCGGGTAGACCTCGTCGAGCACCGCGAGGTCCTTCTCGAGGCGGTCGGGGACGCTGCTCTCGTCCTCGCCGACGAAGACGACCTTGACCCGGTCGGTGTGCTCGTTGTTCCGCACGTAGAGCATCGCCTGGTTGAGGGTCGCGAGGTCGTCGCCGCGGGTGAAGAACACCATCTGCTGCGAGTTGATCGCCTCGATCTTGCCGACGACGGTGGTCGAGACCTTGCCCGTGAAGCGGGCGACGGCGTCGCTGATGCTGCGCATGAAGAAGAGAACGGTCTTCAAGATCCCGATGCGGCCGAGCATGATCATGACGATCAGGAGCGCCGGCACGAAGTAGGCGAAGAAGATCTTCGCGTACTCCGGGTTGAGCAGCAGGTTGCCGGCGATGCCGGTGACGACGGCCGCGATCGCGACGAGGACGGCGGGCCACGACGCCCGCTCCGGCCGCGGCAGCCGGGCGCGGCGGACCTTGAGCAGGATGTTGCCGATGCCGAAGAGGCTCATCACGGCGAGGAAGGAGATCGTGTAGACCCCGGCCAGGGTGAAGACGTTGCCCTTGGTGATCCACAGCACCGAGAGGCAGAGCAGGAAGAAGGCGATGATGATGCGGTGCGACGTGCCGCGGCGGTTGACCTTGAGCAGGAACTGCGGGAGCACGCGGTCGAGCGTCATGCGGCGCAAGAGCCCCGAGACGCCCACGAACGAGGTCAGCACGGCGCCGCTCAGGACCAGCGACGCGTCGATCGAGATGAGATGCGCCAGCCAGCTGCCTCCGGCCACCGAGCCCATGTGCGCCAGGAGCGCCGTCTGGTGGGTCTCGACGTCCGGAATGCGGACTAGGGCCAGCGCCAGGATGGCCATCAGGGGGTTGAAGACCGACACGGCGATCCACATGTTGCGCAGGGTCTTGGGAAACACCCCTTCGGCCTGCTCTTCCACGAAGTTGGACGAGCTCTCGAAGCCGGAGATGCCGAGCATGGAGGCGGCGAAGCCGAAGAAGAGCGCCCGCCCGATGCCGCCCTCGACGGGCAGCGCCATGTTGAAGCGCAGCACCTCGAGGCCGTGGACGGCGATGTAGATCCCGGCCACGAGGGCCAGCAGCGCGAGCGACGCCATGTGCAGCACGAAGATGCCGATCGCCACGGTCGAGGATTCGCCGATGCCCATGCTCGTGAGCAGCGCGAAGGCGGCGAGCAGCACGCAGGTGGCCGCGAGGACCGGCATGTCGTGCCAGAACTGCTCGACGTAGTGCATGGCCTCGAGCCCGGAGATGACGGCCGTCGCCATGTAGGAGAGCAGCGTCAGGCACGCCGCCAGCGACGCCACGCGCTTGCTGGTCGTGTTGAGCAGCGCGTTGTAGGCCCCCCCGTTGAGCGGCAGGGCGCCCACGACCTCGCCGTAGATCTTGCGGAAGAGGAAGAGGACCGCGGCGACCATCAGGAGCGACAGCCAGGCGTACTTGCCGGCGAAGGTGATCGCCAGCGCCGAGACGTAGAGGCAGGACGACGTGATGTCGTTGCCGCAGATGGCGGTGGCCGGCAGCTCGCCCAGGCCGCCGTGCTTGTGCTCCGTGACGTGCTCGCTCATGGGGTCCCGCGCGCGGCGGCGGCGGACAGTCTACCTGAGCCCTCCTCCGGCCGCGGGCGGCGGCGCTGCGGCCGCCAGGGTCCTGTGACAATTCGGATCGCGTCCGGTCACAACGCGCGGGAAGCAGGGACGATGGATCGCCGGTCACACAGCCAGAGCGTGGCGGGCGGGCGGCGGCGCGCGCCCGCGGCTCGGGCGTGGGCGCTCCTGCTGCTCGCACCGCTCGCGGCGGCGGCCCAGCCGGCGGCCGTCGCGGAGGGCTGGCACGTGGTGCGCCCGGGAGAGACCCTCCGCGCCATCGCCGCGCGCTACCTGGGCACGGAGGAAGAGTGGTCGACCCTGGCCGTCCTCAACGCCGAGATCGCCGATCCGAACCGCATCGACCCGGGGCAGCGGATCCGGGTCCGGCTGAAGACCGGGGTGGCGGTCGACGTCGCCCAGCTCGTCAAGGTCAGCCGCCGGGTCGAGGAGCAGCTCAGCCCCCACCCCTGGTCGCCCGCCGGCGAGGAGAATCTGCTCAACCCGAACGACGGCATCCGCACGTTCGAGGCCTCCTCGGCCGAGCTCGTCTTCACCGACGCGACCCGCCTGCTCGTGAGCGAGGACTCGCTGATCTTCCTGGGGCGCGGCGCCGCGGTGACTCGCGACGTGCGCCGCGAGGAGATCGAGGTCGTCGTGGGCCAGGCCGAGCTCGACGGCGGCACCGCGGCCTACGAGTTCGTCCTCGGCGAGAGCCGCCTCAAGCCGGCCGCCGGCGCGGCGGGACGCAGCCAGTCGCGGGTGCGGCGGGCGGACTCCGGCGGCGCCCAGCTCATGGTCTACGCGGGCGAGAGCGTGGTCGAGTCGGGAGGCGCTCGCCAGGAGGTGGGGACCGGCATGGGGACGCAGATGGAGGACGGGGCGCCGCCCGCGCCGCCCGAGAAGCTGCTGCCCGCGCCCCGGCTCGTGAGCCCGGAGCCCGCGAGCGCCTGGCCGATCGCCAATCCCCCGTTCGTCTGGGAGCCCGTCGCGGGCGCCGCGGGCTACGTCCTCGAGCTGTTCCACGACGCCGAGTGCGGGCGCCTGGCGGCCCACCATCCCGGGCTCGCGGCGCCCCCCTTCCGGCCGCCCGGGCTGCCGGCGGGCACCTACCATTGGCGGGTGACGGCGGTGAGCCCGAGCGGCCTCGACGGCTATCCGTCGGCCACGAGCGAGCTCTCGGTCGTGGCCGGCGTCGACGCGGACGCTCCCGAGCTCGCCGTCGAGCTCGAGGGCGCGCGGGCCGAGTGGGAGGGGCGGCTCTTCGTCGGCGTCGGCGCCCGCTGGCGGGTCGCGGCCGCCGACGCGGGCACCGGAGTCGAGCGGCTGTGGGCGGTCTTCGACGGCGAGGAGCGCGCCGTCGAGGAGGTGACGGGTCCCTGGGAGACCGGCCCCCACGAGATCGAGTTCGCGGCCCGCGACCGGGCCGGCAACGAGACGCGCAGCGGGGTCGTGGCGTTCGTCTACGACCCGGTCCCCCCGGTGCTCAACCTGCGTCTCGAGACGGGCACCCTGTACCGCAGCTTCCGCGGCGCCAACGAGCCCTTGGCGGTGCACGCCGAGGGCCGGCCCAGCCGGATCCTGCGCGATCTGCAGTGGGCGGCGCCCGGCGCCGCCTGGCGGCCGGTGGCGGGCCGCCGCTGGGAGATCGGCGGCGCCGCTGCGCCGAGCTTCGGACTGCGCACCCTGCGCGGCAAGGAGCGGCTCTACGCGGCGACGGACCTCTACCTGCGGATGAGCCGCCGGCGGGGGTTGAGGCTCGAGGCCGTGGACGACCTGTCGGGCACCCGCGTCCTGGCGTTCGAGGTCGAGGCCGAAGCGGCGGATCCTCTGCGCTCGCGCCGGCTGATCGTGGAGGCCGAGGATCGGGTGGGCAACCGGTCGCGCGTCGCTTTGCCCCTGTGGCGCGGCCGCAGCGCCGAGGTCCACTAGGGTGCGGCGCCCGTCGCTCTCGTGGTGGCTGGCGCTGGCGCTGCTCGGGGCCGCCCTGTTCCCCGTCGCCATCGGCACCTTGCAGCTTCGCAACCAGCGCGACGCCCTGCTCGACCAGGTGGGGCGGATGCAGATCCTGACCGCGTCGACCGCGGCCGCCGACATCGCCTCCCTGGTCGACGCCGTGAGGACCGCGGCGGAGACGGCGGCGCTCCAGCCCGCGCTCGCGGATCCGCTCTCCGCGGCGGCCCGGGAGCAGCTCGTCGCCCTGCTCCAGGCCGAGCCGCGGATCTTCGCCGCCGCCGTCTTCGACGGCGGCGGGGCCGAGCTCGTCAAGGCGCAGCGGAGCGAAGAGCGAGCCGAGCTCGCGGCCGTGCTGGCGCGTCCCCCCGGCGCGGAGGCGGAGATCGTCCCCGGCGAGCGGCGCCGCTGGCTGCGGCGGACCGGTCCGCTCGGCGGCGACGGCCGGCGGCTGGTCGTCGTCGCCGATCTCGACGAGGCGGCCGCGGCCTTCGAGCGCACGGCCATCGTCGGCGAAGCGCAGGCCGTCCTCGTGGGCGGCGACGGCACCCTTCTGCTCGGCTCGGACGCGGCTCTCGCCGAGCTGCCGCCCAGCATCGTCGCGCAGGCCGTCTCGGGCAAGATCACGGCCGGGGCGGGCCGCTACCGCGGCGGCGACGAGGAGGAGGTCGTGGCCGCCTATCACCCGGTGGCCGGCACGCCATGGTTCGTGGTGTCGCGTCAGCCCCGGGCCGCCGCCGACGTGGCCCGGCGGCGAATCCGCCAGGGCACCCTCTGGGCCTCCGGCGGCGCCCTGGCGCTGGCCGCCCTGCTCTCGGGGCTCGTCTACCTGCTGCTCGTGCGGCCCATGAGGCGGCTGGCGGCCGCCCAGGCGGCGATGGTGGGGCTCGAGGATCAGCCGACGGGCGGCTCCGAGCTCGACCGGCTCGAGAGCACCTTCGCGCAGCTCCTGCGCTTCGAGCAGGATCGCGACGACATGGGCCAGGTCTTCCTCGGCCGCTACCAGGTCCTGGGCCGTCTCGGGCGGGGCGGCGCCGGCACGGTCTTCCGCGGCTACGACCCCGTCCTCAAGCGCGAGGTCGCGCTCAAGACCGTCAGCCTGCCGGCCGATGCCGTCAAGGCGGACGATCTCGTCTCCAGGCTCCAGATCGAGGCCGTCCACGCGGCGCAGCTCAACCACCCCAACATCGTCACCGTCCACGACTTCGAACAGCGTGGTGACACCGCCTACATCGCGATGGAGCGGGTCGACGGCGTGTCGTTGGCCCAGTACCTGGCGCGCCGCGGGGCGCTCGAGATCGACGAGACCCTGGCCGTCGCCCGCGCGATCGCGGCGGCTCTGGCGGCCGCGCACGGCGAGAGCCTCGTCCACGGCGACTTGAAGCCGAGCAACGTCATGCTCGCGCGCGACGGGGCGATCAAGGTGGCGGACTTCGGCACCTCGCGACTCATGCGCCGGACCGTGGAGAGCGACGATCGGCTCATGGGCACGCCGGGCTACGTCGCGCCCGAGGTGCTCGGCGGCCGGGGCGGCACGCAGGCGAGCGATCTCTTCTCGTGCGGAGTCGTGATCTACGAGATGCTCGCCGGGCGCGGACCCTTCGCCCACGAGAATCTGAGCGAGGTGCTGCGGCTCACCCGCCGGGCCGACCCGACGCCCATCGACGAGCTGCGCGCGGCCGTCCCCGTCGAGGTCTCGCGGCTGGTCGGCGGCCTTCTCGCGCGGGACCCGGACCGCCGGCCGGGCCCCGCCGCCCAGCTGGCCGACTACCTGGGCGCCCTCGTCGCCGCCCGCGGCTTCGAGTGGCGGCCCGATCCGCTCGTGATGGAGTGGTACCTCGAGCAGCGGCCCGCGACGACGACCGACCTGCTGACGCGGTATCTCCCGACCCGGTAGCCGCGGCCGACGGCTGGCGCCGGCGCTGATAGGATCTCGAGCGGCCAGGGATTTCGAGGGGGGTTTGGTGAGAGCGGTGGAGAGCGGTTCGAGCTGGATGCCGGGGACCCTGCGCGCGGGGCTTTGCACCGCGTCGCTGCTGCTGTTCCACGTGCCGTTCGCGGCCTCCCAGCCGGCGACGCCGGCGCTGCTCGACGGCTGGCACGTCGTGCGGCCGGGAGAGACGCTCTGGGACCTCGCCGAGCGCTACCTGGGCTCGGAGGAGGCCTGGCCGAAGCTCCACGCCTTGAACCCCGACGTCGCCAACCCGCACCAGATCAAGCCCGGCCAGCGCGTCCGGGTGCAGGTCTTCCTCGAGCACGGGGCGGACGTGGCCCAGGTCGCCACGGTGAGCCGCAGGGTGGAGGAGCAGCTCAGGCCGCTGCCCTGGCTGCCGTCGAGCGAGCGCGACATGCTCAATCCCCGCGACGGGGTGCGGACCTACGAGTCGTCGTCCTCCGAGCTGGTGTTCCCGGACGCGACGCGGCTGACGATCAGCGAGGACTCCCTGGTCTTCCTCGGCCAGGGCGGCACCGTGCGCCGCGAGGTGCGGCGCGACGAGATCGAGATCGTCGTCGGGCAGGCGGATCTCACGAGCCGGACGGAGTCCGGGAGCCGCGACGTGGTGGTCGGCGGCAGCCGCGTCACGACGAGCCCGCGGGCCGCCAACGAGGCCCGCCTGCGGCGGCCGGACGCCGGCGGCGCCCAGGTCATGGTCTACGCCGGCGAGACCGTCGTCGAGTCGGGGGGGGCGGCCCAGGAGGTGGCGGCCGGCACGGGGACGAGGGTGGCGGAGGGCGAGCCTCCGAGCCCACCCGAGAAGCTGCTGCCGGCCGTCGAGCTGGCGGCGCCGGCGGACGGCAGCGAGTGGCCGCGCGGCGGCCCGGCCTTCGCCTGGAGCCCGGTCGCCGGGGCGGCCGGGTACGTCTTCGAGGTCTGCCACGATCCCCGTTGCGGCCGCCTGGTGCGGCGCCGCACCGGGCTCGAGAGCGTCGAGACGGCTGGCGCCGACCTCGACGCGGGGACCTACCACTGGCGGGTGACGGCGGTCAGCCCCTCGGGGCTCGACGGCTACCCGAGCGCCAGCGCCTCGTTCACCGTCCTGGCCGCGGCCGACGAGGACCCGCCGGAGATCCGCGCCGAGCTCACGGGCCCGCGGCACGAGCGCGACGGCACCCTCTACCTCGGCCCGGGAGCCCGCCTGGAGGTCGAGGTCACGGACGTGCCGAGCGGCGTCGAGCGGGCCTGGGCGGTGCTCGACGGCGCGGACGTGGCCCTCGAGAAGGCGCAAGAGGGCTGGACCCCGGGCGCCCACGAGGTGGTGATCCACGCCCGGGACCGGGCCGGCAACGAGGGTCGCTCCGCGGCGCTCGCCTTCACCTACGACCCGCTGCCGCCCGAGATCCACTGGGGGGCGGAGAGCGGCGGCCTCTACCACACCTTCGCCGGCGAGGCGGCGCCCTGGACGGACGGCGAGCGGCGGGGCGGCGCGCCCGAGCTCGTCTGGAGCACCGATCGGGCCGCCTGGCAGGCGACCGAGCGCCGCGAGTGGACCCTCCGTCGCTCCGTCGCCCCGCGCTTCTTCCTGCGCGCCGACGGTCGCGGCGGCCGGGTCTGGGTGCTGCCGAACGTCTCGCTGCCCGTCAAGCGCCGGCACGGGATCGGAGTGCTCGCCAGCGACGCTCTCGCGGGCACGGACACCCTCGTCTTCCGCATCGTCGACGGCGGTGAGGGAGCCGGCGGGCGGCGGCTGGTGGTGGAGGCGACGGACCACGTGGGCAATCGATCCAGCGTCTCCTGGCTGCTCCGGCGGGGCGGCGCAGCGAGGCGCTGAGCGTGGCGCGAGGCCGCGGCTCGCTTTTCTTCTGGGTCGCTCTGGCGCTGGCGGTGGCCGCGGCCTTCCCGCTGGCGATCGGCCTCTGGCAGCTCTCGATCCACCGCCACGCTCTCCTCGGGCAGGTGCAGCGACTGCAGATCTTCGTGGCGTCGAGCGCCGCTCACCGGGTCGCCGCCTACGTCGAGGAGCTGCGCCGCGAGGCCGTGACGGCCAGCCGCAATCCGCTGCTCGCCGAGCCCGCAGCGCGCCCCGCCCAGGAGCTGCTCGCCGACCTCATCCAGCAGCGACCCGAGCTGCTGGCGGCCGGGATCCTGAGGGCCGACGGCGAGACGGTCGTCCTGGCGCAGCGCCGCGATTCGGCGGCGACCGTGGCCCGGGCGCTGGCCGAGGCGCCGGGAGACGCCCTGCGCCTCGCCGGCGAGGAGTCCCGCTGGCTGCGCGTCGAGGCGGCGATGCCCGCTCCCGCCGGCGCCGCGGCCTCCGAGCGCCTGGTTCTCCTCGCCGAGGCGAGCCGCCTCGAGGAGATCCTGGCGGAGGCGAACCAGATCGGTGACGCGGAGACGGTGCTCGTCGACCGCGGGCCGCGGGCGCTGCTGGGCGACCGGGAGCTGGTGGCGCAGCTGCCGCCCTCGCTGCTCGGGCAGGTGGGGTCCGAGAAGCTGGCGGGCGGCGCCGGGAACTACCGGGCGGCCGGCGGCGAGGAGATCATCGCGGCGCACTTCCCGGTCGCGGGGACGCCGTGGCTCGTCATCTCGCGCCAGCCCCGCGCCGCCGCCGACGCCGCGCGGCTGCGGATGCGCCAGGCCACCCTCTCGGCGACGGTCGGGGCGCTCTTCATCGCCACCATGCTGTCGATCCTCGGCTACCGGCTGCTCGTGCTGCCGATCCGCCGCCTCGTGCGGGCGCAGGCCGAGGTGGCCGGCCTCGACGGCCCGGTCCGGGGCGGCTCGGAGATCGCCCAGCTCGAGTCCACCTTCGCCCGGCTCATGCTGATCGAGCAGAAGCGCGAGATCCTCGGCGAGATCTTCCTCGGCCGCTACAAGGTGATGGGCAAGCTCGGCAGCGGCGGCTCGGGCACGGTCTTCAACGGCTTCGACCCCGTGCTGCAGCGCCCCGTGGCCTTGAAGGCGGTGCCGCTGGGCAAGGACGGCGACGTCGTCGCCAAGCTGCAGTCCGAGGCCGTGCACCTGGCGCGCCTCAACCACCCCAACATCGTCACCGTCTTCGACTTCGAGCGCCGCGGCGACACGGCCTACATCGCCATGGAGAAGGTCGACGGCGTATCGCTCGACCAGTACCTGAGGCAGAGCGGGCCGCTGGCGGCGCGCGAGGGCGTGGCCATCGCGGCGGCCGTGACCGCCGCCCTGGTGGCGGCTCACGGCGTCAACCTGGTCCACGGCGACTTGAAGCCGGGCAACATCCTGCTCGACCGCGACGGCGCCATCAAGGTCGCGGACTTCGGCACCGCGCGGGTCGTGCGGCGCGACGCCGAGGCCGGCGACCGCCTGATCGGCACGGCCGGCTACGTGGCCCCCGAGGTGCTGCACCGCAAGGGGGCGACCCGCGCGAGCGACCTCTTCTCGCTCGGCGTCGTCATGTACCAGATCTTCACCGGCCGCCGGCCCTTCGGCGAGGGCAAGCTCTCGGACATCCTCCGGCGGACGCTCGAGGACGAGCCGGAGGACCTCGCCGCGGCGCGCTCCATGCTCCCCGGCGACCTCACCCGTCTCGTGAAGCGGCTGCTGTCCAAGGACCCCCAGGGCCGCCCCGGCAGCGCCGCCGCCGTGGCCGCGGAGCTCGAGCGCGTGCGCGCCGAGCTCGGCGACGAGTGGAAGCTCGACGTCGAGAACATCCTCCTCGGCGAGACCCGGCGGCGGACGGAAGTGGCGACCGAGTTCGTGACGGCGGTGCTCGGCGAGGCTCCGTGACCGGCCCCGACCGGCCCCGACCGGCGCCGCCCGCGACCGTCGCGAAATTGACACTCCCGGGGGCCTCACTTACACTGAGCAGCCCGTCGGGGCGTAGCGCAGCCTGGTAGCGCACCTGCCTTGGGCGCAGGGGGTCCTCAGTTCAAATCTGGGCGCCCCGACCAGTTTTCACCTGTGGGACGCTTCGACGCAATCGGCTGCCTGTAGCTCAGCTGGATAGAGCGGCGGCCTTCTAAGCCGCGGGTCGGGGGTTCGAATCCCTCCAGGCAGGCCATCGACCCACCGGCTCGGGAGTCGGAAAGCGAGTCTTTGAATCCCCGCGCGCCCTTAGCTCAGCTGGATAGAGCGACAGCCTCCGGAGCTGTAGGTCAGAGGTTCGAATCCTCTAGGGCGCACCATCTCCTCGCCTGCGGCTCGTCGCTGGTGCGCCTTGGAGGATTCTGAGTCGGCGCTCCGGCGCCTTTGGCGCCGTCGCTCGCGGCGCGAATCCTCGTCCCTGGGGGCACCATTCGTCGCCTGCGGCTGTCAGCGCACGCTGCGATAATCCGGCACGGCGATGAAGGACAGAGCAGTGCCACGCTACGAAACTGATCGACGCACGAATGTGGTCGTCGTCATTGCCGCCTACAACGAAGCGCGGGTGATTGGGGACGTCGTGCGGGCCGTGCTGGCAGACGGATGGCCCGTTGTCGTGGTCGACGACGGATCTGTGGATCAGACGTTCGAACGATTGGCGCAGCTTCCGGTCTGGCGGCTGCGGCACATCGTCAATCGAGGGCAGGGCGCCGCGCTCCAGACGGGAATCAGACATGCCTTGAGTCTGGGCGCCGAAGTCGTCGTCACGTTCGACGCGGACGGCCAACACGATCCTTCTCAGATCATCGACATTGTGGAGCCAGTGGCTTCCGGTCGGTGCGACGTCGCGATGGGGTCGAGATTCCTGGATGGAAACAGTCAAGTACCATTCGGCAGATATCTCGTGTTGAAGCTGGGTGTGCTGTTTACCAGGGTCACGACGGGTATTCGAGTGACGGATACCCACAACGGGTTCCGTGCCTTCTCCCGCGAAGCGGCGGAGCGTCTATCTATCGTGATGGATCGGATGGCGCACGGCTCTGATATTCTCGAGCAGGTCGCGCGCCATCGCTGGCGGTTCTGTGAGATTCCGGTGACCATCAAGTACACGGCCTACTCGATCGCCAAAGGCCAGCGATCCGGCAATGCGCTGCGGATTGCAATCCAAGTGCTCCTGGAGAAAATGCGTTAGTGCTCGTCTTCCAGCTCGTGGCGATCCCGCTGGCTCTCCTGTTGTTTCTGTGGAGCGCGGTCCGGTTGTTTCTCGGCGATCGCCCGCGCTGGATCGCTCTCGCGCGACCGCTTCTCTGGCTCGCGGCGGCAGTCGCGGTCTGGCGGCCGGACCTCACGACCAAAGTAGCGCAGCTGCTGGGAATCGGGCGTGGCGCCGACCTGGTCCTGTACGCTCTCGCTCTTGCGTTCCTGGCGGCGGTGTTCTATTTCTACCGGAAGTCTCGCCAGCTGGAGGGCGAGATCACCCGCCTCGTGCGCCACGTCGCCTTGACGACGGCGGAGAGCGGCGCCGAGCAAGCTCAGAGCGACGAGGGACAAACGACGGGAGCAAGGGAGTGAATCGCTCCGGGCCTCCCGGAGACTCAATCGGTCGAGTCCGGCCCCATGGGGCGAGGGTAGCAGCCGCCGTGAGCGCGACGGAGGAAAGGCGAAAACTGGCCATCACGTTCGACACGGAGTGGTGGGGCCGTGCACACCTCGTAGCCGGAGTCGAAAGACACCGAGGGCTCGCTCGAGACGTTGCAAAAGTCCACGATCTCATCGCGCTCCTCGACCGTCACGAGGCCAAGGCCACGTTCTTCGTCGTATCAGAAGACTTCCAGGGAGAACTGCTCGAAACGCTGATCGAGGCGGGTCATGAGATCGCTTCTCACACGTGCTCGCATCCGCTGTTCACCGATCTCGACCGCGCCGCATGGCGAAGGGAGATGCGCGAGTCACGGGAAGCGCTCGAGCAGGCGACGGGGGTACCGGTGGCCGGCTTCCGATGCCCCTCCTGGTCGGTTCCTCATGCCAGGCACGAGGAGTTCCTGGACCTGCTCCTCGAGGAAGGTTACGAATACGACAGTAGCTTTTGCCAATTCGCGACCAAGCTCTACGGCGACAAAGCGTTCCCGACGGAGCCCTTCGTCTACAGGTCGCAACTGGTGGAGATTCCACTTCCGCGCATAGGTTTTCCGCGCTGGCCGTGGGTAGGCGGCTTCTATTTCAGGGTCATGCCGGGGGTCGTGCTGAAGCGATACATCTCCAGAGAGCGGCCCGCGTTCCTGTACTTTCATCCATGGGAGTTCTACGGGCAGCCGGACGCGCGCGGACTGTCCCTCATCGACAGCTTCATCACCCGCTACGGACGCAAGAACAACGAAAGAAAGCTCGACAGGCTGCTTGCCGGGCTGGGCAGCCAGTACGACTTCGTGACGATGAAGTCGGTGGCCGATCAGCTTCGCATCACAGCCAAGCAAGAGACCGGACAGCAGCCGTGATCAGTCTCCCGGGTGTATCGGCTTCTCGACGATGTAGTCACCGATCACCAATACGTCCAATCCGGTGCCGAAGAAGCACCGAAGAGCGTCCGACGGACTGCACACGACGGGCTCGCCCTTGACGTTGAATGACGTGTTGAGCACTCCGGGGACCCCGCTGAGCTCCCGGAACGCGTCGATCAGCTTCCAATAGAGAGGGTTGACCTTGCGGGACACCGTCTGCGGGCGGGTGGTGTGGTCCACCCAGTGCATGGCGCTCTGAATGTCCTTGCGCCTCTCGGCGGGCACGCCGAAGGCCATGATCATGAAGGGTGACTCGACGGGGTGCTCGAGGTACGCCTGCTTGTGCTCCTCCAGCAGAGAGAGCGCAAAAGGCCGCCAGGCCTCCCTGAACTTGACGGACGAATTTACCTTGTCCTTCATGGCGGGATCGCGCGGGTCCGCCAGGATGGAGCGCGCGCCGAGCGTGCGTGGCCCGACCTCCATGCGGCCTTGAAACCAGGCGACGATCTTCCCGTCGTAGATGAACCGGGCGGCTTCGGAGGCAACGTCATCGCTCTTGCGGAAGGCGATCTTGCTGCGCTGCAGGACCGACTCGATGTCATCATTGGAGTACGAGGGCCCGTAGTACACGTGCTCCATCCTGAACCGGACAGGGTCGCCGCTTTCGTGCGCAGCGATCTGGGCGGCGCCCAATGCCGCGCCCGCGTCGTACGAAACAGGCTGAACAAAGAAGTGGTCGATGAAACCCTTCGCGTGAATGTGTCCGTTCATCTTGCAATTGAGGGCGACGCCACCCGCCAGGCAGAGATTCCTCGAGTTGGTGAGCTGCAACGCGGCCCTGGCTAGATGAACGCCCGCCTGCTCGAGCCGAGTCTGTACGGCCGCCGCGATATCCCTGTGATGATCCGTAATATCGTCGTCTCTGCCCCGCGGCATGCCGAGCTTGTCGACGAGCAGGTCACTGAAGAAACGGCCATAACTTCGCTTGTTGTAAAAAATGTAATCAGCATTCAATTCGACGGAATCCTCCCTGAAAAGCAGTATGGAGTCTACAATCTCTTGAATCTTCTTGTTTGGCTTGCCGAACGGCGCCAGCCCCATCAGTTTGACTTCGCCTTCGTTGGGGCTCCATCCCAGGAATTCGGTGAACAAGGAGTAGAACCACCCCAATGAATGCGGGATGTTGGTCTTCTTGACGGGCGTCAGCTTGTCGCCCTGCCCCTTCCATATGGTGATGGTGTTCTCTTCGCCGTGGCCATCGCAAACCAATACCGCGCTTTCCGCCAGACCAGAGCAGTAGAAGGCGGTGGCGGCATGGCAAAGGTGGTGATTGACAAACGTGACCGGCGGCAGATCTTCGTGAAAGCCGGCTTCCCGAAAGCCGAAGACGATGCTCTGTTTCAAGCTCTTGGGGTGGGTGCTCAGGATGTCTTTGAGACCGTCGACGAGCGCGGAGCCCTGGCTCTGCCTGCCGACGTTCTCCGACGGGGTGGCTGTTCGCTTGAGAAACCTGTGGCTCAGGAAGTTTCGCGCGAGAAAGAAAGGGTAGCGAAAAGAGTACTTGTTGGCGTCCCAGCCAAAGGCGATCCGGCCGACGTCTTGCAGCGCTATGCCGCCCGCTTCCAGGCAATAACGAATCGAGTTGCCGGGGAAATAGCCCTTCGCCCGCTTGACCCTGACGAAGCGCTCCTCCTCGCCAAGGGCAACCAGCTGGCCATCTCTCAAGAGGCAGGCCGCGGGGTGTCCGAAATCGCTGTGGAGGATGATGCCTAGCACGTTCATGGGACACCCGGCCTGGTCAGTCCTGGCCTTCCGCCGGTCGCCACACTACACGAAAGCCGATGTCGTGGCCGACGAAACCAGGGTGGTAGTAGCCGCGGTAGGCGCCACGGAGATGGCCCGCGCCGCTGATGAAGGAGCCGCCCCGCAAGACCCGCAAGGAGGCCGGGGCCGGCCCGCGAGGATCGGTGGCCTCGGCGGCCGGGTAGCGGTCCGCATACCAGTCCGCGGACCACTCCCAGACGTTGCCAGCGAGGTCTTCGAGCCCGTCCGGCGTCGCCCCTTGCGGGTGACCGTGAACGGCCTTGAGGCGCCAACCACAAGGGTTGAAGTTCGCCCGCGCGCAGGTTGGCTCTTCGTCACCCCAGGGGTACTTTCGGCCCCGAGTCCCCCGCGCGGCGAGCTCCCACTGCGCCTCCGTGGGCAGGCTGCCGCCCAGCCATTGGGCGTAGGCCAGCGCGTCATGCCAGGTCACGTTCACGACCGGATGGCGCTCTTGACCGGGCGTGAAGCCGTGCTCGGGCCTGAAGCGACGGTACTCCTCGTTGGTCACCTCGTGCTGCTGCATCCAGAAACGGGCGACGCGAACACGGTGCTGCGGCTGCTCGTCGCCGTACCCGACGCCATCGGGGCTGCCCATCAAGAGCTCGCCGCCCGGGATGAGAATGCGGGGATTGAGGCGATCGTCCCTCGCCCATGAGGGCGCACCGACCCCGGTCTCGAAGGCTGGGATCGTGACCCTCGGCGCATCCCTCTCTCTAGCGGCAGGCTCCGCCTTGGCCGCGCCCTGACCGGCACCGTCGCGAAGCCAGACGACGACCGATCCGCCGATCACGGCCAGCAACAGCAGCAACACCGCCAGGTAGGTCCTCGGGACCGCAGCCAGCTTCCTCTGGAAGGGAACCGCGGAAGGCGGCGGATCGGATGCCTCGTCACCCTTTCGGTGAGCTCCGAGCTCGGCCGCGGTCCTCGGCACCCCGTCCTCCGCCCGGCCGCGTCTGTAGAGCCAAGTCAGAATCAGCAAGAAGATCAGCAGGTATCTGAAAGTCGTGAAGACACCACTTCCCATGCCTGTGATCGAAAGGCCTCCCGGGCCTCCGAGATTCTCGATCTGAATCTCCAACGTCGCTCGGCCGCCAGTCAGGTAAGGCGCCAGGTCGATTCTCTTCGATCCCACGAAGTCGCAATAAGAAAATTCCGTCGAAAGGTCGGAGCCGTTGACGACCAACGACCTCAGACAATCGTCGACCCAGATCTCTACCACCGACGCCTGCCAGAACCTCTTCTGCCAGGCGAGCTCGAGGTCATAGACCTTCGTCTCCGAAAGCTCGTACTCGCTCAGGTCGACCCCCTCGCCATCGCGAGAGAGCTCGAGGTCTCGAAACATGGAGGGCGGAAAGGCGAAAGCCAGCACACAAGCGAGTGCCACAATCAGGTAATCTGACTTGAAGCCACTCAAGGAGTATCGGCCCTCGCTCTTCCGAAGCCGGAGCAGTAGAAGATGGCTGCCAACAGAGAAGACAAGGCCGTCCACCAACTGTATCTAAAGTCACAGCACACCGTCACAAAGAAATAAGGCAAGAAATACAAGACTCCCGACGACGAGCTCAACAGCACCAGGGTGCGAGTGATGCCGGGCTCGCTTCTCAGGCCCAATACAAAGAGAGCCAGGGAAAGAGCCAGGTATATCCAGGGCGTAAAGATGATCTCGCACTTCTCG
>JAOTWP010000164.1 GCA_029862975.1 Acidobacteriota bacterium
CACGCGGGTGCTGAGCGCGTCGATCGTCGGCGCCGCGGCGCTCTCGACGCCGGTGTGCGCGAGCGCGGCGGCGAGCCGCTCGAGGTCGAGGCGCTCGTCCGGGTCGAGACGGTCGCGGTGGAAAAGCGGCGCGAAGAAGACGGCGTCCGCCGCCGCGAAGGCCGCCGCGTAGGCGTCGAAGAACATGGCGCGGCCGGCGGTCAGGGTGCGGGGCTCGAAGACGACGACGAGACGACGTCCGGCGTAGCGCTGGCGCAGGGCGGGCACGGTCTCGCCGACGGCCGTGGGATGATGCGCGAAGTCGTCGACGACGGTGACGCCGCCGGCCGTGCCGAGCTCTTCCTGGCGCCGCTTGACGCCGGCGAAACGGGCCAGCGCGCCGGCGATCGCGGCCGCCGGCAGGCCGTCGCGGCGCGCGACCGTCCAGACGGCCAGCGCGTTGAGCAGGTTGTGCCGTCCCGGCACGGGCAGCGTCAGCTCGATCTCTCCCGCCTCGGGGTCGGGCAGCGTGCAGCGGCTGCCGCCGGCGTGCGGCTCCCAGGCGGCCGGGCGCACGTCGCAGCCCGCCCCGAGCCCGTAGAAGACGACCGGGCAGCGGGCCCGGGCGGCCACCGCGCGGACCCCGGGGCCGTCGCCGTGGGCCACCAGCAGGCCGTCCGGCGGCAGGATCGCCATGAGCCGCTCGTAGGCGTCGAGAAGGTCCTCGGGACGGGCGTAGAGGTCGGCGTGGTCGTGCTCGACGCTCGTCAGGATCGCCGTCTGCGGCCGGTAGTGCAGGAACTTGGGTCCGCGATCGAAGTAGGCGGCGTTGTACTCGTCGCCCTCGACGACGAAGCGCTCGCCGCCGCCGATCGCGAAGCTGCGCTCGAGGTTGCGTGGCACGCCGCCGACGAGGTAGCCCGGATCGCGCCCGCAGGCGTGGTAGACCCAGGCCGCCAGCGCCGAGGTCGTGGTCTTGCCGTGGGTGCCGGCGACGACGAGCGGCCGGCGCCCGGCGAGGAAGAACCTGGCCAGCGCCTGCGGCATGGAGACGATCTCGAGCCCGCGCTCGCGGGCCGCGGCGGCCTCCGGGTTGTCGCGCCGGACGGCGTTGCCGACGACGACGAGGTCGGGGCGCGGCTCGAGGTTCTCGGGACCGTAGCCGACGCGGGTCTCGATGCCGGCGGCCGCGAGCAGCGTGCTCATCGGCGGGTAGAGCGGCCCGTCCGAGCCGCGGACGCGATGGCCGAGCTCGCTCAGCAGGCAGGCCAGGGGCGCCATTCCGGTGCCGCCGACCGCGATCAGGTGGATGTCGAGCGGCGCGGGCACGAGGGACGTCTTGGGGGAAGGAGCCAATCAGTATAGCATTCGGGGCGGAGGCGAAATGAGATGAGACACGCGCTCGGCAGACGGGCTTTCACGTTCTCGGTGGCCGCTCTCGCCGTCGCCGGCGGCGCCCTCGCGCAGCCCCGAGCGGTCCTCGTCGACCCGATCGTCGACGTGGGGATCGTGCCCCGCGGCGACCTCGTGGAGCATACCTTCGAGATCGCCAACGAGGGCTCCGGCGCGCTCGCGATCACCGAGGTCAAGCCCACCTGCGGCTGCACCATCGTCGACTACGACCGGTCGATCGCCGGCGGGGCGACGGGCAGGGTCGTGGCGAAGCTCTCCACGAAGGGGCTGCGGGGCCCGGTGGCCAAGTCGATCGCGGTCTACACGGACGACCCCCGCAACCCCCAGCTCAAGCTGGTCATCAAGGCCAACGTGCGCGCCTGGGTCGAGACCGACCCGGGCTACGCCCGCTTCCTCGCGGTGCGCGGGCAGAACAGCGAGACCGTCGAGCAGACCCTCTACTCGGAAGAGCCGGGCGAGCTCGTCGTCACCGGCGTCTCGTCCCCCTTCCCGTTCGTCGAGGTGGGCTTTCGCGAGGCCGCCGAGGACGAGCGCCTGGAGGGCCGGCCCGGGCGCCAGTGGGTGGTGTCGACGACCCTGCGGCGCGACGCGCCGGAGGGCTCCTTCGCGGACTTCGTGAGCGTCGACCTCGACCACCCCAAGCTCGAGCGGCTGAAGATCCCGATCTCGGGGTTCGTGCAGCCGGTGGTGGCAGTGCTCCCGCGGGTGGCGGACTTCGGCCGCAAGGACCTGTCGGTGCCGCAGAGCGCGATCCTGGAGGTCAAGAACCTCGGGGCGGCCGAGGTGACGCTGGGGGGCGTCGAGACGGACGTCGCCGGGCTCGTCGCGAAGCTCGAGGAGGTCGAGAAGGGGCGCCTCTTCCGGCTGCGCCTCACCCTCGATCCGGGCATGCCCAAGGGGGACTTCCGGGGCGTCCTCAAGATCCCGACGTCGAGCCGCCTGCAGCCCGAGGTGCGGGTCGACGTGCGCGGCACGATCCTCTAGCGCCGGCGGCGCCCCCATCGCCATGACCGAGACCCTCCGACGCCCCCACGGGCGAGCCGCGGACGCCCTGCGGCCGGTCACGATCGACCTCGACCCGATGAAGTTCGCCGAGGGCTCGGCGCTGATCGCGGTGGGCGACACCAAGGTGCTCGTCGCCGCGACCCTCGAGAAGCGGGTGCCCCCCTTCCTCGTCGACAGCGGCCGCGGCTGGGTGACGGGCGAGTACGCGATGCTGCCGCGGGCGACGAGCACGCGGACCCGGCGCGAGGTCCAGAAGGGCCGCCAGGACGGCCGCAGCGCCGAGATCCAGCGCCTCATCGGCCGCAGCCTGCGCGCCGCCTTCGATCTCACGGCGATGCCGGAGCGCACGCTGATCCTCGACTGCGACGTGCTGCAGGCCGACGGCGGCACCCGCACCGCGGCCATCACCGGCGCCTGGGTGGCGGCCGCCTCGGCGCTCGCCAAGGCCGTGCTGACGGGCGATCTCGAGCGCTGGCCGCTGGCGCGCCAGATCGCCGCCGTCTCCGTCGGGGTGGTCGACGGCCACCCGCTGCTCGATCTCGAGGCCGTCGAGGACCAGGCCGCGGACGTCGACATGAACGTCGTGGCGACCGCCGAGGGCGAGATCGTCGAGGTCCAGGGCACGGGCGAGCGCGGCAGCTTCCCGCGCCGGCAGTTCGACCTCCTCCTGGACACGGCCCTCGCCGGGGTGGCGCAGCTGTGCCGGGCGCAGAGCGCGGTCGTGGCGGCGCTCGTGGCGGAGGTCGAGGACGTCCTCTCGCGGCCGCGGCGCAAGGCCGCGCCGAAGGACGAGAAGGACCTCTGGGGACGGCCGTAGGGCGCGGCCCCTGCTGCCGGGCGCGGCCCGTCAGAAGCGGCCCGTCGGGCGCGGCCCGCTAGAAGCGAACCGTCAGGCGCGGCCCGTCAGGGGCGGCTTGTCAGGAGACGTCCACGAGCTCGAGCGAGAGATCCTCGCGGCCGAGGATCGCCCGGGCGAGCCGCTGGAAGCGGACGTTGTCGTCCGTGAAGCAGAAGTGCGACTCCTCGCGGCGCTCGGCCGCGAGCAGGCCGAGCCCGCCGAGCACGGCGGCCACCTCGGCCGCCACGGCCTCGGCCGAGTCGATGAGCGCGACCCCGGGGCCCATCGTCTCCTGCAGGAGGGGGCGCAGCAGCGGGTAGTGGGTGCAGCCCAGCACCAGGGTGTCGACGCCTTCCTCGCGCAGCGGCGCCAGGTAGCGGCGGGCGACCTCGGCGGTGATCGGGTCGTCCTGCCAGCCCTCCTCGACCAGGGAGACGAAGAGCGGGCAGGCGACGGATCGCACCTCGAGGCCGGCGCCGTGGCGGTGGATGGCCTCGGCGTAGGCGCCGGAGTGGACCGTCGACTCGGTGGCGATGACTCCGACGCGGCCGCGGCTCGCCCGCGCGGCCTGCTCGGCGCCGGGCTCGATGACGCCGCAGACCGGCACTCCCCATTCGTCGGGATGGAGGTAGGGCAGGGCGAGCGCCGAGGCCGTGTTGCAGGCGACGACGACCGCCTTGACGCCGCGCTCGAGCAGGAAGGAGACGTTGCGCCGCGTGTAGCGGCTGACGGTCGCCGCCGACTTGGTGCCGTAGGGCAGCCGCGCGGTGTCGCCGAGGTAGAGGATCGACTCGGCCGGCAGCCGGCGCTCGAGCGCCGCGGCCACGGTCAGCCCGCCGACGCCCGAGTCGAAGACGCCGATCGCGCTCACGACGCCGCGCTCACCAGGCGGCGGTCGGGCGCCAGCGGCCGGGTCGTGTCGAGGTTGCCGCCGAACGTGACGCGCTGCTCGCCGTTCCACAAGAGGGCGACGCCGCGGATGCGCGGGACGTTGCCGCAGACCGAGTTGACGAGGCTGTAGGCGGCCAGCAGCTCGCGCTGCGAGCCGGCGACCGGCGGCAGGGCGTGCTCGGCCGACGATAGATCGAGGTAGAGGGTGCCGTCGGCGCCCAGGAAGGAGCTCGTGATCTCGGTGGTCGCCGGCAGCGGGGCGAAGAGCCCTTCGCCCTCCGGGCCGCCGATCAGGTTGGCGACGACCCGGCGCGCCAGCTCCCCGGCCTCGGTGTCGGTGTCGAGCGCCCGGGTCTCGGCGTGCAGGCGGCCGTCGTCGCCTGGGAAGTAGAGCGTCACGCTGCCGGCGATCGCGGCCACGGACTCCGGACGGCCGGCAGGAGCCGAGGCGTCGGCCTCGGGACCGCGGCGCGTCCACAGCACGCCGGCCGCGAGCCCGACCGCGACGGCGGCGCCGACGAAGGCGAGCGCCTGGCCGCGTCTCATTCCGGAACCTCGGTGGCGCTCGCGGAGGCGCCCGCCGGCACCCAGGTCGCGGCCCGGTAGCGCACGAGGGCGCGGGTGAGCGCGTCCATGAGCTCGTTCTGGTAGAGCGGATCCTCGAGCCTGTCCACCTCGGCTGGGTTGCTCAGGAAGCCGAGCTCGACGAGGACGGCGGGCATCGCCGCGCCCATGAGGACCCGGAACGGCGCCTGCTTGACCCCGCGGTCGCGCAGGCCGAGCGTCTCGTTGAGCTCGCCCTGGATCAGCGAGGCGAGCCGCTGGCTGGCGTTCAAGTGGCGGCTCTGGGCCATGTCCCAGAGGATGAGCTCGAGGTCGGTGAGCGGGTCGCCGCCGGCCCGGTTGGCGTCGAGGGCGGCCAGCTCGGCGCGCTCGTCGCTGGCGTCGAGGCTCAGGAAGTAGGTCTCGGCGCCGGTGGCGCGGCTGCCGAAGGAGGAGTTGAGGTGGAGCGAGACGAAGAGCTCGGCCTTGAGCTGGTTGGCCAGCGCCGCCCGGGTGTCGAGGGGCAGGTCGGCGTCCTCGTCGCGGGTGAGGACGACGCGGACGGGCAGCGCCTCCAGCAGCTTGCCGCGCAGGAGGCGCGCCAGCCGCAGCGTCAGGTCCTTCTCGACCAGCGCTCCGCCCTTGGCGCCTTCGTCGCTGCCGCCGTGGCCGGGGTCGATGACGATCGTGGGAATCCGGTCGCGGCGGGGGGGCGGCAGGGCCGGCGTGCCGCCGGCCGGTGCCACGGCGCCGCCCGGGAAGACGTCGAAGACGAGGCGGTAGGGGTCCGCGAGCTCGTAGCTCTCGGTCCCGGCCCCCGGCGCCAGCAGGATCGTCACGTCCTGGGGGCCGAACCGGACGTCGCGAATCAACCCCTCGCGCGCCCGGGCCACCCGCGCCGGCGGCTGGATCCGGTCGCCGAGCACGTGCACGGTGACCCGCCCCGGGCCGTCCACGATCCGGTAGCGCGGGCGGGCGGGAAACTGCAGGACCACCGTGCTCACCCCCTGGAGGTGGACGACGTCGACGGCCACCGGCAGGACCCGCAGGCTGCCGGAGTCGACGACGAGCCGCCCCTCCCGCTCGCGCCACGCGAAGCGCTTGCCGTCGAGCTCCGTGTAGACCGCCTCCAGCAGATCGAGCGGCACCGCGAGGCCGCCCGGCCCGAGCTGGGGCGGCTGCGAGAGCGAGACGATCTCCCCGCCGAAGGTGACGGCGGCGCTCTCCGGGCCGAAGAGAAAGCTCGTGTCGCCGAGCTTCAGCTCGTGGCCCTGCTGGAACGGCCCGACGTGCAGCTCGCCCCCGAGCCGCTCCACCACCTGCCGGACGGAGAAGAGCGGCCCGCGCCGCATCAGCATCACGGCGAGCGGCGAGCTGCGCCCCTCCATCTCGAGGCTCCCCACCATCTGCGCGAGCGGCAGCTCCCGCTCCTTCTCGCTCTCCGCCGGCGCCGGACCCAGGGCCCGCAAGGGCACGACCACCCCAAGCGCGCCCAGCGCCGCCGCAAGAAGGAGTGCCCGGTGCGTCACGGCGCGGAGGATACCACTCGCCCGCCCTCCACCCGGCCCCCAACCCCCGTCCCTTCCGGCACTTACCACCCCCGCCGGCTTGCACCCCCCCACCGGATTTGCTACGTTCCCCACCCGCTGGCGCGTTCGTCTAGTGGTTAGGACGCCGGCCTCTCAAGCCGGTAACACGGGTTCAAATCCCGTACGCGCTACCAGGATTCTCCGAAGAGGCTTGGATGGACAACCTCAACTACTGAACAACGTGGTCGAACTCCACACCCAGGCGACCCCCATGGGCAACATCAAGGCAGTATTTCCCGCCATTCTTGCCGGTCTGGGATACGAGTTCACTCTGGTTCCCGGCGCCAAGCCTGGGCACCAGTTCCGGGCTCCATTGTCCGGACGCACCTTCCAGTTCCTGATAGTCACTCACTCCCGCCGAAACAAGCTAATCGAGGTCAACCTCGCCGCAGGGTATTTCCCGTTCTGGGATGGACGCTACGGTAGCCATCAGATGAGATGGGCAACCAATCTTCGTTCGCTGGCGAGCGGTGACGATCAACTTGGGCACGAGGCCTATGCGTACTCTGGCGAGATTTCTGAAGCACTTCGTTCTGCGGCTTCCGACTTCTCATCAGCGGGAGCTACTGCTTGTCAGAGGTGGCACAGGAAGGCTCAGAGCGACACCGTCCTTAAGGCTGGGTTAGACTGGCTCAGTTCAGCCTCTTTAGCGCCAGGACTGTTGTCAGAACTCGAATCCGATCTGAAGAACGCGCGATATCGTATTGATCGCCTCAAGCATCCGATGGTTGTCGAACTCAAAGCACATCTCCGAAAGCAGGCCGCCAGCATTAGGGCTGATCGCCACATACGGCGTGAGACTGGCGTGCTTGCTTTTGATCTTCTAACACTTGGTGCACAGGCCATTTCCACGTAGAGCCTGGCTCTGCCAAGCGAGGTGGTACGGCCGTGGATGCCAATGGCGGAGAAAGCGCTCTAACCGTTCGCTGCACCGGACACGGCCCTGCGGGCCGCGCCGGTGATCTCCCAGGACGTTTTGCGGCCGGGGTGCTTGCACGGGACATAGGTCTTTGCGAAGAGCGGGTAGCATCTTCCATCCGTTGCGGAGCCTCCTGAGGTGATCCGACTTCTCGAGCTCTTACGGCGTCTCCTGGGTCGCGGTCGCAGCCGCTACCTTCACGGCGCAGGGGCGACGCCGATGCAAGTGACTCTGAAGTTCCTTGGAGAAAGTCTCGACCCTGCTTCGATTAGCCGAACCCTGGGCCTGGCCCCTACGGGCTCCGGGAGAAAAGGCGATCCGATCGCCGCAGAGCTTCCCAATGGGAGATCCGTTTCTCGCCCTTCGATTACAGGC
>JAOTWP010000043.1 GCA_029862975.1 Acidobacteriota bacterium
CGGCGACGGCCGGGAGCGGCGGCACCTCGAGAAGCTCATCCGCCGGCGCGGTCTCGAGGACCGGGTCGTCCTCCACGGATTCGTCCCCCAGCAGGACCTCCCCACCTGGCTCGCCTGGGCCACGGTCGTCGCGATTCCGTCGAAGGTGCTCGCCGACGGCAACCGGGACGGGGTGCCGAACGTCCTCGTCGAGGCGATGGCGAGCGGAGCCCCGGTCGTGGCCAGCGCCGTGGCGGGGATCCCCGAGCTCGTCGCGGACGGCGTGAGCGGGCTCCTGACGCCCCCGGAGGATCCCAGGGCCCTGGCTCGCGCCCTCCGGCGGGTGCTCGAGGACCGCGAGCTCGCGCGCCGCCTCGGCCAGACGGCGGCGGCGGCCACGGCGAGCCTCGACTATCGGCAGACGAATCTGCCGCTCACGGATCTGCTGGCGGACGCGCTGGCACACCGCGCCGCCGCCGCCATCGACGCCGCCGAGCGCGCCGCCTGGTCTCCCGGCGGGCTCGCGGCGCGAGCCGGCAAGGGGCTCGGTCGCCGGCCACGGCGCGACCCGGCGGTGGAAGCGGCCATCCGCCTTGGCATCCGGCCGGGGCTCGAGGCCAACTCGTGGCGCCGCGACCTCTCCGACCTCGCCGGCCGCCGCCTGTGGGACGAGGTCGTCAAGGCTCGGCGCCTGCCGCGGCTGCTGCCGCTGCTCACCGGCCAGGCGGAGCCTCGCGGGCGGCGGGTTCTCGACCTCGGCTGCGGCCGCGGCGGTCTTGCCGTGGCGCTCGACGCCCGCGGCCTCGCCACGACGGCCCTCGACCTGCGGTGGCGCAACTGCGCCGTCGCCCGCCGCCGCGGCGAGCGCTACGGCCTCGACGTGGCGGCCGTCGCCGCGGCCGGCGAGCAGCTGCCGTTCGCCGACGGCTCCTTCGACGCCGTGGCCTGCCTCGAGGTGCTGGAGCACGTCCAGGATCCCGTGGGGCTGCTCCGCGAGGTCCGCCGCGTTCTGGCGCCCGGAGGCCGCTGCGTGGCCACGGTCATCAACCGCTGGGCCCACCGCGACCCGCACTACCACCTGTGGGGCATCAATTTCCTGCCCCGCGGCCTCGCCAGCCGCTACATCGCCCTGCGGCGTCGGACCAAACGCTCTTCCGGCGACCGCCAGACGCTCGGCGACATGCACTACTACCGCTACCGCGACTTCTTGCGCCTCGCGGGCGAGCTGGGCTTCACCGCCCGCGACCCCGCCGAGCCAGCGAGGGGCTGGCGCCGCGTATGGCACCGCGTGCAGCGCGCGCTGTCCCTGGGCTTCAACGCCGCCACCCTGGTCCTCGAGACGCCGCCACCGGCCGCCAGCGCCGTAGCGCGCCGGGCATGGAGCGGCCGGCCTCGGCATCGACGCGCGGCGCCCGGCGCCCCGGGGCTGCGGGTGCCCACCCTGTCGTACCCCGAGTCTCCCGGCGACCGACCGGTGATCCCGATCCGGCGGTCGACGGCCTGAGGGCGCCTGGCGGCCGCCGGCCGGGTCAACGCCCGGCGCGCGGCGCGCGGGGCTCCCAGGCCAGCCGGGCGGGCACGGCGGGCTCGAGCCAGGGCTCCCGGCGGCCGAACTTGGTGGTGAGGGCGACGCCGACGCCGACGAAGGTCGCGGTCCACCAGACGACGGTGCCGACCCAGGGGACGAGCTTCACGGCGCCGAGGACGAGCAGGCCGGCGGTGGCCGCGTTGAGGGGCTGCGGCCGGCGCTTGAGGACGAGCCGCCACAGCCATTCCCCGACGGCGTGGAAGACGGCGACCATGCCCCAGAGCTTGAGCAGCAGGGCGCAGAGGACGACGAGGGCCAGGAGCGGCACGCCGGCGACTCCGGGGACGAACGCCGCGAGCGCCAGGGCCACGAGAAAGAGGGCCAGGACCGCGGTGAGCCCGGTCAAGAAGCTGCGGGCCGGCTCGACGGCCGCGACCGCCGAGGCCGCCAGCACGTCGTGGCCCGCCACGACGAGCAGCAGCATCGCGAGCGCGAGCCAGGCCGTCAGCAGGGCGAGCTTGGCCGCCAGAACGACCGGCGAGGCGGCGGAGAGCCCCAAGCTCGGCCCTTCGAGGAGCGTCAGCCAGGCGGCCCCGATCGACGGATAGGCCACGGCGCGGCCGTCGATCTGGGCTCCGGGACCGGTGGCGATCTCGCCGCCGACGGCGAAGACGTCGCCGGCGACGCGGGCGCGGCCGCCGAGCCGCACCGAGCCCCCCAGCACGATGACGTCCCCCGCGACCGTCCCCTCGATCCGCGCGTCGCCGTTGATGACGGCGACGTCCTTGCGCGCCTCCCCGAGGACGAGCGCGTCGCGCCCGATGGCGACGACCTCGCTGCGGGCGATGCTGCCGGCGGCGATCCGCAGCGCGGGCGCCGCCCGGCCGGGCGCCGCCGCCCAGACGAGGAGGGCCGCGAACCCCACGATCCCGAGCCCCCGCGGGTGCCGCGCCCTCTCCATCGAGGCGTAGCCTACTCGACGGCGGAGCCGTCCGTCCGCGACGGGGCCGCGACGGCCGCCGGCGCGGGGCGGGCGCGACGCCGCAGGCGGCGCAGGAGGAGGACGCCGACGCCGGCGAGCACGACGCCGAAGGCGAGGGCGTTGGGGACGGACTGGCCCAGCCAATCGCCGAGGGCCAGCCCGATGCCGCGCCACGAAGCGCCCAGCAGCCCGGCGCCCGCCGTCAGCGAAGAGACGAGCAGGTCGCCCAGCGCGCCCAGGGCGGCGACGAACGGCGACGCCGGCTCGAGTCGCGCGGCGCTGAGCCCCGCGAGCAGGCCGGCGGCGCCACCCAGGAGTGCGAGGACGGCGGCCGCCACCCACCAGGTCCGCGGGTGCCGGGCGGCCCAGCCGGCGGCCGGCAGGCTCGCCATGACGTCGGACCGGAAGCCCGCCCGGACCTCGATCTTGGACTCCACGAGGAGCGCGTGGAGACGCGCCAGCTCGCGCCGCTCCCTGGCCATCTCCGGCGAAGCGGCGGCCAGCGCCTCCAGTTGGGAGATCTGACGGCGGGTCAGCTCGCCGTCGGGCTCCAGGTACAGCAGCTCGGTCACTTGGCTCGGGTCCAGATCGCTCATGGCGCGCTCGGTCGTCAATCGGTCAGAAAATCCGCCAGGCTCTCCTTGAGCATCTGGCGGCCTCGGAACAGCTTGTTCTTCACGGTGCCCAGCGGCATCCCCTTCGCCTGCGCGATCTCCTCGTAGGACAGCTCTCCATAGTGGCGCATGACGATCAGCTCCCGGTACTCCCAGGGCAGCGCGTCGATGGCGCTCTGGATGGCGTCGCCACGCTCGCGGTTGCGCGCATCGCGGTACGGGTCCGGGTCGTGACCCGCGAACTCCCACGGTCCCTCGTCGTCGTCGCTGGGCCGGTCCATCGACACCATGGAGACGCGCCGTTTGCGGATCCGGTCGATCGCCGCGTTCTGGGCGATCCGGAAGAGCCAGGTCGAGAACTTGTACTGCGGATCGTAGCGATCGAGCGCCTGGTAGATCTTGATGAAGACGTCCTGGGCGAGGTCGTGGGCCTCGCCGGGCTGGCGCACCATCCGGTAGAGGTAGTTGACCAACGGTCCCTGATATCTGCTGACGAGATCACCGAAACACTCCTCACGTCCCTTCAAGGCCTCGGCCACCAGTTCGGCATCGCTCCGCTCGGGGCTCTCGGCTGCCATTCTTCTACGGTCCGTTCGCGGCGAAGGTTGCAGGATGCGGCGGAGGTCGACGGGCCGGGGCGGAGCGTCCCGACATGCCGCCGATTCTCGCCTAGTCGGAGCCGCGTAGCCGGCGGCCGAGCAGGAAGATGCCCCCGCCGACGGCCAGCATGGTCAGCTCGGCCCTCAGCGCCTCGTACACGAGGCCGACGAGCAGGGCGGTCCCCACGACGATCAGGGCCAGGAACTGGAGCGTGAAGCCCAGGCTCTTGCTGAAGCTCTCCCTCATCGGCGCGGCGAGTCTAACCCACGGGATCCGCCCGCGGACGCCGCCGGCCGCCGCCGTCAGTCCCCGACGGCGATCTCGCGTGCCGACTCGATGACGTCGCCCTGGACGAGCTCGTCGAGCAGCTCGTCGCCGGCGACGACGCGGCCGAAGATCGTGTAGCCGCCGTCCAGGTGAGGCTGCGGCGAGAGGGTGATGAAGAACTGGCTGCCGCCCGTGTGCGGCCCGGCGAGAGCCATGCCGACCCGGCCTCGCTCGTACCGGAGGCGGTTGATCTCGTCGCGGATCATGTAGCCCGGTCCGCCGAAGCCGTCGCCGCGGGGGTCGCCGCCCTGGACGACGAAGTCGGGCACGACCCGGTGAAACGTCAGCCCGTCGTAGAAGCCGACGCCCACGAGCTGCAGGAAGTTGACGCAGGTGAGAGGCGCCTGCCGGCACTCCAGCCGCAGGTCGACGTCGCCGCGGGAGGTCGACAGGCGCACCGTCCGCTCCGGCCAGGCCCGCCTCACGAGATCGCGATAGACGGCCAACGTCCTCGTCGAGGCCACGGGGCCCACGGGAGGCGCGGCCTTGCCAAGGCGAACGAGGGTCTCGCCCGCTCGCCGCCGCAGGACGAAGTCCGCTCCTTCGGCCAGCAGGGTGAGCGCGGCGACCACCGCCTCCCACTCTTCGGGGGCGGCCCCGGCGCGGGCCTCCAACGCTCCCAGGGCGGCCAGCTGGGCCTCGACGACGTCGGTCTCGCCCATCCCACCCAGCGCCGCGAGCAGCTCGACGACCGGCACGAGCGGGTGCTCCCTCGCCCATTCGAAGGCTCCGGCGCGCACCGTGGGGTCGGGATCGGCGAGGGCCTGCCGCGCCGTCAGGGACGCCTCCACGCCGTCGAGCCCCAGGAGCTCGCCAAAGGCGGCGGCGCGCACGGCCGGCGCCGGATCGGCGAGCAGGCGTTTCAGGACCGGGCGGTCCTCGACGAGGCCGGCGGCGGCCGCGGCCCGCTGCCGCAGCACGGCGTCGGCCGCCAGGCTGGCGGCTCCGATCGACTCCTTCGCCCGCGGATGCCGCGCCGCCGCCAGGGCCAGGAGAGCCAGCTCGCGCTCGCGGCCCGCGGCGGTCTCGAAGCGCTCGCGCAGCGCCGCTCCCAGCGCGGCGTCCGCGCCCCAGGCGCCGGCGGTCTCGATGGCGCTCAGCCGCACGCCGGCCCGCGGGTCGTCGAGCAGCGACAGCAGCCGTGGCGCCCAGCCGGGCGGCGGCGCCGCCAGGCCCCCGGCCACCAGCCGGCGGGCGCTCTGCAAGGCCTGGACGACCGGCCCGGACTCCCTCTCCTCGAGCAGCGGCGCGAGCCGTTCGAGGTCGCCGGCCTCGCCGATCCGGCCCAGCGCGCGCGCGGCCAGCGACCGCAGCCACGGATCCGGGTCGGCGAGCAGCTCGCGCAGGATGGGCAGCGAGGCGGCGTCGGGCTCGCGAGCGAGCGCGTACATGGCGCCGCCGTACACGGCGGGGCCGCCCTCGAGCAGCGCCCGCCGCACGGTCGGCAGAGCCGCCGGCGCCGGCAACCGGGCCAGCGAGGGCACGAGACGGGCCCAGTACGCGTCGGCCCGCAGTCCCTGCACGGATCCAAGCACCCGCTCGAGCGGCGCGTCGAGCTTGGCCAGCGCCTCGACCGCCAGCCGGCCGGTCTCCCCGTCCGGGTCTCGCGCGGCACGCGCCAGGGTGCCGATCGCCTCGCCGTCCCCGAGCACGCCGAGGGCGAACGCGGCCTCGCGCCGTACCTCGGGGTCGCCGTCGAGCAGCAGATCCTCCAACACCGGCCGGGCCGCGAGATCGCCCGCCCGGCCCAGCGAGCGAGCCAGCTCGATCCTCATCTCCGAGCCCAGCGCCCGCACCCGTTCGACGGTGAAGGGATCGAAGAGCTGCTGATCGACGAGCAGCAGCAGGAGCGCCCGCTCCTCGAGATGCGGTACCTCGCCGGCCGGCGCCGGCGGCAGCACGACCGGCTCCGGCACCCCCGCGCAGCCGAGAAGCAGTAGCACGCCCGCCAGCCGTCTCCTCATGGCAGGGCGATGCTACGCGCCCCCTCGGCCGGCGGCAATGCACTCGCGTCCTCCGACTCCCAGGTGGACGGCGGAAGGCACCGCGAAGGTCGCATTCCGGGGAGGAGGGCGCCGGCCTCTTTCCGCCTAGCGTGACCTCGGTGCCGGCCCGCCGGCTAGCGCGACGCCGGCTCGCCGACGGGGCGCTCGACCCAGATCTTGCCGGCGGCGCGCAGGCCGAGCTGCACCCGCTGGCCCGCCGCGTTCTCGAGCACGACCGTGTCGGCCGCCTCGTCGCGGGCGATCAGGGTCACCGTGGAGCCGAGCACGAGGCCCAGCTCGTCGAGCCGGCCGAGGAAGCTCTCGCCCTGGTCGCTGACCCGCCGCACCTTCACGCGCTCCCCGCGGGCGCAGACGCCGAGGCTGGCGAGCTGCGGCTGGGCGAGCACTCCTTCGGCGTCGGGGATCGGATCGCCGTGCGGATCGACGGACGGGAAGCCGAGGATCTCGTCCAGGCGCTCGATGAGGCGATCGGAGACGGCGTGCTCGAGCTCTTCCGCTTCGCGGTGCACCTCGCTCCAGCTCATCCCGAGCACCTGCACGAGGAAGAGCTCGACCAGCCGGTGGCGGCGCAGCACGTGAAGGGCCAGCCGGCGGCCGGCGTCCGTCAGCTGGACGCCGCTGTAGGGCTCGTAGTCGACGAGATTGCTCTGCGCGAGGGTCTTGACCATCGCCGTCACGGTGCCGGGCGCCACCCCCAGAGCCTCGGCGATGCGGCCCATGTTGACCAGGCCGCCGCGCTCGCCCTCGGCCAGGAGAATCGTCTTCAGATAGTCCTCGACGGTGCTCGTCGCCACGGCTCCACCCTATCGCAGGGCTCGGCGTTGCGTTCTAGCGCTCGCGGGCGAGATGCGCGGCGATCTCGTCCGCGATCTCGTCCACGGTCCGTCCGTCGGCGGCGATCCGCAGATCGCACTCCCGGTAGGCGGGCAGGCGCTCGCGGAACAGCTTCTCGGCCTGCCGGGGGTCGCGGCCGAGCGGCCGATCCGCCGCTCCGGCCAGCCGCCCGCGGAGGGCCGCAAAGGGCAGGTCGAGCCAGATCACCTGCCCGTGCTCCGCCATCCAGGCGCGGTTCCGAGAATCGATCGGCGCTCCGCCGCCCGTGGCCACCACGCACGCCTCAAGCTCGCCGCAGCGCGCGAGCGCAGCGCTCTCGAGGGCGCGGAATCGCGCCTCGCCGTGGCGCTCGAAGATCTCGGCGACGGTCGACCCGGCCGCGCGCTCGACCTCGGCGTCGAGGTCGACCAGCGGCACGCCGAGACGCGCCGCCAGAGCGCGGCCGGCCGTGCTCTTGCCGGCGCCCATGAACCCGGTCAGGAAGACCCTCGACCCTCGCCGGCCCTCGAGCCCCATCCCGGCCTCAGGACTTGCCGGCTTCGCTGCGGATCGCCCGCGCCAGGAGGTAGCAGAACCCGCCCCAGACGAAGCCGCAGACGACCCCCATCATCGCGATCGCGGTACCGGTCATGATGCCTCCTCGCGCCCCATGCGCCAGCGGTTGTAGAGAACGAGCGCCGTGAGGCCGATCGCCCACTGGACGATGACCGTGCCGACGCTGAACGAGCTGAAGACGTCGAGCCAACCGTCCGGGTTGTCCCGGTACGCCGACCACAGCCACCAGACCATCAGCACGACGGCCTGCACGGGCACGAGAACGCCGACGACGAAGCTCCACCAGCGGCCTACCGTCATGTCGCTGCCCTCGCCGTTGACGTCCTCGGTGCGCAGCTTCTCGAGCCCGAACTTGCGGGCCGCCAGGGCGAAGAAGAGGCCGGACAGCATCAGGCCGACGCCCCACACCCAGTCCTGGTTGCGGAACACCTCGAGCGACAGGGCCGAGGGCAGCCCGAAGACCGCCACCCCCGCTCCGATCCAGGTGACGGCCCGGCGGCGGCGCATGCCGCCGTCCATCAGGTTGCGCGCCGCGAGCTCGATCATCGAGATCATGCTGGTGATCGCGGCGAAGGTCAGCGCCAGGAAGAAGAGGACCATGAAGACGCGGCCGCCCGGCATCTGCGCGAAGAGCTGCGGCATCCAGATGAACGTGAGGCCTTCGTTGCCGGCGCCGACGATCTCCGCCTGCGCCTCGGGATTGATGGCGAAGACCGTGCACAGCACCATGATTCCGGCCAGCAGCGACACCGAGTTGTTGCCGAAGCCGATGAGGCAGGCGTTCAAGGGCACGTCCTCGCGCGCCTTCATGTAGACGGCGTAGGTCAGGATGAGCCCCCATCCGGCGCCCGTGTCCCAGGCGTTCTGGGTCAGCGCCTGAAGCCAGATGTTGTAGTCCGCGAGCGCGCTCCACTCGGGCTGGAACAGGAAGGCGAGCCCGCGCTCGGCGCCGGGCAGGGTGACGGCGCGGACGGCCAGGATCACGACGAGGACGAAGAGCGTGGGGATCAGCACGGTCGCCACGCGCTCGATGCCGCGAACGCCGAACCAGACGACGGCCGTGCAGGTCGAGATGACGACGAGGTGGGTCACGATCGGCTGGTAGGAGCCGGTGAAGGACGCCCAGAGGGTCGCGGAATCGCTGGCGGCGAGCTCGCCCGTGAGCGAAGCCCAGAGGAACCGCACGCACCAGCCGGCGACGACCGAGTAGTAGAAGCCGATCGCCGTGGCGCACAGCGCCGCCCAGCCGCCCATCCAGCCGAAGCGCCGGCCCATGAGCGCCGAGAACGCCCCGATGGTCCCCTTGCGGGTGCGCTTGCCGAACGCGAACTCGGCCATCATGAGGGGCACCGACCAGATCAGCAGGAAGACCACCCACGCGACGAGGAAGGAGCCGCCGCCGTTGCTGGCGACGATCCGGGGAAAGCGCCAGATGTTGCCGGTCCCCACGGCCATGCCCAGGGTGGCCAGCACGAGACCCCACCGGCTGCCGAACTGTTCCTGCGAGCTCATGCGATCCTCCTCCGAGCACCCGATGCAGCGTCAATGGTGGCGCCATTGTCCCACGACCTCCGGCGCGAGGCCACGCCGCCGCGAGACGGCCCTTCAGGACCGCTTCTTGGGCGCCGGAAACCGCTCCATGAAACGGGTCGACAGGCGCCCGGCCACGAAGTCCGGATCGCGCAGAATGCGCTGGTGCATGGGGATGCTCGTATGGACGCCCTCGACGACGAAGAAGTCGAGCGCGCGGCGGGTGCGGGCGATGGCCTCGGCGCGGTCGCGCCCGTGGCAGATCAGCTTGGCGACCAGGGAATCGTAGAACGGCGGGATCCGGTAGTGCTCGTAGACGTGGGTGTCGACGCGAACGCCCGGTCCCCCCGGCGGATGAAACGTGGTGACGAGGCCGGGCGAGGGCGCGAAGCTGTCGGGATGCTCGGCGTTGATCCGGCATTCGATGGCGTGGCCCCGGGGCTCGAAGACGCCCCCCTCGAACCCGGCGTCGGCCGTGAGCGGCTCGCCGGCCGCGATCCGGATCTGCTCCTTGACCAGATCGACGCCGCTGACCAGCTCCGTGACGGGATGCTCGACCTGGATGCGGGTGTTCATCTCCATGAAGTAGAAGCTGCCGTCGAGATCGAGCAGGAACTCGATGGTGCCGGCGTTCTCGTACCCCGCCGACGCTGTCAACCGCACGGCCGCCTCGCCCATCTCGCGCCGCAGCTCGGGCGTGAGCGCCGGGGACGGCGCCTCTTCGAGCAGCTTCTGATGGCGGCGCTGGATCGAGCACTCGCGCTCGCCGAGGTGGATCACCTTGCCGAAGCGGTCGCCGAGGACCTGGAACTCGACGTGCCGCGGCTCGACGAGGTACCTCTCCATGTAGATCGCGCCGTCGCCGAAGGACCGCTCGGCCTCCTGGCTCGCGGTCGAGAAGAGATTCTCCACCTCGGCGGCGCTCCTGGCGATGCGCATGCCGCGCCCGCCGCCGCCCGCCGACGCCTTGAGGATCACCGGAAAGCCGAGCTCGGCCGCCAGAGCGACGGCCTCGGAGGCCGACGCGAGCGGCCCCGAGCTGCCGGGCAGCACCGGCACGCCGGCCGCGGCCGCCGTCCGCCGCGCCTCCGCCTTGTTGCCCATGAGGCGGATGCTCTCGGGCCGCGGCCCGATCCACGTGAGGTTGCACTCCGCCACCATCTCGGCGAAGTCCGCGCTCTCGGCCAGGAAGCCGTAGCCCGGGTGGACGGCGTCGGCGCCCGTGATCTCGGCCGCGGCGAGGATCGCCGTGATGTTCAAGTAGCTGTCCGTCGAGGCCGGCGGGCCGATGCAGACGCTCTCGTCGGCGTAGGTGACGTGCAGCGACTCGGCGTCCGCCGTGCTGTGGATGGCGACCGTCTCGACCTCGAGCTCGCGGCACGCCTGGTTGATTCTGAGAGCGATCTCGCCGCGATTGGCGATCAGGATTCTCTTGAACATCGTCCCTCGAGCTCCGGACCGCGAAGGGGTCGTCCGCTCAGCCGGCCTGGATGGCGAACAGCGGCTCGCCGAACTCGACCGGCTGCCCGTTCTTGGGCAGGATCTCGACGACGACGCCGGCGACGTCCGACTCGATCTCGTTCATGAGCTTCATCGCCTCGACGATGCACAGCACCTGCCCCACGTCGACCCGGTCGCCCACCCGGACGTAGGGCGGCGACTCGGGATTGGGAGCCGCGTAGAAGGTGCCGACGATGGGCGACTTGACGATCTCGGCGGTCTCCGAGACCGCGGTCGCGGGCGCGGACTCCGGCGCGGCGACGGCCGCGGCGACGGCATCGCCGGACGCCGTGGCGGGAGGCGCTGCATCCGGGTCTCGGACCGGCGCGGCGGCCACCGCGGCCGGCGCCGGCCGGCGGCCCTCGATCTTGACCTTGAAGCCCGAGCGCTCGATCTCCACACCGTCGAGACCGTTCTCGGCCACCAGCGTTATCAGTTCCTTGATCTGTTCGAAGGTCAGCACCCGGATCGTCCCCTGTCGCGCCCGTGGGCTTCGCGCGGCGGCGCCGCGCCGCCCCTCAGGCCAGCTCGTTCTCGAATCTCGGCGCCGCGCGCTGCAGCTCGAAACGGGCCCGCCCGACGGGCTGCCCGGCCTCCAGCGCCAGAACCAGGTAATAGTCGCCTCGCAGGCGGTGCAGGATCACCACCCACTCTTTCGTCTCGATCTCCAGGCGGACGGTCTCGCCGACGCCGATCGCCCGCTGCTCGCTGGCGACCCCCTTGGCCATGGCGACGAACTCGGCCACGAGGACCTCGACGTCCAGGTCCTCGCCCCCGACCGTCTCGACCGCGATGCCGTCGCCGGCGGCGAGGCACACGACCCGGGCACCGGCCACCACTCGCCGAATCTCCGTCAAACGCTCGCGAAACACGCCGCCCCTCCGTGCCGCCGGAATGCGATCAAGCGGACAGCCGATCTGCCGCTGCGCGGATTCTAACGAGATAGGCCTCGAGAAGCTCGATTCTGCGCCCCACGCGGCCGCCGGGGACGGCGCCCCGAGCCCGCCCCGCTCCGCGGCGCCGCGCCACCTCCTCGAGCCCGGCGCGCGCCTCGGCGTCCTCCCCGTCGCGCCGCAGCACCTGCTCGAACGTCGCCGCGGCCTCGTCGAGATGTCCCTGGGCGAGATAGAGGGCCCCCAGGGTAGCGGTCGCCGCCGAGCCGCGGTCGACCTCGCGCGGCGCGAGCGCGCCCTCCGCTTCCGGCTCCGGCTCGAGCGCCCTTCCCGGCCGGGGCTTCGGCCACTGGATCTCGGGCGGCTGGGCCACGGGCTCCGGCTCCCGGGAATCGGCCTCCGTCCAGGGCGCCGCCGATTCGTCCCCCGGCCCGGGCTCGAGCATCGCGGCCTCGAGCTCCATCGGCTCTTCCTCCTCCTCGATCGGCTCCGAAGGCTGGTCGATCAGCGCGGCGATGAGCTCGGCGGAGATCTCGTCGCCGTCGCCGGCCGCCGGGCTCGGGTCGGACGCCGGAGCCGGCAGGGGCTCGGCGGCCGTCGCGGAGATCGGGCCGAGGGGCCCGGTCAGCCGCGCAGGCTCGAGCGGGGAGACGAGGAGGCTGGGAAAGGGCGGCCGGTCCAGCGCTCCCCGCACCAATCTCCGGCCCGGCGGCCGCAAGTCCGTCAGGGAGCCCGCTGCCGGCTCCGTCAGCGCGGCCCGCAGTGCCGCGAGCTCCGGATCGCCGTCGTTGAGCACGGAGTAGAGATCGAGACGGTCCGCGGCGCGCTGGCGGTCGCCGAGGGCGAGATAGGCCCGGACGAGGAGCTTGTTGGCCACCAGGTGCCCCGCGTCCCGGTCGACGACCTCGAGCAGCACCCGTGCCGCCACCTCGGGATCGTCCGCCTCGAGCCGGTAGCGCCCGAGCGCCACCCGCACGGAAACGTGGTCGGGATGCGCCGCGAGCCCCTGCTCGAGCACCGCCAGGGCATCCGCCAGGCGGCGGCGCCGGCGGTAGAGGTCGGCCAGCTGCAGCGACAGATGCGGGCTCGGGTCCGCCTGCCACCGGCCGCGGAGCGCCTCGAGCTGGGAGTCCGAGAAGTCTTCGGGAGTCATGGCCGTCGCTCGCCGTCACCGGATGGCCTTCGGGCGCCCCCTTCGGATTGCCGCGGACGCCCGGAAGGCGCCGAGTAGGCCACAGCCCTGCGCTGCTTCGCAATCCGAACGCGAACCGCCTTGGGACCGTCGTTGACGACGGCGCGAGTATAGCAAGGGGGCCGCGCGGAAGCGCTCACGCTCCCCTGCGACCCCCGGCCCCACGGGCTCGGGTGTCGCGGCACGGCGGCGGCGGGGCCGGCGGCCCGCCGCGCTAGTTGCAGTTCACGCCGCCGGTGTAGGGGACGTCCACGTCGCTGGTCGCCGTGTCGACGCCCAGGTTGTTGCTGACCCTCAGGGTCACCGAGCGCTGGGGGGCGCCCCCCTCGTTGAAGGACCAGTTGAAGGAAGCACAACCGGTGCGGTTGTCCCCGTCGAGCGTCCAATCGCAGGTCAGGGGCACCTGCCCCGTGCTGGTGCTCGTGAAGACGTACTCCAGGCACGGCAGCTCGTCGACGGGGACGGCCGTGAAGCTGGCCACGGGAACGTCGGTCTGGATGCGAATGACCTGCGTCACCGAGAGCACGACGCCACCGATGCCGCCCGTGAACACGCTGACGTTGAAAGAGCCCCCGGGGACGGCCAGCAGATCGCTCTGCGTCGCGGTCAGCGTGTCGCGAGCCTCTCCCAGGTTGTTCGTCTGGACGCTGCTGCCGCCTGACGCGAGGACGCCGGCGGTGGTCGCGAAGTTCACGTCGATGCCCGGCAGCGGATCGAAGTTGCCGTCGCGGACGATCGCCAGGAGCTGCACGGTGCCGCCGGTCACCAGAATCGTCGTAGGCGTCGCCTGGAAGAAGATCGTCGCCGGCTGGCCGCCGATGTCGATCTCGATCGACTCCTCGATCACCGCGCCCGCCGCGCCGCTGCTCGAGGCGGTGACCAGGAAGAAGGGCTCGATCAGGTTCCCCATGTCTTCGCGGGTCACCGTGAGCGTGTCCGTGACCTGGCCGGAGTTGCCGGTCTGCTGCGAGGCGCCACCGGTCGCGAGCGTGCCGATCTCGCTGCGGAAGGAGATGAACGCTCCGGACAGCGGCGTGCCGTCGACGTCGAACGCCTGGGCCAGCAGGTTGGTGACGCCGCCGTCCCGGGGAATGACGAGCGGATTGGCGCTGACCTCCAGGAAGGCCGCCAGGCCGCCGATCGTGACCTCGATGCTGGCCTCGCCGGCCGCGCCCGAGAAGGCCTGCACCATCGCCGTGCCGACCCGGCCGTCGCCGGTGAGCGTCGCCCTGGCCACCCCGCCGGGATCGGTTCGCACGAGCTCCTCGATGGTCCCGAGGTTGGTGGAGAGCGAGATCTCGGTGCCGCCGTTGACCGGCGTGCCGTCGAGCTTGCGGGCCAGGACGGTGATCGAGGACGTGCCGTCGATGGGGATCTTCGCGGGGTTGGCCGTGATCGTCAGGGTCGAGCCCTCGGGCGCCACCGGCGTCGGCCGGTCGCAGGCCGGGGCCAGGGGTACCAGAAGACAAGCCAGCAGCGCGCAGATTCGCCTCATGTCGTGGGCAGTATACGGATGCCGGCGACCGTCCGTCTAGGCAGCCGTCCTCGTTCACGTGCCGCCGCGCGGGGGACCTCAGCGACGGGAGCGCGAATCATCCCCCCAGCCCGAAAGCTACCCTGCTGCTACAACGTCACGGCGCCGCAGGTGGGGCTGGCGGTGTCGACCGTCTTGCGGACCGACGCCTGCAGCACGACCTGCGCGAAGACCTTGCTCACCGTCAGCTCCACCGAGTAGGCGCCGGGCGCATCGTAGATGTGGAGCGGCGAGCGCTCGTCGCTGCTGGTGCCGTCGCCGAAGTCCCAGAAGAAGTCCGTCGCGTCGGTCGACGAGGTGTTGATGAAGTTCACGGACTCGTTCATCTCCGGGTTGTTGCAGTTGAAATCGGCGAACAGGAAGTCGATCGGGACGTCGAGCGCCCCCTGGCTGCCCGCCAGCGTCGCCCGCACCGTCGCGATGCCGCGCTGGACCGGCGAGCCCGCCCACAACGTGAAGAACGCCTTGCCGTTGACCAGCGCGAGACCGATCGCGCGCACGGGAAAGGTGGGGTCGAACTGCCCGATGTTGGTCTCCACGAGGATCGTCGTCTCGTTCGGCGGAGCGGGACTCACCGTGACGACCATGGCGGTGTTCTCCGTGCCGGTCGAGTCCGGATCGACCGCGATCCCGCTGGGATTGGAGCCCAGCGCGATGGCGTAGGCCTGCCCCGGCGGCCCGGGCGGCGGCGGCGGTACCTGGTTCGGCGCGGTCGGCGACTGGGTCGAGCATCCCCACGCGACGACGCCCAGCACCCCGGCGAGAGCGAACAGACGGAAGATGTTGCGTGCGTGTCTCATGGTCTCTCCCGGTTCCTTACGAGACGAAGTCGATCGTCCAGGTCACCGTGTTCGACTGCACCTCGTCGCCCGAGAGGGTGCGGCCGAAGAAGCGGATCCGGACATTCAGGGTGATGCGCTGCAGGCCGGTCTCCGTGTCGACGCCGCCGTTCTCGAACAGCAGGTCCGACAGCGGGGGATTCTCCAGCTGGTCGAGCGACATGAGGGGAAGGTTGAAGAAAGTGTCGGTACCGTTGACCGGCACGAAGCCGCCTGCGCCAGCCACGTACGGCGTCGGAATCCGGGTGCCGTTGCCGGCCCGCGTGAACGTCACCTCGTAGGACTCGACCTCGACGTTCATCAGCTGGCTCGTCGCCCCGCCGGGGATCTTCGGGACATTGCTCAGGGTGATCTGGTCGATCTGCACGAGAACGTTGCCGTTGACACCGATGATCGCGGGCCTGCCGTCCCACTCGGTGATCGTGAGGATCACGCCGCCACCGTCGGTCTTCTCGGTGCGGCTCTCGCAGCCACCTCCGGCCAGGGTCAGTCCCACTGCCAGGCCGATGGCGAATAGCGTCTTGGGTATGCGAGTCATGAGCGCCTCCTGCACCTACAGATTGACGACGCGCGGCGTGATGAAGATCAAGAGCTCCTCGTTCTCTTCACTCTGCCGGTTGTTCTTGAATAGATGTTTGAGCAGGGGCACCTTGGAGAGCCCCGGGACCCTGTCCTGACCCTCGTCCGAAGTGACCTCGTAGATGCCGCCGATCACCGTCGTCCCGCCGTCCCTCACGATCACCCGGGTTCGCGCGTCCTTGGTCGCGATGGGCGCGTTGGCGGAGCCGGTGACCGCGAACGCGAGCAGCGGCTCGCGCTTCTGGATGTTGATGTCCATGAGCACGGTCCCCTCGGCCGTCACGTGCGGCGTGACCTGCAGGCTCAAGGTCGCGTTGACGAACTGGACGCTGACCGTGTTGTTCGAGACCGTCTGGATGGGGATCTGCAGACCGCTCTGGATCGACGCCGACTCGTTGTTGAGCGTCGTGATCCGCGGCGCCGAGAGGATGTTGATCAGGCCGTCGGTCTCGGCCGCCTGCAGCGCCACGTCGAGCTGGAAGGTGTTGAGCACGTTGCCCATCGTGATTCCCAGCGTTCCGTTGCCGGCCTGCGCGAGGTTCACGCCGCCGGTCACCGTGCCGTTGTTCGGAAACACCAGGTTGGTGGTGTTGCCGGTGGCCGCGCTGGCGATGGCGTCGAAGCCCCAGTTGATGCCCAGCGTGCGGCTGAAGCGCTTGGTCGTCTCGATGATCCGCGCCTCGATCATGACCTGCGGCTCCGGGATGTCGAGCGTCTCGATGACGGCGATCACCGTGTCGATGAAGTTGGGCAGCTCCTTGATGATCAGCGTGTTGGTGCGGCCGTCGACGATGACCGTGCCCCGCCGGCTCAGCACGCTGTTGGCGCCGCTTTGCAGGACCTGCGCCACCTGCCCGGCCTGCGCGTAGCTGACGCGCTTGATGACCGTGGCCAGCGGCACCGCCTGGGCCTGGGCGGCGCGCAGCCGCTGCTCGGCCTCTGCCTCCTCGCGCAGCTTGCTCAGCGGCGCGATCCGCAGGATGTTGCCCTCGAGCTCGTAGCCGAGGTCGTTCGTCCGCAGGATCAGATCGAGGGCCTGATCCCAGGGCACGTCGGTGAGCTGGACCGTGACCGTGCCGCGGACGGACGGTTGGATGACGAAATTGAGCCCGCTGAACTCCGAGAAGGACCGCAGCAGGTCGCGGATGTCGGCGTCCTTCAACGAGAGGGTGATCGGCTCGCCGCGGTAGATCTTCGCCCCGCCCCCCGCGGCCTGCTGCGAGTTGTAGAGCTCGCTGGGGTCCGGGTCGGCCGCCGGCTCGGCGAACTGGACGTCGACCGCCACGGGCGCGGCCTCGGGCACGGCGGGCGCCACCCAGGGCTCGGCCTCCGGGGCCATCGGCTCGGCGGGCGCTACTGGCTCCTGCATCGGGCTGGCGTCGGCGTAGCGCTCGACGACGGGCTCTTCGTAGGCGACGTCCTCGTAGGCCGCGGGGATCTCCTCGTAGACCTGCTCCTCGTAGACCGGCTCTTCGGCGGCCGGCGCCTCGTAGACCGGCTCGGCGACCGTCGCTTCGTAGATGGGCTCCTCGTAGGCGGGCGCTTCGTAGGCGGGCTCCTCTGCCTCCATCGCCGCCACGTCGTCGATCAGGGTCGAGGCCGGGCTCCAGGCCGCGGCGGCGGCGCCGCCGAAGCTCAGGGCGAGGCCGTCCGGCAGCCCGACCAGCTCCGGGGTCGCCGGATACGCCAGATCGACGACCACCCGCGACACCGGCTCGGGCTGCGTCTTGAACTGCGCCACCCGCACCTGCTCGACGGGCTCGCCGCCGGAGCCGTTGTAGGTGCTGCGCGGCGCGAAGTTGGCGACTCCCGCCAGGTCGACGACGTAGCGGTAGGGCGCCTCGAGCGAGAGCGTCTGATAGGAGAACTCGCCGTCGCCCAGGATCCGGACGACCACGTTGTCGTCGATCCGCACGACGTCGATGTCGCGCAGCTCCGTCGCCGCATGCCCGGCGGCGACGGCGGTCGCCGGCCAGACGTCGGCGGCGGCCGCGGCCGCGGCGCTTTCGACGGCCGCCTCGGGCGCTGTCGCGCCGGACTCCCAGACGGTGGTCTCGGCCCCCTCGTCGGGCGCCACCGCCGTCTCGGTCCAGGTCTCCTCCCCCGCGGGCCACGCCGCGGCGGAGTCCTCCATCGCCTCGTCCTCCGGGAAGGCGTCCGCCACTTCGGCCTCCGCCTCCAGGGCCGCGGTCTCCGCGGCCATCTGGTCCTCGGCGGAAGCCCCCGCGAGCATGGCCAGGCCCGCGGCCGATCCGAGCTCCACCTCGAGACCGCCCGCAGCGGCGCTGACGGAATGTTCGGCCTGCGAGCGCGTCTTGATCCGCAGCCGCGTGAGCGGCCGGTTGCCGACCGAGTCGCGGCTCACCCGCACCGCTTCGACGAGCCCGGAGCCGGCCTCGAGGTCGGTCACGGCCCCGCCCGGCTCGCTGTTCGGCAGCTCGACGACCAGCTGCGCGTCCTCGTCCCGGTAGGTCGTCCAGACGAGCGCCTCGCTCGTGCGGATGTCGATCCGCGCGGCGGCGTCGGTCTGCGCGATCTCGATCGCGTCGATCGTGACCGTTTCGGCCGGCCGCGCCGAGGCCAGCGGTCCTTCCGGCTGCACCGGCTCGGGTCGCGGCGCGAGCAACTCCGTCGGCCCGCTGGAAGCGCAGCCGGCAAGCACCGCGACCGCGATGAGCGCGGAGATCGCCGCTTTGGTCCTGTTCCCGTTGGTACGCATCCTGCTAGCCTCCCTCAGGCCTACGGATTCAGCCGCTTGACCACTTCTCGAAACGGGGTCAGCGCAGTCGGATCGTCGAGAATCTGTCGGAAGACAATCTCCTCAAGGGACACGCCGACGACGTCGCCGTCGAGCAGCTTGTCGCCGACCCGCAGAAGGTAGCTGCGGTCACGATCAGAAGTCTGGACTTGCGCCACCGGTCCCTCCGGCAGCACGAACACGCCGGTGAGGTCGAGCTCACCGATCATCAATCCCGGGATCCCCTCGGGCCGGGGTCCGCGATCGACGTCCGATTCGCGGGTCCTGACGAGCGAGCGGAAGGGATCCCTGCGGTCGGCCGGATCGTAGCCGTAGCCGCGGCCGGCGAAGACGTCGTCCTCGCCACCGAGAATCGCCTCGATGTCGAGCGCCGGCGGCGCCGCCTCGGTGGCGGCCATCTCGTCGTCCACCTCGGGCTCGTCCTGGGCCGGCGCCGCGGCCGCCGCCAGGAGCAGGGCGGGAGCCAGGGCCAGCCCCAGCCAACGGCTCGGGAGCGTCACGGCGCCACCTCGGCGTCCGCCTCGGGCGGCGGATCCTTGTAGATGAAGGTCTTGGCGCGGAAGCTCGCCGACAGGGTGTGGTTGCCCGCGTTGCGACCGTCGAGCTTCAAGCCCTCGATGTTGATGATCCGCGAGAACCGGCTCACCCGATCGAACAGCAGGGCGAGGTTGTGGTAGGTGCCGGTGAGGCTGATCGTGATCGGCCACTCGCTGTAGAAGTCGCGATCGATCTCGCCCCCGGGCGTGAAGCGCAGCAGGTTGAAGTCCCCCTGCTCGGTCAGGGCGCGGATCCGCCGCAGCAGCTCCTGGGTGTTGCGCCGCGCGGGCAGGATGCGCAGCAGCTGGTCGAGCTCGAGCTCCAGCTGGCGGACCTCTTCGCGGAAGCGCGGCAGCGCCGCCTGCGCGGCGCGCCCCTCCTGGATCTTGCGCTGCAGCTCGCCGAGCCGGCTCTCCTGCCTCGCGAGCTCCGCGCGCTGGCCCTTGAGGCTGAAGTAGTGGACGCCGCCGTAGATGATCGCGGCGACGGCCAGACCCAGCGCGACGCCCATGTACCAGGGCTTGCCTTCCAGTCCGGTGCGGAATTCGGCCATCGTCCTAGCCTCCGGCTGCCGCGCCCTGTCCCTGCCGCCGCAGCACCGCCGGCGACAGGTACTGGCACTCGATGACGAAGGTGTAGCGCTGATCCCGCTTCGTCGTGTCCCGCAGGTACGGCTCCTGGAACTCGGGGACGCGGTCGAGGTTCTCGAGGAAGGCGGCGATCGCGTTGGTGTTGAAGGCCTCCCCGGAAAGCCGCAGCCGGGTCGCGCTGACCTCCATGCGGGTTAGCCACGTCAGCTGCGGCAGGGCCGCCGACACCCGGTCCATCACCTGGACGGGCCCCTGCTGATTGGCCTTGAGATCGGAGATCACCTGGACCTTGTTCTCGAGGCGCGCCTTCTTCTCCTTGAACGCCTCGACCTCGCGGATGATCGGGGCGAGCGCGTCGACCTCGACCTGGGCCTCGGCAACCTGGTCCTTCTTCTCCTGCACCTGATGGCGCAGCCACAGGTAGTGGCCGCCCGCCACCATGACGCCGAGCAGCGCGACGACGGCGAGGGCGATGTCTCCCGCGCGGCTCTCGCCGTCGCCACCGGCCCGCCCTCGCGCGGGACCGCCGGCGCGCAGCGCGACCGGCCGTCGAGCCTCGCCAACGAGATTGATGCGGATCATGGCCGTTCAGTCCCCAATCCGGCGCGTCGCCAGGCCCACCGCCACCGATAGCGTGGGCGCGATCGAGCGCAGCCACTGACCATCGAAGTTGCTTTCACTGAACTCCACCCGCCGCAGCGGGTCGATGAACTCGGTCGGTACGCCGAACTGCTCCTCGAGGATGTGCTGCAGGTTCGGCGTCAACGAGCCGCCCCCCGACAGCACGAGCTGGGAGACGCTGTCCTCGGCGGCGGTCGCCGCGAAGAAGTCGAACGTCTTCTGGATCTCGGCCGCGACGTCGGCGGACACCGCGTCGAGCACGGGCCGCGCCTCGGCCGGAGAGCAGCCCTCGACCTGCTCGCCCCGCTTCACGCGCTCGGCCTGGTCGAACGACAGGCTGTACTCGCGCTGCAGGGCCTCGGTGAAGTCGTTGCCGCCGATCGACAGGTCGCGCCAGAAGACCGTCTGCCCCCGGGCGAGCACGTTGATCGTCGTCACGGCGGCCCCCATGTTGACGAGGGCGACCACCTTGGAGGTCGGGATGTCGTAGTTGAGCTCGTAGGCGTTTTGGACGGCGAACGCGTCCAGATCGACGATCGCCGCCATCTTGCCGCTCTGGGTGATCACCGAGACGTAGTCGTTGACCTTGTCCCGCTTCACGGCCACGAGCAGTACCTCCATCGAGTCGGCGCCGAAGTCGCCGTCCGACAGGACCAGATAGTCGAGCCGGACGTCGTTGATGTCGAACGGGATGTACTGCTCCGCCTCCCACTGGATCGACTCGGCCAGCTCCTCCTGGGACATCGGGGGGATCTGGATCTTCTTGATGATCACCGAGTGCCCGGAGACCGAGGTGGCGAAGCCGGCGGCTCGCGCGCCCGTCTCGTCGGTCAACTTGGTGATCGCGTCGACGACGAGCGACGAGTCCATGATGGAGCCGTCGACGATCGCCTCTTGCGACAGCGGCTCGACGCCGACCCGCTGCAGGACGTACCCGCCGTTCTTGCGCGCCTTGAGCTGAACGAGCTTGATCGACGAGCTACCGATGTCGAGCCCAACGACTTCTTTCGAGCGTGACCAGAACATTCGCGGAGGATCCCGAAAACACCTTTATTGATCGCACTTTCCGTGCATGGCCAGTTTCTCGGGGAAGCTAGCAAGATGCCCGTGGGGTGTCAAGGCATGGGTGCACATTCCATGGGCGACTGGCAAGGAACCGCACCGCCGCGCCCGGAATTTCGGCGACCGCGTCCCCGTCCGGATGCCCTCAACCCCGCATCGGGCGCACGACGTCGATCACGCCACGGCTCTCCCGGACGGCCTCGCGGATCTTCTCGAGGTGCCTGCTGTCGCGGACCTCGACGACGACGTCGATCGACGCCCGGCCCGTCCCCCGAGTCTCGCGGGTGTCGGTCTCCATCTGGAGGATGTTGCTGTCGAGGCGGGCGATGATCTCGGTGAGCTGGGCCAGGATGCCCGGCCGGTCCTCGGTGTCGATCCGCAGCACGACCGGGAAGAGGTCGTCGCTCTTGCCGGCCCAGTCGACCTCGATCTCGCGCTCCGGGTTGTAGAGCAGGTTCTGGACGTTGGGACAGGCGACCGAGTGCACCGACACGCCGCGGCCGCGGGTTATGTAGCCCACGATCTCCTCCCCCGGCACCGGCGCGCAGCACTTCGCGAGGTAGGCCAGGAGATCGCCGTGCCCCCGGACGGTCAGCGCCGCCCCGCCGCCGAAGGGCAGGATCTTCTCCACCGCCTGGCGCAGGCGCCCCGGCGCGGCGGCCTCTGTCGCCAGCTGCTCGTGGGTCAGGATCTTGGCGAGCACCTGCTTGACGGTGACCTTGCCGAAGCCGATGGCGCTGAAGAGATCCTCGATCCGGGCATGCCCCTCGCGAGAGAGATAGGGGGCGAGCTCCGGCAGCTCGAGGAAACGCTTGAAGCTCAGCTTGTGGCGCCGCAGCGCCCGCTCGACGGAGCGCCGGCCGATCTCGGTCGAGCGCCGCTTCTGCTCGGTGTTGAGCCAGTGCCGGATCTTGCTCTTGGCGCGGGTGGTGCGCACGAACTTGAGCCAATCGCGGCTCGGGTGGCGCCCGGGGACCGTCAGGATCTCGACGATGTCGCCGTTCGCGAGGGAGGTCTTCAGGGGCACGAGCTTGCCGTTGACCCGCGCTCCCGTGCACTGGTGCCCGAGGTCGGTGTGGATCCGGTAGGCGAAGTCGAGGGGCGTGGCGCCGAGGGGGAACGCCAGCACGTCGCCCTTCGGGGTGAAGGCGTAGACCTCGTCGGGATAGAGGTCGACCTTGAGCGCGGTCATGAACGCGCGGGGGTCCTTGACCTCCTTCTGCCACTCCACCAGCTGCCGCAGCCACAGGATGTTCGGGTCGCCCGCCCCGTCCGTCGACTCCTTGTAGCTCCAGTGGGCGGCGATGCCCTGCTCGGCGATGCGGTCCATCTCCCGGGTCCGAATCTGGACCTCGAAGGGCCGGCCGGCCTCCCCCACCAGCGTCGTGTGCAGCGACTGGTACAGGTTCGGCTTCGGCATGGCGATGTAGTCCTTGATCCGTCCCGGCACCGGCCGCCAGGTCTGGTGGACGACGCCGAGCGCCGCGTAGCAGTCCCTCACGTCGGCGGTGATGATCCTGAAGGCGACGTAGTCGTAGAGCTGGGACAGATCGAGCCCGCGCTGGCGCAGCTTGCCGTGGATCGAGTAGAGACGCTTGACGCGGTAGTTGATCTCGGCCTCGATCCCCGCCCCTTCCAGGCGCTCGGCGAGGCGGGCGCGCACCTCTTCGACGGTGCGCCGGCCCACCTTCATCTTCTCCCCGACCGCGGCCTGCAGCTCCGCGAACTGGTGCGGGTACAGGTGGTAGAAGGCGAGGTCCTCGAGGTCGCCCTGCACCCGCGACATGCCGAGCCGCCGCGCGATCGGGGCGTAGATCTCGAGGGTCTCGCGGGCGATGCGGCGGCGCGACTCGGCGGGCAGGTGCTCGAGGGTGGCCATGTTGTGCCAGCGGTCGGCGAGCTTGACGAGGATCGCCCGGATGTCCTTGATCGAGGCGAGGATCAGCTTGCGAAAGGTCTCCGCCTGCGCCTGGTCGCGGCGCACGTACTCGTGGCGGCCGATCTTCGTCACCCCCTCGACGAGGTCGGCGATGTCCTCCCCGAACTCCGCGTGGAGCTCCTCGCGCGTCGCCAGGGTGTCTTCGAGGACGTCGTGGAGCAGCCCGGCGGCCACGCAGGTGGCGTCGAATCCGAGATCCGCCAGCGTGTACGCCACCTGGATCGGATGGGTGACGTAGGGCTCCCCGGAGCGCCGCTTCTGGCCGCCGTGCTTCGCGGTGGAGAACTCGAAGACCCGGGCCAGGAGCTCCTCGTCGAAGGGCTGCTCGTGGGCCTCGAGCCGCGCGGCGACGTCCCCGAGGCCGACCTTCCCCCGCCGCTGCACGGGCGGCCCGAGGCGGTTGCGGGAGAGGCGCTCGCGGACCGAGACCATGGCGCCGTGAATATACCGTCATCGACCGGCGGCCGCGCGCCCCGGGACCGCCGACCCGGGCTCGCCGACCAGGGGCCGGCCGGCGCTCAGCGCGCGCGCCGCTTCGAGCGGGCCTCGACGCCGAACCAGCGATCCCAGGCGAGCGTCAGGGGGCTGGCGATGTAGATGGACGAGTAGGTGCCCACGATGACGCCCACCGTCATGATGAACGCGAACCCGCGCAGCACGTCGCCCCCCAGCGCCAAGAGGGCGCCGACGGCGAGCAGGGTCGTGCCCCCCGTCAGGACGGTGCGCGACAGCGTCTGGTTGAGGCTCTCGTTCATCACCTCCACCAGCGTGCCGCGGCGGTTCTGCCGCAGGTTCTCGCGCACGCGGTCGAAGATCACTACCGTGTCGTTGACCGAGTAGCCGACGAGGGTGAGAAAGCCGGCGATGGTGGTCAGGTTGAACTCGAGGCCCATCACGATGAAGAGCCCGAGGGTGATGACCACGTCGTGGGTGGCGGCGACGATCGCCCCGATGCCGAAACGCAGCTCGAAGCGCAGCCAGATGTACGCCAGCATGCCGAGGAGGGCGAGGACGATCGCCTGCATGCCGTTGCGGCGCAGCTCGTGGCCGATCTGCGGGCCGACGTTCTCCGCCCCGATGACGCTGAAATGGCCGAGCTCGGCCGCCTCGCGCAGCGCCGCGAGCGCCTCGGGGGTAAGCGCCGGCGAGGCGGCGCCGCCCTCCTCCGCGCCGAGCGCCGGCGCCGCCGCCACCTGCTCCCAGGAGGCGATGAGGCCGACCTGGCGCTTGACCTCCGCCAGGGCCGCCGCGACCCTCTCGTAGTGCGCCGCCGCCTCGGCCTCGTCGAGGGAGCGCAGCCGATCGGGGTCGAGGTCGAGGAGCTTGGCCGCGAGGGCCTGCGCCCCCTGCTCGTTCAAGTCCAGCTTGCCGCTGGTGCTGCCGTAGCGGCCGCGCAGCGCGGCGACGATCCGGTCGCGGCTGCCCTCCTCCGCGCCCTCCTCCAGCTGCGTCTTGAAGATCACGGAGTTCTCCTCCGGGTCCCCGAAGCGCTGGATGACGATGTCGCCGACGCCGCTCGAGGCCATGAGGGAGCGCAGCTCGTCGACCTGCGGCGGCTCGTCCAGTCGCACCGTCAGCTGGGTGCCGCCGGCGAAGTCGATCCCCAGGTTGAGCTTGCCGCCCAGGACGACGAGGCCGACGGTCGCCAGGAGGAGGAGCGCCGATACGCCGGCGCACGCGTGGCGGTAGCGCATGAAGTCGAACTTGGTGTTGCGGAGGATTTCCATGGAGCGCTCCCGGTGGCGGCCGGCCCGCCGGCTAGATCGAGATCCGGTCCACCCTGCTGCGCCGCGACAGCACGAGGTCGAAGATCCAGCGGCTGACGAACACGGCGGTGAACATCGACGCCAGGATGCCGATCGAGAGCGTGACCGCGAAGCCGCGAATCGGACCGGTTCCGAACTGGAAGAGAAAGAGCGCCGCGATCAAGGTCGTGATGTTGGCGTCGACGATGGTCGACAGCGCCTTGCCGAAGCCGCCCTCGATGGCCGACTTGACCGTCCGGCCCCGGTGGAGCTCCTCGCGGATGCGCTCGAAGACGAGCACGTTGGCGTCGACCGCCATGCCGATGGTCAGGACGATCCCGGCGATCCCGGGCAGGGTCAGGGTGGCGCCGAAGTAGGCCAGCGCGCCGAAGATGATGGCGATGTTGAGGGCGAGAGCGACGATCGCGTTGATCCCGCTCAAGCGGTAGTAGACGATCATCGTCAGGACCACGAGCGAGAGGCCGACGACGCCCGCCTTGAGCCCGCGCCGGATCGAGTCCTGGCCCAGCGACGGCCCCACCGTGCGCTCCTCGAGATAGGTGATGCCCGCCGGCAGCGCGCCCGAGCGCAGGACCGTCGAGAGGTCCTCCACCTCCTGCTGGGTGAACGAGCCTTCGATGATGCCCGCGTCGTTGATGCGGCTGTTGATCTTGGGCGCCGAGACGACGTTGCCGTCGAGCACGATCGCCAGCCCCTTGTCGATGTTGTTGCCCGTCACCTCGCCGAACTTGATGCCGCCCTCGTGGGTGAGGTAGAAGTTGACGACCGGCTGGTTGAACTCGCCGAGGCCCGGCCGCGCGTTGCGCAGGTCGCGGCCCGTGATGGCGCTGCGCCTCTCCACCGCGTAGTAGCCGCGACCGATCTCGCGCCCCCTCTCGTCGCGGACGATCTGGGGCTTGATCTCGAGGTTGCCCGGCAGGCTGCCGCCGTAGTTGGCGAGGATCTCCTCGACGCTGCCGGCCGACGCGCCGCGGAACGGGTAGTCGACGATCCGGAACTCGAGGAAGGCGACGTTCTTGATCAGGTCCTTGACGCGCTCCGGGTCGTCGACGCCGGGCAGCTGGACGACGATCCGCCGCTCGCCCTGCCGCTGGATGACCGGCTCGGAGACGCCGAACGCGTCGATGCGGTTGCGGATGGTCTCGAGGGCCTGCCCCACGGCGAGGGTGCGGATCTCGTTCAAGTTGAAACCGGCCATCTTGAAGTTCAGGAGCTCGCCGCTGCGCTGCCAGTTCCAGCCCGGCAGGAAGTCGTCGACGATCTCGGCGACCTCGCGGTCCCGCTCGCCCGGCACCCCGCGGACGACGAACGTCTGGTCGCTGCTGCGCTCGGCGGCGGCCGCCGTCATGCCCTTGTCGCGCAGCTCGCCCTCGAGGCGGTCGAGGTCCTTGTCCGTCTCGGAGCGCACGGCGTCGTCGGTCTCGACCTGGAGCACCAGGTGGATGCCGCCCCGCAGGTCGAGGCCGAGCTTGAGGTTCTCCTTCAGGGGATAGGCCGAGAGCACCGACATCGAGGCGACGGCGCCGATCGCGATGCCGCGCCAGAGCAGACCGTTCTTCACGGAGTCCCCCCCTCGCCCTGGGCCTCGGCGATCGCCGAGCGTTTGACCTTGAGCCGCACGTTGTCCGCCACCTTGAGGACGAGGGTCTCGTCCTCGAGGGCGTAGACCTCGCCGTAGATGCCGCCCGTGGTGATGACCTTGTCGCCCTTCTTGAGCGCCGCGATCCACACCGCGAGCGCCTTCTGCTTCTTGCGCATGGGCGCGATGAGCAGGAAGTAGAAGATGGCGAAGATCAGGATGAACGGCAGGAAGTTGGCCAGCCCGGACGCACCGTTCGTCTGGGCAATCGTCAGGCTCAGCACACTCATCACGGACTCCTTCTCGGCTGCCTCTGAATCGGGGTCTGAATCGGGTCTGAATCGGGGTGGGCCGCGCGCGCGGACCGCTCAGGAGGCCTCGCGCCCGCCGTGCCGGCCGGCGTAGGCGGCCTCGATCGAGGACGCCGTTTCTGCCAGCGTGCCGGACGCGATAGCTTCGCGGAGATCCCGCATAAAGTCAAGATAGAAGAAGAGGTTGTGGAGGGTCGCCAGGACCTGCGCGGTGACCTCGCCGCAGCGGAAGAGATGATGCAGGAAGGCGCGGCTCGAGGTGGCGCAGAGCGGGCAGGCGCAGCCTTCTTCGAGGGGGCGGCCGTCGGCCTGGAAGCGGGCGTTCTTGATCCGCACGAGCCCGCGCCGGGTGAAGAGCTGCCCGTGCCTGCCGTTGCGCGACGGCAGGACGCAGTCAAAGAGATCGACCCCCTGGGCCACGGCGTGCACGATGTCGCGCGGCGTTCCCACCCCCATGAGATAGCGCGGCTTGCCGTCCGGCAGCTCCGGCGCCGTCCACTCGACGACCCGCCGCCGGTCGCGGTCGGGCTCGCCGACGCTGACCCCGCCGATGGCGTAGCCGGCGAAGTCGAGCGCCACGAGCTCGTGGACGGCGCGCCGCCGCAGGTCCTCGAAGACGGAGCCCTGCACGATCCCGAAAAGGCCCGGCGGGCTCCCCCGCCAGTCGGCGCGGGCGCGCCGGGCCCAGGCCAGCGTCCGGTCGAGCGCCGCCGCGGCCTCGTCCCGGGGGACGGGCCACGGCGGGCACTCGTCGAGGGTCATCGCCACGTCGACCCCGAGCCGCCGCTGCTGGTCGACGACCCCCTCGGGGGTCAGCCGCATGGCGGCGCCGTCGACATGGTTGCGGAAGGTCACGCCGTCCGCGTCGACCCGCGCGATCCGGGCCAGCGAGAACACCTGGAAGCCGCCGCTGTCGGTGAGGATCGGCCCCCGCCAGCCGGTGAAGCGATGGATGCCGCCGAGCTCCGCGATCGCCTCGACCCCCGGCCGCACGGCGAGGTGGTAGAGGTTCGACAGCATGATGGCGGCGCCCGCCGCCGCGAGCTGGTCCGGCGCCACCCCCTTGACCGCGCCGAGCGAGGCGACGGGCAGGAACGCCGGGGTCTCGACGGCGCCGTGGGGCGTCTCGAGGAGCCCGCGCCGGGCGGCGCCGTGGCGCGACAGGACGGCGAAGGCGAGCGCCACCCGGCTACCGCAGCCCGCGGTTCAGGTCGATCGTGCGCACGTGCACGTCGGCCGGCAGATCGAGCTCGAAGCGGTCGCTCGAGATCTCGCCGTTGACCCGGAAGTCCGAGAACTCGTACTCGGTCACGTCGCCGTCGGCCTCGACGTAGCGCAGCTTGACGGGGAGATAGGTCGTGGAGTCCACCCAGATGTTCATCCCCTGGAGCCGGCGCGCGACGCGCTCGAACTTCGGGTCGAGATCGAGATGCAGCGGCCGCGAGCGGTCGCCGGGCAGGGTCAGCCGGACGTCGAAGTACTCGACCAGGGTCGCCAGAGAGCTGCCGGCGCCGAGGTACTCGAGGATGCGCTGCGAGTGGCGGCCGATCTCGACCTCCTCGACCTGGCCGAGGTCGCGGTACCAGGTCCTCATGTGGTCGCCGGTGATCAGGAGCGAGATGGGGGTCGGGTCGTCGTACTCCCAGCGCACGTTGTCGGGCGCGGCGTAGAAGAAGACCCCGGTCGCCAGGTCGGGCTCGAGCAGGAGAGCGCTCTCCTTGCGCTGCACGAACGACGCCTCGAGCGTCCGCGTCGCCTCCTGCTCGAGGCGCATGCGCTCGACGAGGACGTCGAGCCGCCGCCCCGGCTCGACGTCGTAGGGGTCCTCCAGCTCGCCGTCGCCGGCCGCCCTGGCCGCCCCGGGAGCGAAGGCCGCGACCAGGGCCAGGGCCGCGGCGAGCGACAGGGCCGCGACGGCGGCCGGTAGGAGGCTCGGGGACTGCGTCGATCGCGTCATGGGGAGGCTCCCGCCGCGTGGTCCCAGGCGCGGTGTGGAGCGCCCACGGCCCTGCGGAGCGGGGCCGCCGATGCTAACCGCGGTGCGGTTAGGATGCAAAGTCCCGGCGTCCGAGGGCCCGGCAGACGACCTGCCACCCTCGGTTCGAGCTTCTTCGGTTCGCGGCCTTCGCCCATGGACTCTCCCGCCTCCTTCGTCGCGATCGGACTCGGCGCCAATCTCGGCGACCGGGAACGCCTGCTGGCCGACGCCGTCCGAGCTCTGCGCGGGCTCCTCACCGCCGTCCAGGTCGGCCGTCTCTACGAGTCGGCCGCCGTCGGCGGCCCGGCCCAGCCGCCGTATCTGAACAGCGCCCTCGTCGGCCGCACCCGCCTCGCTCCCGAACCCCTGCTCGCGGTGCTGAAATTCCTCGAGCGCCAAGCCGGCCGCCGGCGCGGCGAGCGCTGGGGACCGCGCCCCCTCGACCTCGACCTCCTCCTCCACGGCGACACCATCCGCGACTCCCCGGAGCTCGTCCTGCCCCACCCCCGGCTGCGCCGCCGCGCCTTCGTGCTGGCGCCGCTCGCCGACGCCGCCCCGGAGCTCTCCTTGCCGCCCGACGGCGCGCCGGTGCGCTCGCTCCTCGCCGCCCTCGCCGGCGCCCGCGAGCTCGTGCCGCGCCCCTGGGCGGAGGGAGCGCCGTAGAGCCTGGTTCTCCGACGAGGCTCTCGGACCGAAAAGACTTCCGGGTAACAAAAGGACTCTCGGGCAAGACAGGGAGGGCGGCCCGGGGGTTCTGCCGTCTCGCGCTCCGCGGCCGAGCCTCGTCGGTCCGCCGTAGCTGGCGCTGGTATCCTGCGGGCTCCTGACCTGCCCGCGAGGGAGACCACAACCGACGTGAGCGCCACCGCCTCCTTCCGCGACCCGATCCACGGCTTCATCTCCGCCGACGCCCTCGAGACGGCGCTCATCGACAGCCGCCCCGTCCAGCGCCTGCGCTGGATCCGCCAGCTCGGCATGGCCTACCTCGTCTTCCCCGGCGCCGAGCACAGCCGCTTCAGCCACGTCCTCGGCGTGATGCACCTGGCGGGCCGGGTCTACGACGCCCTGGCGGCGGCCGGCGACGGCCTCCTCGAGCCGGGCCCGGCGAGCCGCGACCGCCGGCTCGTCCGCGCCGCGGCGCTCCTCCACGACGTCGGCCACCCCCCCTTCTCGCACTCGGCCGAGGAGCTCTTCGAGGAGCCCATCAGCCACGAGGAGATGACCTGCCGGCTCCTCGCGCTCGACGCCATCGCGGCGGCCTTCGCGAG
>JAOTWP010000044.1 GCA_029862975.1 Acidobacteriota bacterium
CTCGAACGTCCGGGCGATCTCGCGGTTGCTGTAGCCACCGGCCATCAGCCGCAGGATCTCGGTCTCTCGCTCGGAAAGGGGGTCCGGCGGATCCAGGCTGTCGAACTCCGGCCGTATCCCCTGGAGACCCTTGAGCACCCGGTCGGTCACGGCCGGTTGAATCATCGTCCCCCCCGAGGCCAGGGTGCGGATGGCGCTGGTGAGCTGATCGAGTGAGACGTCCTTTAGAAGGAAGCCCCTGGCGCCCGCTCGGATGCCCTCGAGCAGGCTCGCGTCGTCGTCGAACGTCGTGAGAATCAGGGTCGGCGGCAGGCAGCCGCCTGCGCCGAGCCGCTCGAGCACGCCCAGGCCGTGGAGCTTCGGCATCCTCAGGTCGAGGAGCACGACATCGGGCGCGGTTGCAGGAATCCGAGCGACCGCTTCTTCTCCATCGGCGGCTTCGCCGACGACCTCGATGTCGTCGACCAGGTCGAGAAGAGAGCGCAGCCCCTGGCGCACGATCGCCTGATCCTCGACCAGGAAGACGCGGATCAAGGCACCGCTCCCCCGATCGGAATCCACGCTGCGACCCGGAAGCCCTCGCCCAGCTCGCTCGCCACCTCCAGCCGCCCACCCAGCTCCTCCAGCCGCCGGCGCATTCCGACCAGGCCTTGCCCTGGCGCAATCTCCTTCGCGCCTCGCCCGTCGTCGCGAGCAACGACTTCGAGCCCATTCCCCACCGGGCGGAGATCGATCCACAGATTCTCGGCGCCGCCGTGCCTCGCGGCGTTGGTCACGATCTCCTGGACGCAGCGGACGAGGGCGTGCGCTTGCTCGGGGCTGGCGATCTCCAGGTCGTCGGCCAGATGCAGATGCACTTCGGGGCGCGGCACCTCCTCGACGATCGGCGCCAGCGCCTTCCCGAGGTCCACTCGGCTGCGGCCACGGACGGTGCTCACCGCTTCGCGGACGTCGCTCAGCAGCAGCCTGGCCATGGACTGCGCCTTCTCGACCGAATCTCGCGCCTTGCCTTCCGCCTGGTGACTCGCCGCCTCGAGGTTGAGGCTCAGGGCCGTGAGGTGGTGGCCCAGCAAGTCGTGGAGCTCGTCCGAGATTCTCGCCCGCTCCGCCATCCGGCTGCTATCGGCAAGCAAGGCTTGCGTCGCGCGAAGCTCGGCATTGGCCCTGGCCAGCCTGTCCCTGGCCCGCGTCTGCCGCGCGGCGAAGTGCGCGATGAAGAGGGCCAGGAGCGAGTACGGCAGCGTGAAGGCGACGGTCAGACCGACCGCCAGGTCGGTCGGCCAGTGGATGATCGCGACGAGGCACTGGGTAGCGGTCTGAGCCAGTACCCAGACGATCCCCGCCGGCAGGGGAAAAAACAGCCCGAGCTGAGCCGACACCAGCACCAGCTGCGTGCTCTCGAGCCCCGTACAGACGAGGTTGAACATCGCCAGGGCGGCCGCGGCCTGAACGACCACCAGCCGACGCGCCTGCCCGAAAAGCCGTTCCTTCCCGACCGCACGGGCTGCCCACCAGAAGGCCATGGCGTAGACCAGAGCGGCGGCGAGCCAGAAGGCGAAACGTCCCGCCGACAGGCGCGGCGTCGACCCCGCGATCTCGAGGCCACCCTGAAGCATGAGGACGGCCGGCGTCCCGACCAGGAGCAGGGTCATGAGCCCAGCCGCTCGCAGGAGCCGGCGACCCATGTTCGGTTCTCGGATCATCTTCCGAACTCATTATAGGGACGGACCCCGATGACCACCGGGTGCCGGAAGTCATGCCCGGCCGGGATGACTTCCGGCACTGGTGGCCGCGCGTCGCGGACTCTAGTCTGGGAAGCGGAAGGAGAACTCGAATGAGCGAACGTTCAAGAGCCCTGCCCGTGGGACGAATCCTGCGCTTTCTGCTCGGAGCGTGGCTCGTCTTTGCCGTCCGACGGTTCTACCTGGAGGCCGAAGCGAATCGGATCCTGGGAGCCGTCCTGGTCGTCGTCGGCCTCGTGGTCTTCTACTCCCTGCTCCACTGGCTGGTGTCGCGTTTCTGGACGAAGCTCGACCGCGGGCTCGGCGGGTGCCTGGCGACTCTCCCGGTCCTCCTGGTCTTCGTCCTGGGCGGCGTGGCCGGCCAGGTCGGCGCCGTCAGCTTCGTGGCCGTCTCGCTCCTGCTCGCCGCCGTCCGGGCCGATGGCGGCTGCGAGGTGATGTCAGTCCCCTCGTTCGCCCTCGGCAGGCGTACCCATCTCACGTGCCTTCTCTTCTCTCCGCTCGACTGGATCGAGGAGAAGATCGCGGGTGCAATGCGGACCCCGGCCGCCGGATCCTGAGTGGGCAGGTCGCACGGAACCGAGCGGGGTGACGCCCGCAACGCTTGAGGCCTCCTTGGCGCCTCGCGACACGCCGCTAGCCGGCTAGTCGAAGTAGCCGAGGGCCCGGAGGCGACGGAGCCGTTCCTCGTCTCCTTCGAGGAACGGATCTTCCGTCGTCGTCCGATCGCGGAGATCGACCACGAGCCTCTCGAACAGCCGCTCGCGGATGGCCGCGGCTTCCGCGGCGCGGCCTTCCTGCTCGAACAGGTTGCTCGTTTCCAGGGGATCCTCCAGTCGATCGTAGAGGTAATCCCCGTTCTCGACCGGGATCGGGAACCGCCCCTCGACATCGAGGTGGCGATACAGGGAGTAGCGCTCGTCGCGCAGGACCCGGGTCTTTCCGGGCCCCTCGGACAGCATGACCGATCCGATCTGCCGACCGTTCATCAGGTCCATGCACCATGGCGACCGCCGCTCTGGCTCCACGTCGACACCGAAGTGGTCGAGGATCGAGAAGAAGAGATCGCTGGTGCCGGTCACGCCGGAGACTCGCCGCGGCGGAGTCTTCGGGTTGACGACCAGCATCGGCACGTGCTGCACCTCGTCGCGCGAGAGGAATCCGTGCCCGAAGTAACCCCGTTCGAACAGCGACTCTCCGTGGTCGGCGGCGATGATCACGACCGTGTCGTCGAGCAGCCAGAGCCGTCGCAGATGGCCGAACAGCTCACGCACGCCGGCGTCGAACGCCAGGACCTCTGCCTCGTAGAGGGACTTCAGGTGCTCCGCGTCCGACTCGGAGTACCACTCGCGATCTTCGGCCGTCAGGTACTTGAGGGTCTCGCCGTCGGCATCCCTCGGGGTGCCGCCGCGGTTGCGATCGCTGCGAGGGTAGGCCGCGTCCACGAGCAGCTCGCGCTGCTCCGGTCCGGGCTGATAGGGGTTGTGGGTCTCGAAGTAGAGGAGGACGAGAAACCACGGCTCCGCGCCGGCTGCGAGCTCTTCGAGGTACCCGCGCGCGACCTGATTGACCTCCGGAGCCCTGAACTTGCGGATCGACTCCCAGAAGTCGGGGTCCCAGTCCGACCAGTCGTGAAACGCCTCGAACCCCTGGCCGAAGCCGTGCTCCTTCGACAGATAGGGATTTGCAGAGACCGCGCGCGAGCGGACGCCAGCCGAGCGGAGCAGCTCCGCGAGGGTCTCGTTGGACTCTTCGAGACCGCCGGAGTGAGATCGCCGCGACTGGGCGGTGAACCGCCCGCTGTCCACCAGGGCCGAATAGGGCTCGCCGGTGAACAGGTTGGAGAACGTGGCCCAGGTGGAGCTGTAGTGCGAGTAGGCGTTGTCGTAGACCAGGCTCCGCTCGGCCAGAGCGGTCAAGAACGGGGCGGTCGGCTTGTCACCGCCATAGAAGGGCAGGCTCTTGGCGCGGAGCGCGTCGCCGAGCACCAGCACAACGTTCAGTGGCTCCGCAGGCGTGGCCGTGACCTCGGGCTCGGGAGCGGCGGCGTCACACGCTACGACGAGCAGGACCAGCGGCAGCCACGCGGAAGTGAGCTTCCACATGGCGGGGATGCTAATCAGCGCCGCCGAGCATCGTTAGGGAATCTCTCACCGACGATGCGGGCTGCTCGTGGTAGATAAGGCGCACCGGAAAGGCCGTGGCCCCACGAACGGGTCGGACTCCCTCCGGACGGCCCGGCCCGCCGGCCTGGCCATCACGATTCGCTGGGTCCCGGACCCGGAGCAGATCACTTGAACCAGGACGATCCAGAGGCACGACACCTACGGCCCGCCGCCCGGGTCTCCGTCGCCGGCGAGGTGTTTCCCCGAGGGGCTCGCAGTCTCTTCTCGCCCGGGTTCGCGCCCATGTTGATCGCCGTCGGAGTCGCCGTCCTCGGAGGCCACGTCGCGTTGCGGACCTCGACCGCTTCCCGGCTCAGCAACCTCGATCTGTCGCGGAGCGCTTTCGCCGACAGCTATCTGCTCTTCGAGCCCGGCGACCCCGGCAGCGGCTCCCTCGTCAGGCGGCGCAAAGCCACGGTGCGGCGGAGCGATCCGGGACCCCCGGGGACGAGCTGGTCGTTGGCACGCTTCGGCCCCCCCAGGGAGCAGACCCGCTGGGTGCTCCAGAGCCCGGCCGGCAACATGCTGCTCGTGCCGCTCGACGCGATCGACGATTGGACCTACCCCTTCCTCTTCGCGTTCGTAGCGGAGGAGCGACCCGAGGCCGGCTTGCCCGAAGTGGCGTGGACGCAGCTGTACGTCAACCGGGTCTACAGCGGTCTCTACCTGCAGGTCGATTGGAGGTCGGCTGAACCGGCGGGCCGCCCGTCGGCAGCCGACGAGCTGGTGCGGGTCGGCGCGGCGGGACCGGTCTCCGTGTCGACGGCCCTCGAGGTAGCGGAGCGCTACGAGCAGATCTCGAACGCCGGAGTCGTCCCGCAAACGGAACCGCCGGACGAGCTGACGGCCTGGCTGGCGTCTCGCCAATCCCAGGCGGAGACCGTGCTCCTGCTCCCGAACACCGCACCCTTCGCACTGCGGTGGATGCCGCTGCCGTTCTCCCTGTCCGAGGCATTCGAGCTGCGTTGGGGACGGCCGCTCGAGCCACGTTCCGATCTCACGCCCCCGCGCATGGACTCCGAGTCTTGGGAGGAGCCGCGGCCGATTCCCCTCGGCGGGGACGAGATCGACCGCCTGCGCGAGCGCTTCGTCGCCTACGAGGCGAGCCTGCGGGCGGCAGTCTCCGCTCACCGGCGAGTCTTCGGCACCGCCGGCTCGCCCCCTCTTCCCACCCGCTGGAAGGCCGTCGAAGCTCTCGGATGGCACCTCGAAGGGATCGCGCCATGACGCGCCCGTTCCGGGAGGAGCTCAAGTACGTCGTCCATCACAGCACCGCGGCGACGCTGCTGGAGCGATGGTCGAGGCACCTGACGCACGATCCCTACGCGGACTCGTACGGGTATACCCCGGTGCTGAGCCAGTACTACGACACTCCCGACCTGGCGTTCTACTTCGAGAAGCTCGACGGCATCGAGTTTCGCTGCAAGGTTCGCTTGCGAACCTACGACGTGAGATTCCACCGCGGTGCGAGCAGCTTCCTGGAGATCAAGCAACGCCTCGGCAGCCGAGTTCGGAAGGTCCGGAGCAGGATCCGAGCGCTCGAGCCGGACCACCTCGATCCCGGGAGGTGGGGGTTTGCCGATCAGACGACGGCCGATGCGTTCCACTCGCTCGCGGCTCGCTACCCCCTCGTCCCGTCCGCCCAGGTCTTCTACGTCCGGAGGGCCTTTTCGAGCGTGGTCGAGCCGTCGCTGCGCGTCACCCTGGACAGCGGCTTGTCGGCTCTGTTTCCGGGCGAGAGGATCGGCAGCGACGGCATGGCCGATCCGTCGCGCCGGCTGATGTCGGACACCCTGGCGATTCTGGAGGTCAAGTCCACCGCGAGCCTCCCCGCCTGGGTGACCGACGGTGCGCTGGCAGCGGAGCTGTTCCAGCAGCCGGTGCCGAAATACGCTTCCGCGGTGGCCAGGCTGGGCGAGCAGGCCCTGATCTCCGGAGGGTTGAAAACTGTACGAATCTGAAGGTTTTCTGGCGAGCCTCCTCGGCTCTTCCGATCCGACGTACTTCACGCTCCTGGACGTCCTGCTGGCGATGGGGGTGGCGACGGCTCTCTGTTTTGTCCTCGCCTTCACCTATCGGCAGACCCATCGTGGCACGAGCTACTCTCAATCCTTTCTGATCACGCTCTTCGTGATGGGAGTGGTCACCAGCATCGTCATGATGATCATCGGCAGCAACATCGCGCGGGCGTTCAGCCTGGTGGGTGCGCTGTCCATCATTCGATTCCGTACTGCCGTCAAGGATCCCAGGGACACGGGTTTCCTCTTTGCCGCGGTGATCGTCGGCATGGGCTGCGGAACAGCCTTCTACATGCCGGTCATCAGCATGACGATCTTCGTGTCCCTGCTCGTCCTGCTGCTCCATCACTTCGACTACGGCGTCAAACGAAGGCTCGAGTCCATCGTTCGGATCTCTCTCGAGGATTCGCCGGCGGTTCGCGAGGAGCTGGAGGCCGTGCTGGGGAGCACGTTCGAGTACGCGAGCCTGGTCAACCGGATTCTCGATCGCGAGGAGGGGCAGGCGACCCACGTGTACGTCGTGCGCCCCGGCAAGCGCCTCGCATTCGAGGATGCCGAGAAGCGGCTGCTGGGGATCGAAGGGGTCTTGACCCTCTCCCGATACCAGACCGACCAACATGCGCCGGTCTGAGGAAGGCCTGCATTGCCAGGTGGATCGACCTGACGCTCCGCGCTGTCACTCGCCTGTAACCGGGCGACCTCTAGTCTCCACCCGCGACCCCTATTCTCCACCTCCTCGACGGGAGGCGAGCGACATGACGACTTCGATCAGCAAGGAAGGACCATGACCGGCCGAGGTCCGTGCTGGGGCAGGACGACGAGACACTCTCGGCCAGGAGCAAGGCTCCGGGCATGAAGCGATTCTGGCTCGGGTCGATCGCCTCGCTCTCGCTGTGTGCGACCGCGCTCGGGCAGACTGAAGTGCATCAGACTGAAGTGCATCAGACTGAAGTGCATCAGACAGAAGTACATCAGACAGAAGTACATCAGACAGAGGTGCGGCAGACCGAAGTGCTCGTCGTCTACGCCGAGCCCGAGCAGAGTACGGGCGGACTCGTCAACGCCCGTCACCTCGAGGCGTTGCTGGGGCACTTCCCCGGAGTCAAGCCGCGGATCGTCTCGTCCGACGCCTACCGGCCGGGGAACGCCGCCGACGCCGACCTGGTCTTCTACATCGGCTCTCCGGCGGCGGAGCCGGAGGAGGCGGTGGTGGCCGATCTGGCCCGGGCGGATCGCCTGTGCTGGCTCGGAGCCGGGGCGGATCGGCTCCTGAGGCATCTCGAGCCGCTGACGAGGAGTGCCATCGCGGTCGAGGGGGAGGGCGACCGCCCCTTCTACGTCGAGGTGTTCTACCGGGACGCCGTCCTCCGGCGCGGATCCTCGTTCATGGTCGAGCTGTCCACGGTCGATCCGGATCGCGTCCGCGTGGCGGCCGAGGTCAGCGACGGCTCACGGCGTCGACCGTACGCCCTGCAAGCCGGGAGAGTCTGGTTGTTCGCCGACAACCCGCTGGCGTACTTCGGCAGCCGCGACCGCTATCTGGTCTTCGCCGACCTGCTGCACGACATTCTCGGCATCGATCATCCGGTGCGACATTCCGCGATCCTACGGATCGCCGACGTCAGTCCGATGACCGACCCGAGGCAGCTGGAGGCCCTGACCCGGATTCTCGGAGAGGAGGCCGTTCCCTTCCTCGTTTCGGTGGTGCCCTTCTACGTCGACCCCGACGCACAGATCAGCATCGGCCTTGCGGAGCGCCCCGAGCTCGTTCGCGCACTCCTGGAGATGCAGGACATCGGAGGGTCGATGGTGCTGCACGGAGCAGCCCATCGGCACCACGGCAAGACCCTGGCCGACCTGGAGTTCTGGGACGCGGAGGCGGATCGGCCTCTCTCCGCCGGAAGCGCCGACCAGGTGCGTCGGAAGCTCGACGCCGCGATCGTCGAGATGGCCGGCCAGGGACTTGCTCCCAGTGCCTGGGAAACGCCGGGGCACGCGGCGAGCGAGGCCGACTACCGACGCTTCGCCGGCCTCTTCGGCACGGCGATCGAGACCAGAATGGCGACCGATCGGCGAGCCGACGCCTATTCCGTGCCGTTCCTCGTCGAGCGCGATCGGTTCGGAGGGCGCCTCCTCCCCGACAACCTCGGGTACGTCCGAGCCGACGCTCCGGACCTGGGCGCCGTTCTCGAATCCGCCGAGTCCATCCGCGTGATCCGCGACGGCTTCGCCAGCGTCCAGTTCCATCCCTTCGTGCCCGCGCCGGCGCTCCGGGACCTCGTGCGGGGACTTCGAGATCGAGGTTACGAGTTCTTCGACCTGCGACCGACGGCGGGCGACATCGCGCAGCGCTTCGCGGCGATGGCCGAGCGCGCCGGCGAAGCGAGGGAGATGGTCGTGGCGGGGGGCGGGCGCAGCGCCACCGGAGCCGCTCCCTCGGGTGGCGTCTCCCGCTCGGCCCTCGTGTCGCGGCTGCTGGCGCTCCTGCCCGGGAAGCGGGGGCGGCCCCCGCCCGGGTCTACGGCGTGGATCCTGTGGGACTCGGCCCCGACCCCGCAGCTCGATGCCGAGCAGCGCGGCCTGGAGCTCGCCCTCGAGGCCCACGGGCTCTCGATCGAGAAGCTCACCGGCGGCGCGTCGCCTCCCGCCGACGCGCGCCTGCTGGTGGCGGTGGGCGCCACCGCGGAACGATTGGCTCCGGCGGACGTCGATGCCTGGGCGACGGCGGTACGCCGGGGCGCGGTCCTGGTGACGACCGGGCACAGCCGCCTCGCGCAGGCCGTCGGCGTCGAGTTCGGTCCGATCATGGAAGTCCGCGAGCTCGAGGACTTCTCACGTCGAAGGGGCTTTCTCCGTTGGCCGTCGAGCGACGCCGTGGTCTCGCTGCAGCCGCCGCGGGCCGCAACGGTCCTCTTGCGGGACGGCGCGACCGGCAAGCCTCTGGCCGTTGCCGGCGAGCTGGGCCGCGGGGCATTCCTCGCCCTCGCCGGTCCGTTCAGCGCGAACGGATCCGGGTACGACCGGTATCCGCAGCTACCCCACTATCTGGCCGATCTCGGCGTGCGGGCGCGGCTCGTGAGCACGTCGCTCGAGGTCTTCTTCGACCCCGGCCTGCGGCAGGAGGACAGCGTCGAAGACTACGTCCGGCTCTGGCGGGAACGCGGGATCCGGGTCGTCCACGCCGCCGCCTGGCATTTCTACGAAGAGTACGAGTTCGACTACGCACGGCTTCTCGACCTCGCTCACCGCAACGGCATCCTCGTCTACGCGTGGTTCGAGCCGCCCCAGGTCACGTCCAACTTCTGGCTCCAGCGCCCGGAGTGCCGCGAGAAGAACTACCTGGGTGCGGACGTGCGACCCGACTGGCGCTACCCGATAGCCCTGATGGACGACGGATGCAATCGGCAGGCCCTGGCCGAATACGCTCGCGTCCTCGACGCGTTCGACTGGGACGGCGTCAATTTCGCCGAGCTGAGCTTCTTCGGAACCGGAGGCTTCGCGAACAGCGGGGAGCTGACCCCGTTTCATCCCGCGGCGTCGAGCCGCTTCGAGGCCCTTCACGGGTTCGATCCCGCGGAGCTGCTCGACCCGGACTCCGAGCACTACTTCCAGCGCGACGAGGCCGGCGCTCGGGCGTTCGTGGAGCTCCGCGTCGACTGGATCGTGCGCCTGCACCGCGACCTCCTCCGCGTGGCCGGCGAGGCGGCCGCCAGGCGGCCGCTGGGCTTCGAGACCGTCGTGACCCTCCTGGACAGCCTGGCGGTACCGGAGCTCAGGCGCGACCTCGGACTCGACGTGCCCCGGATCCTGCAGCTCGCCGACGACCACGACTTCTCGGTGGCGGTCGAGGATCCCATCGAGATGTGGTCGCAATCTCCTCGCCGCTATGAAGCGGTCGCCGAGCGATACGTCGATCTGGGAGTGTCCACGGCACGGCTGCTGATCGACATCAACGTCCTCGAGTTTCGCGAGGCCGGGGACGACGGCTTCGCCACGCCGCAGCAGACCGGCGTCGAGCTGCAGGAGCTCGTGCGTGCCGCGACCAGGTTCACCCCCAGAACGCTGGTCTATGCCGAGGCGACCCTCCACGAGGAGGATCTGGAGCTCGTGCCCTATGCGCTGGCCAGCCGCGCGAGCCTCGTGCCCGAGCCGTCGGGGTGGCGGGTGCGGACGCCCCATCCGCTCGCCCTCGACGTCGGCGCCGACGCTCGCGACGTCCGCGTGAACGGGGAGGCCTGGCCGGCACGGGACCGGAATCTGGTGCTGCTGCCGGCCGGCGATCACGTGGTGACGCTCGCGCCGCGCGGCGTCGGCGAGCTCCTGTGGGGGAGGCGAGAGCCGGGGCCGAGGATCGTCCGCTGCAGCGGCACGATCCTCGACGCCCGTCGCTCCGAGGAGGAGGTCGTTCTCGACTACGAGGCCCTGTCTCGAGTCGCGCTCACGATGAGCGCGGCTCCCGTCGGCGTCCTGGTCGACGGCGTGGAGTTCGCCGCCGATCAGCTTCCCTCGCGCGACGCCACCGTGGTGCTTCTCCCTGCGGGCCGCCACCAGGTGTCGCTGCGATATCCGTCCAGCGTTGCGGCCACGGCTCGCCGGGCCCTCGATCACGCCGGCCAACTGCTGTTGACCGTGATCGCGCTCTTTGGCTTCGTGGCCTGCATCACCTTGCTGCTGCTGCTGGCATCCACCGCACGGTGGCAGCGACGCGCCCGGGGGCTCCCGTGATCGTCGACCTCCTTTTCCTGCTCGCGGTCGCCGTCATGTGGCTGGTCATCGCCTACCAGCTCGCCCTGGCTCTCGCGGGCTCCTGGCTCTGGCGCAGAACCCGCGGGCGCGATCCTCTGCCCGCCAACGAGGACCTCGACTGGCCGACCTTGAGCGTCCTGATCCCGGCCCACAACGAAGAGTCGGTGATCGAGCGGACCCTCTCTTCGCTGCTGGCCCAGACCTACCCCGCGGACCGGCTCGAGATTCTCGTGATCAGTGACGCCTCGACCGACCGAACCGCCGAGCTCGTCGCGACCTGCGGCCGCAAGCACCCCTCGGTACGTTTGCTGGAGATCCCGCCGGGGCAGGGAGGCCGGGGCAAGTCGGCCGCCCTCAACACCGGGATGCGCCACGTGGACGGCGAGCTGGTTGCGATCTACGACGCCGACAACACCCCGGAGCCCGACGCCTTGAAGATCCTCGTTCGGGAGCTGCTGCTCGATCGGACCCTGGGTGCGGCCCTGGGCATGTTCCGGACGATCAACAGGGACCGCAACCTGCTGACGCGCTTCGTCAATCTCGAGACCATCGCCTTCCAATGGATCGTCCAGGCGGGTCGCTGGTGCCTGGGCAGGGTCTCGACCCTGCCGGGGACCAACTACGTCATCCGGCGCGAGATCCTCGAGCGGCTCGGCGGCTGGGACGAGCAGGCGATCGCCGAGGACTCCGAGCTGTCTTTGCGGGTCTACGAGCTCGGGAAGTTCATCAAGTTCGTGCCCTCGGCCGTCACCTGGGAACAGGAGCCCGAAACGCTGGGCGTCTGGCTGCGCCAGCGCACTCGATGGGCCCGCGGCAACAACTACGTGGTGGCGAAGTTCCTGCGCCGGCGACCTCGGTTCCAGTCGAAGCTGATCGCGTTCGAGCTGGTCGCCTTCCTGGCGCTTTTCTACGTCTTCTTCGCGGCGATCATCGTCTCCGACGTGCTCTTCGTCCTCTGCGTCACGGGCCTTGCCACCGCCAACCTCGCCGGGCCGTTCAACGTCGTGTTCGTCGCCGCGATCGGGCTGTTTCTCCTGCAGCTCGCACACGTCGCCTCCTTCGAGGGCGAACGGGTCCCCGCGGTCCTGCTGACGGGGATCTTGATGTACTTCACCTACTGCCAACTGTGGATCGTCGTCGTCATCCGCGCCCTCTATGAGGACCACGTCCTGCGGCGCGAGCACGTCTGGGACAAGACCCCGCGCTTCCCGAGTCCCCGGACCGGGGAGCTTCTCCCCCAGGCCGCGCCCCAGCGGAAGGAGTCACCATGAAACCTCTCCGAGTCATGTGCATTCTCGGGACTCGCCCCGAGGCCATCAAGATGGCGCCGGTCGCGCGGGCGGCGGACGACTTCGGGTCGCTCGTCGAGATGATCGTCGTCAGCACCGCACAGCACCGCGAGATGGTGGACGACGTCCTGGGTACTTTCGATGTCGAGCCCCATGAAGACCTCGACGTCATGGTGCCGGGCCAGACCCTGCACGAAGTGGCGGCGAAGGTCGTCGCCGGAGTCGGCGAGGTGATCGCGAGACACCGTCCGGACGTCGTCCTCGTCCAGGGCGACACCACGACGACCGTCGCCGCAGCGCTTGCCGCCTATTACGCGAAGTGCCGGGTGGCACACGTCGAGGCGGGGCTCCGCACCGGCTCCAAGTGGGCTCCCTTCCCCGAAGAGGGGAACCGATGCGTGACGTCGTGCCTGGCCGACCTTCATTTCGCTCCCACCGAGGAGGCCCGCGACAACCTGCTCGCCGAGGGGTATCCCCCGTCCGACATCTACGTGACCGGCAACACCGTGATCGACGCCCTCCTCCTGACTGCCGACCGCGTCGCCGGACGCCCGTGCCCGATCCCCGAGCTGGAGCCGTCGCTGCGGAACGGAAGGCAGATGGTCCTGGTGACGGGCCATCGGAGAGAGTCCTTCGGAGCGGGGCTCCGGCGGATCTGCTCGGCGCTGCTCGAGGTCGCTCGCGCCCGTCCCGACGTCCGTCTCGTCTACCCGGTCCACCCCAACCCCCGGGTCGCCGGCCCGGTGCGGGACATCCTCGGGAGCCAGGAGAACGTCTTCCTCGTCCCGCCCCAGCCGTACCCGCACTTCGTCTGGCTCATGCAGCGCAGCGCCGTCATCGTCACGGATTCGGGCGGCATCCAGGAGGAAGCGCCGGTCCTCGGGAAGCCGGTCCTCGTCACCCGCCGGCTCACGGAGCGACCCGAGGCGGTCGCGGCCGGCTTCTGCCGGCTGGTGGGAGACGATCCGGTGAAGATCGTCGCGGGCGTCCAGCGGCTGCTGGACTCGGCCCACTCGGTCGAAGCGGGCCCGCCGGACCGCAGCATCTACGGCGACGGGCGCAGCTCGCAGCGCATCCTCGAGACGCTGCTGTCGCGGCGGCACGAGGGCTGGGCCGCATCCAACGTCGTGCCGCTGCCGTCCCGGCCGGCGGCGAGGCTGGCCACCATGGTGCAGCTGCGCCAGGGAAGGCCGAACGTGGAGTCCTGATGAGAGGCCTGGTTGCCGGTCTGTCGATCGTCGCGGCGGTCGCGGCGAGCGGGCTCGCCGCTCGAGCTCCTCGGGAGCCGCTGCTCGTCATCAGCGAGATCTCCGCGGCGACCGCGGAGCGCGCGGTGCAGTGGATCGACACCGGCGATCCCGCAGGTGATGCGGCGCACAAGTCCTGGCTCGAACAGGGCTTCGACGATGACGCCTGGCCGGAGGGCCGGGAGAGCTTCGGCTACGGGTACGAGGGCGTCTCGACCGAAGTCGACCTTCGGGGCCGAGCCCTCTCGCTCTATCTGCGGACGGAGTTCGAGATCGACGAGCGAGAGGCGCAATTGCCGGGCCCCTGGATTCTCGAGGTCGACTACGATGACGGCTTCGTCGCCTATCTCGACGGCCGCGAAGTGGCGCGCGGCAACCTCGGCGAGACCGGAGAGCGCATCGGTCACCGCCGCGCGGCGGATGGCTTCCACGAAGCCGGCAACGCCGAGCGGTCACCTCTGACCGGCGCGCAGGGACTGCAGCCGGGGCGCCACGTGCTGGCGATGCAAGCGCACAACGTCTCGTTCGGCAGCAGCGACTTCCTGCTCCGGGCGCGCATCCGCTCGGGCGGCGACTCCCCCATCGAGGTGGTCGGCCGCGAGCAGCCCTGGAGATATCTCGTGGGGCTCTCGGAGCCGCCCGGCCCGCTCGCCGCGTGGCGGGTGCGTCGCGGTCGGATCAGCCGGCTCGGCAAGCGACCGTACTGGACCGAGCTCGAGCTCGCCGAGGAGGGATGGGGCGACGCGGTGGGCGTCGTCGGATCCGGCCGGGGAGACGAGACCACCCCGTTCGACGCGGCTTCCGGCGTCTCGAGCGTCTACTTCCGGAGGCACTTCGACCTCCCCGTGGAGCTCACCGCCGCCGACGTCGAAGTCGCGATCGACTTCAAGGACGGCTTCGTCGCCTTCCTCAACGGTCGCGAGATCGGGCGCCGCAACCTCGGCGCCTACGGCACGCACGTGTACCACGACCAGCGGGCGTATCAGGCCCGGCGATCGGTGGACGCGGAGAGGATCATCGTACCCGCAGCGGCGCTGCGCCGGGGCCACAACGTCCTCGCCCTGCAGGTCCATCAGCACGAGCCGGAGGACGGTCAGTTCCGGGCCGCCGTGCAGATTCGCACCCTCGGTGAGAAGGGCCGGGTCCTCAGCCCGTGGACCGCGCCCTGGCGCTACCGCGTCGGGCACCGTGAGCCGTCCGGCGGCCTGGTCGACGAGGACGGTGAGCTCGAGGACTGGATCGAGATCCACAACGCGAGCGCGGAAGCGGTCGCGCTCGACGGCTGGAGCCTGACCGACGACGCCGGCTCGCCGCGAAAGTGGCGTTTCCCCGCTCGCATCCTGCTGCCGGACGAATACCTGGTGGTCTTCGCGTCGGGCAAGGACAGACGGCCCGAGACCGGGGAGCTGCACACCAACTTCCGGCTGCGAAGGTCCGGTGAGTACCTCGCGCTGTACTCGCCCAACGAGAGCGAGGCGGCAACCGAGCTCGAGGAGTATCCGAGGCAGTCCGACTTCCATACCTGGGGTCTTACCGACGCCGGCTACCGGTACCTGGACCGGGCGACCCCCGGCGCGGCCAACCACGGGGACGGGGCGCTTGCCGGGCTCCTCGACCCGCCGCGGATCGAGCCGGCCGGCGGTCGCTACGAAGAGGGTCCGGTGCGGGTGGAGATCGTCACCGACTCCCCGCTGGACACCGTGTACTACACCCTGGACGGCAGCGCGCCGACCCCGCGGCATGGCAACCGCTTCCTGGGCGGCCTGACGCTCGACCGCACCACGGTGCTGCGCGCCGGCGCCTTCCGGCCAGGGCACGTCGCGTCTCCCGTCACCACTTCGGTGTTCCTCATCGACGAGCCCAGAGAGATTCGCGAGCACCCGGTCCTCGTCCTCTCGGGCGACCCCGAGACGGCGTTGTTCGAGCCCTACGGGGTCCTGGCGATCGTCGGCGGCTACTGGACCGACATCCAGCACTGGTGCTTCGCCTGCTGGGTCCCGCAGGGCATCGACGACTTCAATCACCCGCTGCAGCACGGCCGGGCCTTCGAGCGACCGGTGACCGCCACCTTCCTGGAAGCCGGTGAGTCCGAGGGGTTCTCCGTTCCCGCGGGCCTGCGCTTCAGCGGCGGCAGCTGGCGGCGGCGCACGCTGCGGCGCTTCGAGGATTGGTCGGACCCCCTCGCCAAGCCGTCGTTTCGGCTCTACTTCCGCAAGAGCTATGGGCTCGAGCAGCTCGACTATCGGCTCTTTCCGGAGTCCGACGTGCACCGGTTCGAGACGCTCGTCGTGAGGGGCGGCCACAACGACTCGATGAACCCGTTCGTTCGCGACGAGCTGGTTCGACGGCTGCACGCGGACATGGGGCACGAGGCTGCCCTGGGGAGATTCGTCTCGCTCTTTCTCAACGACGAGCACAAGGGCTATTTCAACCTGGTGGAGAGGCCCGACGAGTCCTTCTTCCGTCATCGATACGGCGACTCCCTGACCTGGGACCTGCTGCGAGGCGCGCACCGGGAGATGGTGCCGGAGGTCGCGAGCGGCGATCTCGTGGACTGGAACGAGCTCTTCTCGCTGCTGTCCCCGGACTCGACCGGACAGGCGGCCTACGAGCTCATCGCCGGCCGCCTCGACCTGGCCAACTTCGTCGACTACGTGCTCCTCAACGCCTATGCGGCGACGGCCGACTGGCCCAACGCCAACTGGCTCGCCGCGCGGCCGAGAGCGGCGGGGGGGCGCTTTCGGTTCTACGTCTGGGACGCCGAGGGCGCGTTCGGTCTCGACGAGGACAAGGGGGTCGACTACGACACCCTGGGGGTGGACCTGCAGGACGTCGCGTCGCCGATCACGGCACTGTTCCGGCACCTGGTCGGCTACGAGCCGTTCCGCCGGCTGGTCGAGGAGCGCTACCGGCTGCACACTGCGGAGACCGGGGCGTTGACGATCGCCAACGTCAGCCGACGATTCCGGCAGCTCCAGGCCGAGGTCGGCGCCCTCGTCGAGAGCGTCCACGGGGACCCGTTCGACACCACCATTCTCGAGGAGTGGATTCCCTTCCGACTCTCCCATCTGGAAAGCTCACTTCGAACCGCCGGTCTGATCGCGATCGAGCCTCAGGGCCCGGCCCGAGCTGCGGCTCGTCCCGTGCACCCAACGGGGCCGGCCGGTGGCCCCGAGCCGTCCGCGACGCCGGCGGGCTCGCACCCTTAGGAGGTCCAGACCGTGAAGACGACCCGTATTCTCCTGCCTGCCCTGCGGTTCGTGGCCCGGCGGCCGAGACCCGCGGTTGCGGCGCTGACGCTGTGGCTCGTGGCGCCGCTCACGGCCTCGCCCGGCGTCATGGCCTTCGCCCAGGGGGGCACCTCCCGCTCGAGCGGTCTGCCCTCGCGGCTCGAGATCCTGCCGATGCTGCGGACCGTCGAGCACTCGAACTTCTTCCAGGTCTCGGAGGACCTGGGGCCGGAGGACGTTCGCGAAGACGAGGCGAGAATCCGGGTGCGGTACCGAGTCACGGAGGATCGACGGGTGAGGGTCTACGGGGAGCTCGGCATCAGCCAGTACGACTCTCGGCGGCTGGACAACGCGCCACGAAGGAGAGTCGGGGTGATGTCGGGTGGCCCGCGCCACGCCTTCGACTCGTCGCTCGCCTTCGTGAGCAACGGCCGGGAAGTCGAGCTGACCGATGCCGTCCGCGCCAGCGACATCTGGAACTGGGTGGGCCTCTACGACTACTGGCTGACCGAGGCCTGGCAGGTCGGCGTCCGCGCGGTGCTCTGGCAGCAGGAGTTCGACGATGACACGGCCCGTGTCGACACCAACGAGATCGGCGTCCGCGCACGCTATCGCGGCTTCGGCAGGATCTTCTCACCCGAAGTCGGGCTCCTGCGGCGACAGAGCTCGGACGCCGTCGGGCGCAACGACTACGACGAGGACCTGAGCTACGTCCGGCTGCACTTCAGCCCGACCCCACGAGTCGGCTTCAGCCTCCGCTATCGCTTCCGCGACCGCGCCTTCTCCACGACCGACCCCACCATTTCCAACTTCGGCCGCAGCGACGAGCGCGACAAGTGGACGCTCCTCCTCAGCTCCCAGGTCTGGAAGAACCTCGACCTGAGACTGATCTACGACCGCATCGACGGCCGGTCCACCGACCCCACCCACGTCTTCGACAGCCAGGACCTCGGCCTCATCCTGGCCTGGCGCCTCGGCGGCGGCTGATCCGGGCGCGCCCCCGGCCCTCGCCGCACCGGCTTGCGAGCCGGTTTCGGAGACGCCGCCGCTGGTCGGCGCTCTCGAAGACGACGACATCGAGGTGCGCAGCCAGGCTGTGTGGGAGCTCGAGCAGCGCGAGGTCGTGACGCCCGAGGCGGTCGCCGGCCATGTCGCGCCCCGGAAAGATAGAATCCCTGGCCGCGACCTCCGCCATCTGGATGATGACGCCGGGCGAGCAAAAGGATCAGCGGCTTGTGGCGGCTGGCGTCCTCGGGGGCCGACCGCTTTGCCGGTCACCAAGCACACGGAGGGATCCCTCTCATGCGCCTCGGCTTCACCTACGACCTCAAGGACGACTACCGTCGGCGAGGTTTCGATGAGGAGTCGGTTGCGGAGTTCGACAGCGCTCTGACAGTCGACGCGATCGCCTCCACGCTGACCCGGCTCGGCTACGAGGTCGACCGGATCGGCGGCCTGGAGGCACTCGTCCGACGCCTGGCGCGCGGCGAACGCTGGGAGGCCGTGTTCAACATCGCAGAGTGCATGCTGGGGCGGATCCGCGAGGCTGCGGTGCCGGCCCTGCTCGAGGAGTACGGCATCCCGGTCGTCTTCTCAGACGCGCTGACGCTGGCATTGGCGCATCACAAGCCGACCGGCAAGCGGCTACTGCACGAGCGGGGCATTCGCACGGCCGCTTTTCGAGTGGTCCGCTGCATCGAGGATGCGGCCGCCGTCGACCTGCCCCTCCCGCTCTTTGCCAAGCCCGTGAGTGAGGGGAGCAGCAAGGGCATCCACCTCGACTCGCTCGTCACGAGCCCTGAGCAGCTGGTCGCCGTCTGCGAGCGCCTGCTGACGACGCACCAGCAGTCAGTGCTCGTGGAGCAGTTCCTCCCCGGGCGCGAGTTCACGGTGTGCGTGATCGGTTCGGCGGCGGCAGCGGAGGTGCTCGGGGTGACGGAGATCGTCGTCGACCCCGAAGCCAGCCACTCGTACTCGCTCGAGGTGAAGAGCGCCGACGACTATCACTCGATCGTGCAGTACCGGCTATGCCGCGAGCCCGAGCTCGCCGCCGAGTGCCGGAAGCTGGCTCTCGACGCCTGGCGAGCGCTACGCGGCCGCGACGCCGGGCGTGTGGACATCCGCCTCGATGCCGAGGAGAGGCCGAACGTGCTCGAGATCAACCCGATTCCCGGCCTGAGGCGGACCGACTCGGACTTCACGATCACGACGTCCTTGCTGGGCATATCCTACGAAGAGCTGCTGGCCCGGATCATGGCCAGCCTTCACACACGTCTCGACCTGCCGGCTCCACGACGCCCAAGGCCGAGGACCCGTGCCCGCGGCAGGCGGCTCGCCGGCGAGCCGGTGACGCAGGGTCGGTGCGCGGTCTGGTTCGCCGACCCGGCGAAGATGACCGAGAACGACGAGCTCGAAGCACTGGTGCAGAGCGAAACACTGATGACCAGCCTGCAGGCGCTCGGATGGGAGGTCGTGCTGGCCAGCGCACCGTCTCGCAGCCTCGACGAGTCGGTCCGCCGCTTGCTGGACTCGCGTCCAGATGTCGTCTTCAACATGCTCGAAGAGACCGACGGCGTCTTCGCGCTCAACAACCTCCCGGCCTACGCGCTCGAGACGCTCGGGCTCCCCTACACCGGCTGCAGCGGCGACGCCATCGCGTTGACTACTGACAAGACCGCTACCAAGGCGGTCCTCCGCGCCGCCGGCCTGCCGACGCCGGACTGGATCACCACGGCCTACTCCGCGATCGAGTCCGACCACGACGCGGGCTTTCTGATCAAGCCGGCGAGAGCGGATGCGTCTACCGAGATCGACGAGAACCGCCTTCGCCTGGTCGACGGTAGCGACCGTGCAAGAGAGATGCTCTCGACCTTGCCGCCAGCCGCTCACGGCTGGTTCGCCGAGGCCTACGTCCACGCCCGGGAGTTCAACATCTCGGTGCTCGAGATCGACGGCCGGCCCCAGGTCCTGCCGCTGGCGGAGATGCTCTTTCTCGACTATCCACCCGAGAAGCCACGCATCGTCGGCAGGCAGGCAAAGTGGAACCCGAGCTCCTTCGAGTACGGACACATGGAGCGCGCTTTCAGTGTCGACGACGAGGATCCAGCGCTTGCCGCGCGGCTGCGCCAGCTGACGCTCGGCTGCTGGCAGCTGTTCGAGCTGGCCGGCTACGCGCGGGTGGACTTCCGTGTCGACGCCGACGCCCACCCGTGGATCCTCGAGGTCAACTGCAATCCTTCGATCGCCCCCGACGCGGGTTTCGTCGCCGCCGCGGCTCGTGCCGGGATGAGCTACGCCGATGTCGCGGGAGCGATCGTCGAGGCGGCCTGCAGGCGCCGGACCCATGCCGTGCGAAGGTGAGCAGAAACTGCGCGACGAGGTGACCCTCGCCGATGAGCCGGCGGTTCGCGCCTTGGTAGCGGCCACCGGGATGTTCAACAGCGAGGAGATCGACATCGCCGCCGAGCTGGTGCGCACCCGCGCGCTCGAAGGCGCGGAGTGCGGCTACGAGTTCGTTGTCGAGGACGGTCCCGAGGGACTGGTTGGCTACGCCTGCTGGGGGCGTGTGGAGGGGACCCGCAACAGCTACGACCTCTACTGGATCGCCGTCGCCAGCGACCGGCAGGGACGTGGCTGCGGCCGCCGTCTGCTGGCAGCGGCCGAGGCCCGAATCGCCACCGCCGGCGGCGGCACGCTATGGCTCGACACGGCCGGCCGTGACGACTACCGGCCCACCCGGGCCTTCTACCGCGCCTGCGGCTACGAGGAACAGGCCCGCCTGCGGGACTTCTACTCGCCTGGCGACGACAAGGTGATCTTCGCGCGCCGCATCGCCGCGGCCTGACCTGGACTGGAGTCGACCCGCTTTGGTGGACACTTCACCCTTTGGGTGGGAGGAGTCCACGATGGGAAGAACGAGACAGAGCGTTCAACCGGTCCCGGCTGCGCCCGGAAGGCACGTTGGTATCCTGATCTCCGAACAGCACCAGCGCCGGAACGTCGACGTTGCGCCAATAAGTCATCGGATCGAAATTCCCGATTGCCGACCAGAAATCGCGGCTCACGACCCATCGGTTGACGGCGCTCGTCGCATAGGCCAGGCCGTGCGAGACGCCCGGCAGAAAACCCATCTGCGCGAGATTGTGCTGCTCCTCGTACCGGAGCAGGTCGTGCATCGGAATCGTGCCCCCGACCACATCGATGGCAAAGGCGAGATCCGGCGACCGCGCGGCGACGATCGGGGCGATCATGCCTCCCTGACTGACGCCCAGCACGCCGACGGACGAGGCCAGCCCGGGCCGCTCCGTGCTCAGATACGAGATGGCGGCCTCGGTATCCGTCGCCAGATCCTCCAGGGAAGACTTGCGCCAATCGCCCGCCGACGCGCCGCTGCCGCGCTTGTCCGGCAGCAGCACGGCGATGCCGTTCCGCTGCAGATAAGTCGCGTAGGTGAGGTACCAGGAGTTCTCGCGCGAGCTCGTGCCGGACCCATGGATGATCACGACGGCCGGAAACGGCGGGCTGCCCGCAGGGACGAACATCATGCCCGCCAGCCCGATTCCTCCGGCAGGGTTCTCGAAGCGGATTTCCTCGTAGGTGAGGCCGTCGAGACGGATCGCCGGCCGGGGCGCGGGCTCCTGGTGGCTCAGCTGCGCGACCAGGACCGGAACCAGGACGATACCGACGAAGACGCCGAGCACGATCAGCAGCGTTCGTATGCGTTTCTTCATTCCCGTGATCCGCCGAAGGAATCCGCGATGGGAAGCCGAAGCCGGCAGCGCGACCCGCCCCTCAGTCCCCCCGCGCCGATTCGCAGGCCCCATGAGGCCTCATCGGGGCCACCTCATCGAGGCCCATCGGGTCGGCCTCATCGGGTCGGCGCCGACCGGGCTCTCCGGCGGCGCACCCGCATCACGACCACCGCCCAGGAGATGGCGAGAAGAACGACCACCACGCAGCCACAGGTCTTCCAGGCCGTCGAGGAGCTCGCTTCCGAGAGCAGCTCCGCAGGGGGCTCTCGGTCCGCACCGGCGGCCAGCTCGTCGACATCGAACGGCACGAGCCGTGGCACCAGGTCGGGGCCTACGACCAGCTGCTTGAACGGCCGCCAGTACCGCGCGATGGACTCCGGCGCTCTGATCTCGGCGGCCAGTTGGTCGTCGAAGAACACGCGGACCACCAGGTCCGACCGGCCGAGCGTGTCGCGATCCTGGCTGTACTGGTGCACCAGATACGAGTAGGCGCCGGGCGGCGGATCGGTGAAGGTGATCGTCTCGGGCCCGCCCCAGTCCATGTCGTCGACATCGAGCTCCAGAACGTGCCCTTCGTACTCGTGCCGCATCGCGCGGTAGGAGACGCGGGCGTTCGCCTGACCGCAGGCGCAGGTGGCGTGACCATCCACGTCGCGCGCGTCCTCGGAATCCGAGCCCCAGTTGAGCACCAGGCGCACTCTCCGCCCGGGCGCGCCGCCCTCGGCCTCGAGCAGCATCGAGAGCGTGGTGGTGATCACCTGGCCGTCTGCTCGAATCTCCGTCTCGCTGCCCCGGACGGGAACGTAGCCAGGTCGCAGGTAGCTGATCCAGTAAGTGGCTGGCTCGAGGTCCAGGATGGCGACCCCGTCCTGATCGGTCTCGGCGAAGGCAACCGGCTCCCCTCCGGCCGCCGCAGCCGCCAGGACTCGGACGCCGGCCAGCCGCTTGCCCTTCACGTGGGCGTCGTTGATCTCGAAACGAACCTGCGCGCCCGACAGCACGCTCGCGAGCAGCCCGAGGACCAGTCCGGCCCCCGTGGTCCGCCACCAAGGGGGCCCAGGTGCTCGACGCCCGTCCACCCGCGAGGGCGCGCCTGCAGGTGCGGCGACAGGACTTCCAGTCATGGTGCGACATTCTGACACCACACCCCGCGCCGGTCCGGCGGCAACGCCTGGCGCGAGACTCGAGACCCTCTCGCCGCAGCAGAGAAGTTCGCCCTAGATCAACGCCAGCGCCCGGTCCGAGGCCACCTCGGCGCGGGCAGCGTCTCTCGTCAATGCGATGCCGAGCTCGATCAGGCGAGCGCGCACTTCACGACGGCTGCCCTCGAGACAGATGCAGACGAGGTGCGGTACGTCGGAGGCTCGGTCCGCCGCCTCGGCGGCGAGGAGCTGCACCTTGCCGCTGAGGCCGGCCAGCTCGCTGGCCACCGGAACGACCAGGGTGTCGATGTGCTGCGCGACGGCGTGGAGGTAGCTCTTCACGCGCTCGGACACCTCGGCCAGGCCGTGGATCTGCTCGAGCCTCTCGTGTCCGATCTCCGCGAGCTGCTCGCCCGTCGACATCACCCGCACGCCGAGCTCGCGGAAGAAGTGCTCCAGCGAGCGGCGCAGCCGGCCGTCCGCGACCAGCGGCGCCATCGCCACCGCCGGGTTTGTCCGTTCGACCGTCCCCTCCCCAGCGGGCTGATAACCCACTGCCTCGAACGCCTGAAGCCAGCTATCGTCCGTGAAGCTGGTCCTGAATCTCGGGATCCAGCGCCGGAGCAGCTCGCGGCTCGGGACCTCACGGGCGAGCTCCCGAAGTGCCCTCTCGATCGCGGCGCGACCCAGGAGCAATCCCCGCCGGAACTCCGGCCGCAGCCGCCGGTAGCGCCGACGCACCTGCCGGATCGTCCTGGTCACCTGCCGGTCGATCGTCCGGCGCAGCCGCTCGGGCGCGCCTGCCGCGCGGTCGAGCAGCCCCTCGGCGCGCCCGTACCCCTCGATCGCCGTCTTGCGGAACGCGTGGGCCGCCAGGGTCTGCGCGGTGAAGCGCTGCAGGTGCCATCCCTTGATCGCCAGGCGGATCGCCTTGACCAGCCCCATCGGCCGGGTGAACAGAGTGTGCGCGAGAAAGGCGGCGTAGGCGGGACCCTGCCGGGAGAAGAGCTGCAGCCGCAAGGAGCGCATCACCGCCAGGAGCTCGGCGCGCGTGGGCCCCCGCGTAGGCCGCGGCCAGTGCCCGAGCCGTGCCACGAGCGTCCTGCAACGCGCGAAATAGCTGCGCAGGTCGGGCCCGTAGAGACGCGCCAGGACTCGACAATAGCCGTCGATCAGGACCTCGCGATCGAGCTCAGGGACGAAGTTGAGCGCGATCTCGACGTTGTTGCCGCTCGACTCGACCAGCAGCCGCCCCTCGCGCTCGAGCCGCGTGTAGAGATTCGTTCCCCGCATCGCCGTCAAGAGACCGACCATCGCGATCGGGATGCCGGCGCTCTGGATGAAATCGACTTGCGCCTCGAAGACCTCCGGGCCGTCGCCATCGAGCCCCAGGATGAAGCCGGCGGTGACCTCCAGGCCCTTCTCCTCCATCGTCCGAACGGCTCGGAGAAGATAGTCCTCGTCTCCACGGGAGGTGTTCTGGGGTTTGTTCGTCCGCCGCAGGGCCTCCGGGTTGGGACTCTCGATGCCGACGAAGACCATCGAGAATCCCGCCTCGACCATGGCGCCCATCAGCGGCTCGTGCCGAGCGAGGTTGACGCTCGCCTCCGTGTAGAGGTCGAAGGGGGAGCCGTGCTCCTTCTGCCAGGCGGCAACCACCGGCAGGAGCCGCATCGCCTCTTTCCTGTTGCCGATGAAGTTGTCGTCGACCAGGAAGAGTGCCCCGCGCCAGCCGAGCGAGTAGAGGGCGTCGAGCTCGGCGAGCATCTGCTCGTTGCTCTTGGTTCGCGGCACCCGCCCGAAGAGCTTGGTGATGTCGCAGAAGTCGCAATCGAAGGGGCACCCACGCGAGAACTGGAGCGCCATCGAGCCGTAGGCCGAAAGGTCCAGGAGGTCGAACCGTGGTACCGGCGTCGTCGTGATCGCCGGCTTCGACTGCGGCCGGTACTCCCGTGCCGCCCGCCCCGCTTCCCAGTCGGCGAGAAATCGTGCAAACGTCTCCTCGACCTCGCCCAGGAGGAAGTGATCAGCTCCCGAGATCTCCGAGGAGAACGAGGTCGGGTGCGGCCCTCCGACCACCACCGGCTTGTCGAGAGCGTTGCAGCGGGCGAGAACTTCCTGCAGGGACCGCTGCTGGACGACCATGGTCGACGTGAGCACCAGGTCGGCCCACTCGAGCTCGGAGTCCGCGAGCGGCTCGACGTTGAGATCCACCAGTCGCAGCTCCCACGACTCGGGAAACATCGCCGCTACCGTCAAGAGCCCCAGCGGCGGCATGGACGACCGCTTGCCGAGCAGCTCGAGCGCGTACCGAAAGCCCCAGTACGAGGGGGGAAACTCCGGGTAGACGAGCAGGGCGCGGGGCACCCAAGCCCCCTTTCTTTCCAGGCCGCCCGCTTCAGGGTCGACCGAGACGCAGGATATCCCTCGACGCCAGCGTACGCCCCTCGCGCGCAAAGCGCAAAGAAGCAGGTACGCCCCGACTTCGCGGGATGCGGCTCCGCACCCGCCGGCTGGCGGCGTGCACGATCGGGCGCAGCGCTACGACCAGTCGCCGCTCGGGGAGTCGGCGGTCGGGCCGTAGGTGGGAGGCACCGCCACGTCGAGCAGGCGCAGGTAGACGGTCAGCTGCCCGCGATGATGCGCAACGTGGTGCACGAGGATCGAGCGGGCGACGGCACCGCGCGGCCCCGCCATGAGCTCCTTGTCGCCCTTCACGCCTTTCCAGACTCGGGTCATGAAGTCGTCGTCCTTGTTCTCGAGCAGCGCGATGGCGCCGGCCAGGTTCTCGTCGAGCGCGGCCAGCAGCTCGTCCCTGTCGGCGGCGGCGAACGGCTTGTAGTCCTCCATCCCGGTGCCGAAGTCGAAGACGTCCTCCATCATCGACCCGAGCCAGGTCGGGGTCTCGGCGATGTGACTCGCCAGCGCCCCCAGCGACATCGACTTGGCGTGCGGCTGCCAGTCGAACCGGTCCTCCGGAACGGCCGCGAGGACCGCCCGCGAGAGCTCTCCCTCCTGCTTCATGTCGGCGATCAGCGATCGAGCCATCGAGTCAGACATCTTCCGCCCTCCTTGAGCCGCTAGTGAACGGTTTACGCTCCGTTTACGCTACTCTACTGCGCCATGGGCCCGCTGTCAACGCCCGCCGAGAGGCGCGCTCGTCGAGTCCGGGACGACGGCCTGCCCGGCGACGAGGTCGTGGCCTCGTTCGTCGGGGGTCAGCCCATCACTCCCCAGCCGCGCCGCAGCGCCGCGGCGCGCCGCCCGACCTCGGCCAGCTCGCCGGCCGGCAGGCGATCGAGATTGGCGTAGGCGAAGCGCATCCGGCGATTGGCCGCCAGGCGTTCACGGTGGCGGGCGAGAAAGTCCCAGTAGAGAACCGTCACCGGGCAGGCCGTCTCCCCCACCCGCTCACCGGGCCGGAACCGGCACTCGCTGCAGTGGTCGCTCATGCGCTCGATGTAGCGCCCCGAGGCGGCGTAGGGCTTGCTCCCCACCAGGCCGCCGTCGCCGTACATCACCATGCCCAGGGTGTTGGGCAGCGTCACCCAGTCCATCGCGTCGACGTACATCCCCAGGTACCAATCGCTGACCCGCCGCGGGTGGACGCCGGCAACCAGGGCCAGGTTGCCGGTCACCATCAGGCGCTGGATGTGGTGCCCGTAGCCGTGCTCGAGCACCTGCCCCAGGGCGTCCCGGGCACACTGCATCTCCGTCTCGCCGGTCCAGTAGAACTCCGGCAACCGGCCCTCCTCATCCAGGTGGTTGCGACGCGCGTAGCTCTCGCCCTCCCGCCAGTAGATCCCGCGGATGAACTCGCGCCAGCCGATGAGCTGACGAATGAAGCCTTCCACCGAGTTGAGCGGCGCCCGGCCCTCGCGATAGGCGGCCTCGGCCCGTTCGACGCACTCGCGCGGATCGAGCAGCTTGAGATTGAGCGCCGGCGACAGCAGGGAGTGAAAGAGCCAGGCCTCGCCCCGCTGCATCGCATCCTGGTAGTCGCCGAAGTGCTTCAGGCCGCGGTCGACGAAGTGCTCCAGGGCTGCGAGAGCCTGCTCGCGCGACACCGCCCAGGCGAAGCTGTCGAGACTGCCCGGCGCGTCGGGAAAGCGCCGGGAGACCAGCGCGAGAACCTCGCGGGTGATGGCGTCCGGAGGGAACGCGCGGCGCTCCGGCAGCGCCGGCCGGTCCTTGCCCAGTGGCTTGCGGTTGTCAGCGTCGTAGTTCCAGGAGCCGCCCTCCGGCTTGCCGTCCTCGCACAGGAGCACTCCGAGTCGCCGCCGCGACCAGCGGTAGAAGTGCTCCATGACCAGCACCTTGCGTCCCTCGGCCCAGGAAGCGAACGCCGCCGGCTCGACCAGGAAGTGGGGATCCTCCAGCAGCTCGAGCTCGAGCCCAAGCCCGGCGGCGGCCTGGCGCAGGGCCTTCAAGGTGCGGAAGTCGCCGGGGCGAAGGGCCACCAGCCGCTGCGGGTCGAGCGCGTCGCAGGCGCGGACGAGCTGGCTGCCGAAGTCGCCGTCGTTACGCCGGTCCTCCACCCGCACATAGGCCGCGCGCCAGCCCGCGCCGGCGATCTCGCGGGCAAAGTGGCGCATCGCCGACAGGACCAGGGCGGTGCGCTGCTTGTGGCTCGGCACGTGGGTGAAGTCGTCGCTCAGCTCCATCTGCAGGACCGCGTCCCCGGCGCGCTCCAGGCCGGCGGCGCTCAGGTAGTCGAGATGCAGCTGATCGGGCAGCAGCACCAGCAGGCGGCCAACGCGACCGCGCAGGGCGCTCAGCGGACGCGACTCGAAGCCCTGTTCGCGACCGCGCGTCAAAACGCCCGCCGCACCAGCTCGAGGGCCAGCGCACCGCGAAGGGTCCAGCCGGCGGTGCGCAGCCAGTTGCTCTTCACCAGCCGGCGCATGGCCGCGACGTCACGCGACCGCGCCAGCCGCCGGTGCTGCGGCACCTGCAGCCCCGCCGTCGACAGCCAGATCAGCCCCAGAAGCAGGGCGCCGAGAAAGGGCAACGCTCGACCCAGACCGAGCGGGGGCGCCAGCAACAGAGCCACGGCGGTCGCTCCCTCGAGCAGCATCAGCGGCACCACCACCCACGCGGTGCGCTTCTGATGCTCGGCCGCGAACGCGGCGAACCGGCGCTCCGAGGCCAGCTCGAAGAGCGGGTAATGCACCAGCTGGACGAACCAGATCAGGCCGACCATGGCGAGGGTGGCTCCGGCGTGGAACAGAAGCAGCGTCATCGCGAGGGGGTCCGGCGGGACCCGTTCAGCCGTTAGCGTAGACGACGAAGTCGACGAGCACCAGGAGGCCGAGCACCGCCTCCTGCTGCGGCCGGGGGGTGCCGGGTCATGGGTTGACGTGACTCAGTTGCCGATGCAGATGCGGCTCGCGGGTGGACCGTTGCTGCAGTTCTCTGAGCAGCAGTCACCGTTCCTCACGCACTGGGCGCCGGCCGGCAGGCAGGCCACGCAGTCCGAGTCGGTTGCGTCGATGGCGCCGTCGCAGTCGTCGTCGATGAAGTTGTCGCAGATCTCCGTGGCGTTGGGGTTGACAGACGGGTCGGTGTCGTCGCAGTCCTCATTCGGGAACGGGCAGACCTGGCTGGCCGGGAAGCCGAAGCCGTCGCCATCGTTGTCGGTGCAGACCGCGCAATCAGGGTCGGCGGCGTCGACGGCGCCGTCGCAGTCGTCGTCGATGCTGTTGCTGCAGTTCTCCGCCGCCCCAGGGTTGACGGCGGGGTCGGCGTCGTCGCAGTCTTCCTCCGGGAACATGCAAGCCGGACTTCCAGGCGAGCCGTAGCCGTCGCCGTCGCCGTCGTTGCACACCGGCTCGCCGCCGAGAGAGTAGTAGTCCTCGTAGAGGAAGCCGAGGTCGCCGTCCAGAGGATAGGTCGGCGCCGGAATGCCGTCGCCGGGGCCGCCGATCTTGGCCCAGCCCATCGCTCCCTGGTCTTCGTGCTCGAGAATGTGGCAGTGCATGATGGTGCGGCCCTGATACACCGTCGACGTGTTCTTGTTGAGGTCGAATCGGATCCTGCAATTCTGGGCCACGACGTCGTAGTACTCGCCGCTCTCGTACTCGGCGCAGTCCTCCGCCGCCTGGACGTGGTAGACGTGCAGGTGGAAGGGATGGTTGCGGGCCCCTTTGAGCGTCCACTCCTGGAGGTCGGCGGCGGGTAGGGTGAAGGTCGGCTCGTCGATGTCGAACTTGTTGCCATTGATGGTTCGCGCGCCCATGTTGACCGTCTCCGCGTTCGACGGGGTCTCGCCGCGGAGGTCGCGCAGGTAGGTCGGCCGCGGAACGGACCAGGCGAGGCCATTGGCATCGTAGGGATCGGGGCCGGAATCGGGGGTGCCATCGACGAAAACATTGGCCACCACCTCGTTGTCGACCGTGAGGTCGGAGTCGCCTGAGCAACGGACTGCGAGATCGGCGCGCGAGGCCCCAGTGAGGTGGATCGAGTTGTCGGTGAGGACGAGAGGAACTTCGGTCCTCCACACGCCGTCGCGCGCCATCAACGCCACTTCACACTGGGATCCGATGGAGATTGTCTTGGTGCGGGCGTCGCGATCGGCCACGAGGATGCGCCAGTGCTGCCAGGTATCGGGCGGCACGCAGAGGTTACCGCCGACCGTGCCGTTGACGGTCCAGGTCGGACTCAGTGTGCCGCTGATCAAGGTGTCGCCGCCGGTGCCGGCGACGTCGGGGTCGAGAAAGCCGACGAGGAGCTGCCGCTCCGCCATCGCCGCCACGTTCGTCGGAATGCCGTCGCCGCTGTCGTCGATGATGATCAGCCCGAAGGCGCCGCTCGACACCTGCAGGAAGGTCGAGCCGTGGTGGTGGGCGTGGTACCAGAAGGTGCCGCCCATGTGGTCGTCCTGAATGTCATAGACGAAGTCCCCCCCGAAGCCGCCTTCGAAGAAGCGCGTCACGTCGTCGCCGGGCGACTCGCCTGAGAGGTGGAGCCCATGGGTATGAAGATTGGTGATGTTCGGGTCCTTGAAGACGTTGTGAGCGGGGTCGGGCGCTTCGTAGGGAAGCGTGTTGTGGAATCGCACGACGTACTTGTTCCCCGGCGTCATGACCAGGGTCGGCCCCGGGATCGTGTACTGGCCCCCGGCTTGGCGATACGCCCGAGTCGTCAGCGTCTCACCGCCGATCGTGAAGGTGGCCTCACCGTACTCGAGAGTGCCGCTGTAGTAAGGCTCGGGGTTGTTGCCGGTGACCGGATGGAACGTCCATTGGAACGTCGGCGGGTCCGCGATGACGTTGGATCCGGGGCACGGACTCCCCAGGGCTATCGTTGCCTGGCAGATCAAGATCGCGGACAGGATCAGGTGACGAATTCGCATTGTCTTCCTCCACGAGAGGCTCGCGAGCCTTTGAGTCTTTGCACGAGACGGTCACTGT
>JAOTWP010000002.1 GCA_029862975.1 Acidobacteriota bacterium
CAGAAGGTCCTGCCGAACGGTCGGGTCTCCCACCGGGTCTGCCACCGGGGAGACAGCCGGAGACGACCTCCTGGTCGTCCTCCTTCTCGACAACATCTGGCTCACTCCAGGGGATCGCCGGCGCATCCTTCCCGACCTCGATCGCTTCCTGCTATCGCAACCGGTCGGCGCGCGGTTCGTCGTCGCCTCCCTCGGCAACGGCCTGGAGTTGCTCACACCGGTGACCCGCGACCGCGAGACGCTGCGGCCCGCCCTCTCCGACCTCCTGGAGCCGCCGCTCCATGGCCTGCAGGCGTCGCTCGATCGGCGGAGCGCCTATCGCGACTCGGCCCCTCCCCGCAGCGCCTGACCGCTTCGTGGGCGGGCCGACTTCGCACCTACCTGTCGAGGTGGTGTGCCGCGAATCCGCAGGGTATATGAATGGCGCACAAACGCAGCCAGGACGGCTCAGCCAGAGCGGCGAACTCGACCTGTCTCCACCGTTTGGGAGGGGCCGGTTGATGTTGCGACGCACCGACGAGCATTCGCTGAGACCGCTACGCTCGAGACGGTCGGATCCAATTGCAGGATTCGCGGCCAGCCACGAGTCCGGAGATCCCCGGCCGCAGCGGGGAGAGGGCAGGGGACTCATGACCGGACCTTTCTACGCCGCAGGGCTCGCGTGCCTCGTTCTGGTCTGCGCAGGGGCCTCTCGAGCGCAAGATCGAACGATCGTGATCAGCGACGCGCTCTCTGCCAATGCTCAGGCGCTCAAGGTCAAGATGGGCTCGCAATGGAGCCATAGAGTCTGGAAAGTCAGCTTTGGAGACTATGCTGTTGGAAAAGGCAGTAGCCAAGTCGAAGAAAGCGCCGCTTCTTCAACGACCAAAGAGGCAAAGAAGAACGATATTTGGCAACGAGTCTCCACAACCAAGACACGCTACGACTTCACACTCAGCGACAGCCGATCCAATCTGGCGATCGTCCAAGCCGTCAACGACGTATCGGCAGAAGAGTTCAAGCATGTCGTTCGTACTCTGAAGTTCTTGAACCCAAAGAAGTGGCTCGATTCTGTTCTCGACGCCGACGATGTACGTGACGCGCCGCTTTGGAACACCGAGACCTACTGGAAGCCGGATGAAAGTTCGAACAGGTCGCAGGTCTTCTCGGCCGTGATCAATACCAGTGCCGACGATGCTGATACCTGGGTACTGATCATGGCGATGTCCGAGGGCGCGGATCTTGGCCATGAGAGGGAGGCCTCCCTGAGCAATGGCGAGCGCCAGATCCAGATCGTCGGCACGAGTTCCAACAAGCATGGGGCCGATCCGCGCGCTTATCCAGCTTTGGGATACGAGTTCGTAGAGGGCGAACAGACGCTCTGTGCGCTCCAGTACAACGGTGGTGGGGGTTTCATGAGTGACTACAAGAGACTGATCTGGATCGATTCGAGGCTGGACCAGAGAATGAAACTGATCCTTGCCGCCGCGATGACTTCTTTGTTGCAGCTTCCAGGCATTGGCGCGCCGGGGGTGTCGCCTGGCTCGTAGCAGTCGGCGAAGAGGATCTGTGAGACGACCTTGAAGGCTTCGGAAGGAATCTTCCTTCCGCGACCCGCTTGGAGGTACGAACACATGACAACAGCTTGGATGGGAAGAAGTGCCGGTGGATGGATCCGTGAGCGTGTGATCGCGGTGGCCTCGACTGTCCTCATTCTGCTGCTGCTGACGCCCAGCGTCGCCCTGGGGCGGAGCAACGGAGATCCCACTCTTGGGAGCCCGGAGGCGACGACCCGGCTGCTGAAGAACCGCACGGCCCGCATCTACCTCACGAGCGGCGAGGTGGTCGCGGAGGCGAAGCGGGTAGAGGTGGGCCAGTGCACCATCTCCTGGCAGCTCGGCGGCCAGGCGCGAGAGGTGCCGGCCGGCGAGGTGCAGAGCATCACGGCCCTCAAGAGGAGCCGCGGTCTGCGCGGCCTTGTGATCGGTTCGGGAATCGGAGTGGGGCTCGGCGCCATGTCGGCGGGAGACGCCAACAGCGGAACCACGGCGGACGCGGCATTGGGTCCTCAGGCCTTCGTGCTGTCGGTCCTCGTGGCCGCGCCCGTCGGCTGGGGTATCGGCACTCTCGCCAAACAGCCTGAGCGGGAGGTCTATTCGGCGGCGGCTTCCGGGGAGAGTCCGGGCCTACGCCCCTCCTGCTGAGTCCCGTCGCTGGGCCGCCCGCGCGGCCACTTCAGCCGCAAGCGGGGTCCGCGCGACGTACTTCGCTCTCTCACTCCGTTGGAAGGGGAAGGACAATGGAGAAGACGTGCTCGTTATTCATCGCCTTTGCTGTACTGAACCGCCCCGGTTCTCCCGGAGGCTCCAGATCTTGAGATGGAGCGATGGGAAGACGAAGTAGATACTCACCCATGGTGAGAGGGCGGGGGAGCCCGGAGGCGACGACCCGGTTGCTGAGTCTATTCGGCGTCGGCTTCGGGGAGAGTCCGAGCCTACGCCCCTTCTGCTGAGTCCCGTTGCAGGGCCGCCCGTCCCCTGGGCATCGCGAAGCGGTCGCGGGTGCGGCAGTACTCCGGGCCGCCCATGCGGCCGATGGCCTGGAGGACGTCCTGGTCGACGTGCCAGGCTTCGTCGACGAGCCCGTCGGCGACGTGGGCGCAGACGATCTCGCCGAGGACGAGGTTGCCGGCCGCCGGGGCGCCGGGGTTGGTGCGGATCACCTGCAGGGTGCGGCACTCGTAGGCGACCGGGGACTCCGCAACCCGCGGCGGGGCCACGAGGCGGCTCGGCAGCGGGGTCAGGCCGGCGAGGTCGAACTCGCTCTCGCCGTAGGGCAGGGACTCGGCGGCGGCGGCCATCTGCAGCCGCCAGCCCTCCGTCGCGACGTTGACGACGAACTCGCCCGTCCCGCCCTCGGCGGGCGGCAGGCAGTTGCGCAGCGAGTCCTTGTCGGAGCCGTCGGGCTTGTTGCCGGGGCAGAACGCCAGGGTCATCGGGTTCGAGCCGACGCCGCAGAAGAACGAGAAGGGCGCCAAGTTCGGCCGGCCGTCCGGAGACACGGTGGCCACGACGGCGATGGGGCGCGGCACGATGGTGCCGATGAGCAGCTTGTAGCGGTCGCGCACGGCGAGGGATTCGGGGAGGATCTCCATGGCGGGGAGTGTAGCCTGTGGCGCTCGCGGGCCGCCGCGAACGGGAGCCGGGCTCGCGTCGTCCGCTGGCCGCGAGCCGTCACGCGGGCTTCGAGGGTAAACCCCGCGGCTTTCCGAACGTAGGACACCCTGGATGCACGCCTGGATGCACGCCTGCTCGAAGCGCGCCGTGACGGCCGCCCTCTGCACGATGGGAGCCGCGGCGGGGCTCGGCGCCGCGACCGACGAGCCGCCGCTGGTGATCCGCCGCACGGCCGGCGAGATCGTCGTCGACGGCCGCCTGGACGACGCCGGCTGGCGGGACGCAGCGCCGATCACGACCTGGCACGAGACCCGGCCCGGCGACAACGTCGAGCCCAAGGTCGCGAACGTCGCCTACCTGGCCTACGACGACCGCTACCTCTACGCCGGGTTCGAGTTCGCGGACCCGGAGCCCGGCCGGATCCGGGCCCCGCTCGCCGACCGCGACAACGTGCCGAGCTCGACAGACTACGGCGGCGTGATCATCGACGCCAGCAACGACGGGCGCACGGCGCAGATGTTCCTCGCCAACCCGCGCGGCATCCAGTACGACGCCATCACCAGCGACGCCGCCGACGAGGACTCGGCGCCCGACTTCTTCTGGGAGAGCGCCGGCGCGATCACCGAGAGCGGCTGGACGCTCGAGATGCGGATCCCTTTCGCCTCCCTGCGCTACGGGGAGAGCGACCCCGAGCAGTGGGGCATCATGCTCTACCGCAACTGGCCGCGCGCGTTCCGCTACCAGATGTTCACCTCGCGGCTGCCGCGGGACTCGAACTGCTTCATCTGCAACGTCCGCCCCCTGACCGGGCTGGCGGGCCTGCCCGCGGGCAGCCATTTCGTCATCGCGCCCTACGCCAACGCCAGCCGGATGTCCCAGCCCGAGGCCGGCCTCGGCTCGCCGCTCGTCGACCAGGGAGCCGAGGGCGACTTCGGGCTCGACGCCAAGTGGCTGCCCAACCCCAACACGATCCTCGACGCCACCCTGAACCCCGACTTCTCGCAGATCGAGTCCGACACCGCCCAGATCGCCGCCAACGAGCGTTTCGCCCTCTTTTTTCCCGAGAAGCGCCAGTTCTTCCTCGAAGGCGTCGACCTCTTCTCGACGCCGATCAACGCGGTCTTCACCCGCACCTTCACCTCGCCGCGCTGGGGCACCCGGGCGACCGGCGAGGTCGGCGACTACACCTACACCGCGCTCGTCGGGGAGGACCGCGGCGGCGGCAGCGTCATCATCCCCGGCGCCAACTCCTCGGACTTCGCGGCCCAGGACTTCGAGTCCTTCGTCGGCGTCGGCCGCCTGCGCCGCGACTTCGGGCGCTCCTTCGCCAGCCTGCTCGTGAGCGCGCGGGAGATCGACGGCGGCGGCCACAACCGGGTCTACGGCCCGGACTTCCGCTGGCAGATCAGCGACCGGGACGTCATCTCCGGGCAGCTGCTCGCGAGCGACAGCCGGACGCCCGAGCGCCCCGACCTGGCCGCGGAGTGGGACGGCCGCGGCCTCTCCGGCCACGCCGCCGAGCTCTGGTGGCACCGCCGGACCGGCAAGTGGGACGTCTTCGTCCAGGGGGAGGACATCGCGGACGGCTTCCGGGCCGACAACGGCTTCGTGCCGCAGGTCGGCATCCGCCGGGGCCTGGGCGAGATCGGCCGCTCCTTCTACCCGGAGGACAAGCCGGTGTCGCGGCTGCGCCTCTTCCTCTACAACGAGCGCACGGAGGACCGGGACGGGCGGCTGATCCTGCGCGAGACGACGCCGGGCTTCGCCTTCGACGCCAGGAAAGACTCGTTCGTCCGCTTCGAGTTCCGCTTCGACGAGGTGCTCGGCGTCGAGAAGACGTTCGACCGCCACTGGGTGCACTACAGGTTCTACTTCACGCCCGGCAAGCGCTTCACCCGCATCGAGCTGACCGGCAACGTCGGCGACCAGGTCGACTTCGCCAACGACCGGCTGGGCGACGGCGCCACCGTCAACCTCGAGGCGACGGTCCGGCCCACCGACCATCTCGAGCTCAGGCTCGACGCCACCCGCCGCTGGCTCGACGTGACCGACGAGCGCGGAGTCCACGGCCGCCTCTTCACCGCCGACGTCGGCCGCCTCAAGGCCACCTACACCTTCAACGCCAGGACCTGGCTGCGCGCGATCGGCCAGTGGATCGAGACCGAGCGGCGGCCGGACCTCTACACCTTCGAGATCGACGACGGCGACGGCTCGTTCTCCGGCTCCGCGGTCTTCGCCTACAAGCTCAACTGGCAGACGGTGCTCTACGTCGGCGCCTCCGACTCCCAAGAGCGCGACGCGCGCGGCCGGCTCGAGCCCGCGGACCGCCAGCTCTTCGCCAAGGTCTCCTACGCGTTCCAGCGCTAGTTCCAGCGCTGGTTCCAGCGTTCCTTCCGGCGCCCCCGGTCGCCGGATCGGCGCCGGCACGGCGGCCGCGGCGCCGGCTGCGGCAGCCGAGGAGGCCACCGCGTCGCGCTCGGGCCGCCGCGATCGGAAGGATCCGCGCTGACGAATCAGGCTCGGGCGGTTGCCGGCGGGGAGCCGTCCACCCTGGAGCGGAACCCCCCGCCGGGGCGTCCTACCAGTGGAAGCCCAGGAGCAGGCCGGCATGCGTGCCGCCGGCATCGCCGTCGACTCCGAGGAACTTGACGTCGGCCTGGGAGTAACGGACGTCGAAGCCCAGGTTGAACGCCTTGCCCAGGGTCCAGTAGACGCCGCGGCCGATCCACGCCCCCTGGGCGTCGTCTTTTGCGGAGACCCGGACTCCGAGCACTTCCGCGGAGATTTCGGCGGAGATCAGCGCCAGTCCGCCGCCGATGTAGGGGCGCGCCTTGGCGCTGCGATCCCAGATCTTGCGGATGCCGACGTCGAATTCCTGGGTCTCCCCTTCGATCGTCGCCGCGAGCCCGCTGGCCGGGTCGATCATCGTGTCCTTGGCGTCCGAGCGCAGGAAGTCGACCGCGATGCTGACCGGCCAGCCAGCCCGCTTGAAGTCGACGAGGATTCCCACCTCGTCCTGGGATTCCAGCGGCTCCCAGTCGTTCTTGTCGAGCTCCTTGGCTCCGACCAGGGCGTTGACGTTGCCCGTCCAGCCCTGGGCGAGGGCCGCGTTCGGCAGAGCGACGACGAGCGCCGCGAGGAGTCCCAGTGCCGCCGCAACCGGCGTGAGCCGTCCAGTGAGTGGTTTGTTCATTGGGTTCGTCCTTTCGAGAGGTGCTTCGTGCGATGTGGCGGCACGGATTGCCGTCCACTGCACCCCTCGGACTCACCTCGGGCGCGGCTTGTTTAGCGCCGCCCACGCTCTTCTGCCGCCGCCCGGCGGCGGTGCCAGCCGCGGTAGGCGAGGACGGCGATCACGGCGGCGGTCAGGGGGATGACGAAGCGGGTGAGGACGAAGCTGAAGTCGTGGAGCGCGTCGTGCTCCTTGGCGCGGAGGATCAGGTACCAGGTGTAGGCGGCGTAGTAGAAGAGGAAGAGCGTCCCCTGCCAGCGGCCGATGCGGTAGCCGATGAAGAAGATCGGCAGGCACGAGACCGCCACGATCAGCATGATCGGCAGGTCGAAGGCCAGGGCCGCCGGGGCCACGCGGATCGGGGTCGGGGCGAGCGTCGCGGTCGCGCCGATCACCATGAGGATGTTGAAGACGTTGCTGCCGACGGCGTTGCCCACGGCGATGTCCTGCTCGCCGCGCAGGCCGGCCACGAGCGAGGTGGCGACCTCCGGCATCGAGGTGCCGACGGCGACCACCGTCAGGCCGATGACGAGCTCGGAGAGCCCGAAGGCGTGGGCGAGGCTGACGGCGCCCTCGACCAGCCAGTCGGCGCCGATGACGATGGCGGCGAGGCCGGCGAGGACGTAGACGACGGAGGAGAGCCGCCGGACCGGCCCCCCGGGTCCGTGCTCCACGGGCGGCGCGTCGCGCCGCGCCGCGCTGACCAGCCAGACGTTGTAGACCACGGTCAGGGCCAGCAGCAGGAGGCCGTCCCAGCGACCGAGGGTGCCGTCGAGGCACAGCAGCCAGAAGAGGGCCGAGACGGCGATCATCACCGGGACGTCGACCCGCACGACCCGCGTCGAGACGGGCAGCGGCGAGACGAGGCTGGCGATGCCGAGGATCAGGAGGACGTTGGCGATGTTGCTGCCGATCACGTTGCCCAGGCCGACGTCCGCGTCGCCGCGCAGCGCGGCCTGGATGCCGACGGCGGCCTCGGGAGCGCTGGTGCCGAAGGCGACGATCGTCAGGCCGATCACGAGCGCCGGAACGCCCATCGCCACGGCGAGCCGCGACGAGCCCCTGACGAAGAGCTCGGCGCCGGCGAGCAGCGCCGCCAGCCCGCCGCAGAAGACCAGCCAGACCACCACGGCATCCTAGCGCGCCGCGGCCGGCCGCGCCGGGCTACGGCGCCGGGATGCGGTCGACGCCCAGGAACGGCCGCAGCACCGTGGGGACGACGATCGAGCCGTCGGCCTGCTGGTAGTTCTCGAGCACCGCCACGAGGGTCCGGCCGACCGCCAGGCCGGAGCCGTTCAGGGTGTGCACCGGCCGCGGCTTGCCGCCGCCCTCGGGCCGGTAGCGAATGCCGGCCCGGCGCGCCTGGAAGCTCGTGCAGTTGCTGCACGACGAGATCTCGCGGTAGGCGTCCTGGCCCGGCAGCCACACCTCGAGGTCGTAGGTCTTGGCCGACGCGAAGGACATGTCGCCGCTCGCCAGGCAGACGACCCGGTAGGGCAGCTCGAGCAGCTGGAGGACGCGCTCGGCGTGCCCGGTCAGCTCCGCGAGCGCCTCGTAGCTCGTCTCCGGCGTCGTGAGCTGCACCAGCTCGACCTTCTGGAACTGGTGCTGCCGGATGAGACCCCGCACGTCCTTGCCGTAGGACCCGGCCTCGGCCCGGAAGCAGGGAGTGAACGCCACGTAGCGCCGCGGCAGGTCGGCCTCGGCCAGCGTCTCGCCGGAGTGCAGGTTGGTGACGGGCACCTCGGCCGTGGGGATCAGGTAGTAGCCGCTCGGCTCGAGCTTGAAGAGGTCCTGCTCGAACTTCGGCAGCTGCCCGGTGGCGGTCAAGGTCTCGGCGTTGACGAGGAACGGCGGCAGCACCTCGGTGTAGCCGTGCTGCGCGGTGTGGAGGTCGAGCATGAAGTTGACGAGCGCCCGCTCGAGCCGCGCCCCGAGGCCGAAGTAGACCGCGAAGCGCGCGCCCGTCAGCTTGGCGGCGCGCTCGAAGTCGAGGATGCCGAGCTCGGGGCCGAGATCCCAGTGCGCCCGCGGCTCGAAGTCGAACGCGCGCGGCTCGCCGACGACCCGCTCGACCCGGTTGGCGCTCTCGTCGGCGCCGCGCGGCACGGACTCGTGGGGCAGGTTGGGAAAGCCCATCTCCACGTCGACGAGCTCCCGATCGACCCCGGCGACCCGCTCCTCGAGCGCCCCGATCGTCTCCTTGATCTCGCCGACGGCGGCGATCCGCGCCGCCGCGTCCTCGCCGCGCGACTTGAGCCGGCCGATCTCCTTGCTCTCCTCGTTGCGCCGCGACTGGAGCGCCTCGAGCTCGCCCAGCAGGGAGCGCCGCTCGGCGTCGAGCGCGGTCCAGCGGTCGAAGAGCGACCCCTCGACGCCGCGCGCCGCGAGCAGCTCGCGCGCTCGCCCGCCCTCGCTCCGCAGCAGCTCCCGCTCCAACATGGGGCGCGAGTCTATAAGATCCGCCTCGTCACGAGCCCGCCTCCATGACCCGCCACCTCGCGCCACGTCTGGCTTCGATCGCCACGGCGCTCGCCCTGCTGTCGTTTGCCGCGAGCGTCGCCCGCCACCATCCGGACGCCGCCACCGCCACCGAGACCGGGCTCCTGGCCCTGCTCGCCGGCCTCGTCCTCGGGGCGCTGGCGCTCGGCTCGCGGACGGCGCCGGCCGTCGTGACGGCGGGCTCGCTCGTCGGCATGGCGCTCGTCATGCCCGCCGCGGACGGCTCGCGCGGCGCCCTCGTCGCCGTCGTCCTGGTGGCCGCGGCCGCCTGGTCGGCCTGGCGGACGTTCCGCGACGACCGCCCGCCGGGGGTGCTCGACGTCGCCGCCGTCGCCATCGCCTGGCAGGCGCTGCTGCGCTGCGAGCGGCTGCTCGACGCCTGGCCCGAGGGGCGCTTCGGCGCCGAGCCGGCGGTGTGGCTGCTCGCCCTGCCGCTCGCCGCGGCGGCGGCCGCCGCCTGGATCGCCCGCCACCAGGGCCCGGCCCGCGCGCTCATCGCCCTGGCGGCGCTCCTGCTGCTCGTTCCCGGCGCGGGGGTCGTCCCCGTGGCGGTGCTCGTCGTCCTCGCCGCCGCGGCCGGGGGGCGGCCGCGCGCCCCGGTCGACGCCGCCTTCCTCGTCGCGGCCTGCGTGGTCGCGATCGGGCGGCTGCCCGAGGTCGCCCTGCCGCTGCTCGTCCTCGTCGCCGCCGTGGCGCTGGGCGGCCGCGCCGGGTGGCGCTGGCTGCCCGCGGCCGGCGCCGCGACGCTGGCCGTCGCCCGCGGCCCGGACGTGCTCGCTCATCTCGGATGGGACGGGCTCGGATGGGCCCACCTCGGATGGCTCGCCCTCGCCCTGCCCGCCGCCTTCTCCCTGGCGCGCGAGCGCTGGCCGCTCGCGGCCGCCGGCCTCGCCCTCGCCCTCGCCCACAGCGGCGGCGAGCCGGCGGCCCTGGCGCCGGCCGTCGCCCTGCTCCTCCTGGCGGTCCCGGAGGAGCTTCCCCGGGAGCGCTGGCAGGCGGGCTGGAGCCTGGCCCTCCTCGGCTGGGTCGCCATCCTCGCCTGCTATCCCTGGCTGCGGCGGCCGGTGCTCGACCTTCCGAGCCACGTCGCCGGCTGGCCGGTCGCCGCGCTCGCGGCGGCGGCCATCGCCCTGGCCGCCGTCGGCGGGCACCCCGGGCGCCTGTCGCGGGCCGTCGGCGGCGGCCTCGTGCTCGCCGCGCTCGGCGCCGGCGCCCTGCTACGCCCCCCCCTCACGCTCCTGCCGCGCGACGCCGTCACCCTGACGGCCGAGCGCACCTTCTGGACCCGGCGGCTCGACGGCCGGCCGCTGCGCCGGCTCACCCTGGACTCCTTCCTGGCGGAGAGCGGCGGCCTCGCGCCGGGAGCCGAGGTCGCCACCGTCCGCCTCCTCGACGGCCGGGGCGGGCGCCGGGAGCTCGTGATCCGGCAGGGCGAGCACACCGCGGACTGGGCGGCGCCGCAGCTCGGCCCGGCGGCCGCGCCCCCGCCCTGGATCGTCTGGCTGGCCGCCGACGGCTCGCGAGCCTGGCGCTACCGCGCGGTCTGGAGCTTCGACGCTCCCCTGGCGCCGGAGCGCATCACGATCGTGCGCCACGGCAGCCTCGGCCCGGCGCCGCGGCTCGCCGTCGTCCAGGTGGGACTCGAATGAAGGAGCTCATGATCGGCGCCATCGATCAGGCGGGGCTCGAATGAAGGAGCTCATGATCGGCGCCGTGATCGCCCTCGCGGGCCTCTACTGGATCGAGCATCGCCTCGCGGGCCGGGGCGAGCGCCGGCTACGGCCGCCGCGCCGCGGCTGGCGCGGCGACCCGCGCCGCGGCGCCCTCGGCGGCGGCCTCCTGCTGCTGCTCGGCATCCTGGCGCTGGGGCCGCGGCTCGCCCTGCGCTACGGCGAAGGCCTCGTCCCACGGGCGGTCGCCGCCGGCCTCTTCCTGCTGCTGCTGGCCCGCCTCTGGCTGCTCCTGCCGCGCCTCAGGCCGCTGCTCGGCCGCCGGCTCCCGGCGCGCCCCGACGCCGTCTTCTTCCTGCTCCCGGCCGTCGTCTACCTGGCGTGGATGCCCTGGGCGACCGCCCAGCGGCCGCCCGACGGCGACGAGCCCTTCAACCTGCTGCTCGTCCACAGCCTGGCCTACGACTTCGATACCGACCTGACGAACAACTACGCGGCCGAGGACTCGCGGCGTTTCGTCCCCCGCGCCCTCGCGCCGCAGCCGAGCGACCCCGAGGGCCGCAACGGGGAGCTCTACTCGCGGCACAACGCGCTCCTGCCGGCCCTGCTGGCGCCCGCCTACCGGCTGGCCGGCAAGCACGGCGCGCTGGCCGTCATGTGCCTTCTCGCCGCGGCGCTGGCGTGGATGACGCTGCGGCTCGCCCGCCACCTCTTCGCCGACCGCCCCGGGCCGGTGCTCGTCGCCTGGTACCTGCTCGCGTTCACCTCGCCGCTGCTCGTCTACTCGCATCAGGTCTGGGTGGAGATCCCGGCGGCCCTGCTGCTGGCCGCGGCCCTCGACGTCTCCTGGAGCATGGCCGCGGATCCGACGCGGCGGCGAGCCTGGCTGCCGCTCCTCGTCCCGCTCGCCCTGCTGCCGCTCTTGAAGCTGCGCTTCCTGCTCGTCGCCGTGCCCGTGCTGCTGCCGCTCGTGCGGCGCCTCGGCCGGCGCGGCAGGCGTTTCCTCCTGCTCGCGCTGGCCGGCTGCGTCGCCCTGGCGGCCGCCGTCCTCGCCTTCAACCAGCTGCGCTACGGCAATCCGCTGAAATACCACCACCTCGACCAGATGAGCTTCTACTGGACCCGCCTCCATCGCTATCCGCTCGGCCTTGCCGGGCTCTTCTTCGACACCGCCTTCGGGCTCTTCGCCACCGGCCCGGTGTGGGTCCTCGTGTTCGCGTGGGGCCGCGACAAGGCTGCGGCCGTCGGCCGGCTCCTGTGGATCATGACCCCCTATCTGGTCGTCCTCATCCCCCGCTCCGAGTGGTACGGGGGATGGTCGCCGCCCTTCCGCTACGGCTGCGTCGCCCTGCCGCTCTTCGCGCTGCTCCTGGTGCCGCCGCTCGAGCGGCGGCGCGGGGCCGGAGCCCGGGTCCTTCTAGGCGGCCTCGGCGCCGCCACCGCTCTGCTCACGGCGCTCTGGGTGGCGCGCCCGGGGTGGACCTACAACATCTCCGACGGCCGCGGCCACCTCGTCGACTTCCTGTCCATCGCGCTGGGCATCGACGCCTCGCGCTTCTTCCCGAGCGCCACGCGGCCCAACCTGGCGCTCCTCGTGTGGCCGCCGCTCGTCGTCCTCGCCGTGCTCCTCCTGTGGCGCGGCAGGCGGCGGGCGCCGGCGGCGCTCGCGTGGCTCGGCGCGGCCCTGCCGCTGGCCGGGCTCGCGGCGGTCGCCGCCGGGGCCCATCACCTGCCCACCCGCCTCGTCGAGGCCGAGGACCCCTACGTCGTGCACGACGGCGGATCCCCGTGGCCCTACGTCTGGGCCGTCGGCCGGCCGCGGTTCCGCGGCGGCTGGAAGCTCCGGCCCGGCGATCGCCTCGTCGTCCCCGTCGTCCCCGGCGGCCGCGCCCTCGCCGTGGAGATCGAGCTGCGGCGGTTCGGGGTGCGGCGGCCGGCGGTGCGCGTCCGGGCGGGCGACGCCGCGGCGCGCTGGGCACGGGTCCCCAAGGGGCTCGACTGGGAGCGCCTGCGGCTCGCCGGCGTGCCCTGGCCGCGGGGCGCCGATCGTCTCGAGATCGAGCTGCGGCTCGCCGGCGAGCCGGATCCGGAGGCGGCGGTGCTCGTCGACCGGCTCTCGCTCGCCTGGTCCGACGCCGCGGCCCCGCCTCAGGAGCGCGGCCGGCCCGCCCGCGCGGCGACGAGCTCGAGGGTGCGGGAGACCACCGCGCGCATCGGCTCGAGCCTGACCTGGCCGCTCCCCGCCAGATGGAACGCCGTGCCGTGGTCGACGGAGGTGCGGACGTACGGCAGGCCCATCGTCCAGTTCGTCGCGCTGCCGAACGCCGCCGTCTTGACCGCGATCAGCCCCTGATCGTGGTAGAGCGCCAGCACCCAGTCGAACTCGCCCTGGCGGGCCCGGGCGAAGAGCGAGTCCGCGCTCTCGGGTCCGTGGGCGTCGACCCCGCGCCCGCGCGCCGCGGCGACGGCGGGGCGCAGGACGGCGTCGTCCTCGCTTCCCAGCAGCCCCCCCTCGCCGGCGTGGGGATTGAGCCCGGCGACGGCGATGCGGCCGTCGACGTGGCGGGCCAGGCAGTCCAGGGCCTCGCCCACCCGCGAGTCGCTGACGGCGGCGATCGCCGCGGCGAGCGGCTGGTGGGTGCTCAGGAGCGCGACTCGCAGGTCCGGGCTCAGGAAGGTCATCAAATAGTCCCGGCCGTAGCGCTCGAGGCCGCAGGCCGCCGCCAGGTAGTCCGTGTGCCCGCGGAACCCGGGATCCACGTGCCGGGCGATCGACTGCTTCGAGAGCGGCGCGGTGACGAGCCCGTCGACGACCCGCCGCCGCGCCAGGTCGGCGCCGAGGTCGAGCGCCGCCAGTGCCCCGGCCGCGTCCGCGGACCCCGACCGCCCGAGCGCGAGCGCCCGGTCTTCGCCGACCGGATCGACGACGGCCAGCCGGCCGGCCGGCAGGCTCGCGAGCTCCTCGCGCGTCGGCGGCGCGGAGAGGAACGAGAGCCGCTCCCAGTCGCCCTCGGCGATCCCCAGGGCGGCGGCGTGGGCCCGCAGGGCGGCGCGCTCGGCCACCAGCAGGGGGCGCCACGCGGCGCCCGCGGCCCCCTCGAGGGCGGCGCGCAGTGCGACCTCGGGGCCGACGCCGGCGGGATCGCCCTGGGTCAGGGCGAGCACGGGGGCGGCCGGCACGCTCACCGGCGCGCCGTCACGAGCCCGGCTTGCCGCCGCGCCGCCGCTCCTCTTCCTTGAACATGTAGCGGATGTTGTGCTTGAGCAGCAACAGGTTCGGCTCGTGCTCCCGGTTGAGCTTGAGCGAGCTCTTGTCGTACCACTCGATCCAGCCTCTGAGCTCCTCGTCGTTGGTCAGCACGACGACCATCGGCGTGCGCGCCGCCATCTGCTTGAGGTAGTAGAACTCCTCGGCGTTCGTCTGCTCGGGAGGGGTCTGCTTTCGCCGAACGACCCGGGAGGCCTCGCGGCGGACCTCGCCCGCTCCTGGCCGGATCAGTTTGCGCCGGGACGCCGAATCAGGCATCGCTTGGTCCCCCTGTCGTCTTTCGTTTCCTGCGCAGCGGAGGATACTGGTCGTCCTCGTACGCCAGGCAGCACAAGAGCCGGCCGCACTGTCCCGAGATCTTGGACGGATTGAGGCTCAGGTTCTGGCGCTTGGCCATCTGGATGGAGATCGGCTTGAAGTCGGTCATCCAGGTCGAGCAGCAAAGCGTCTGGCCGCAGACGCCGAGGCCACCGAGGAGCTTCGCCTCGTCGCGGGCGCCCAGTTGCATCATCTTCACCCGCGTCGAGAAGCGCCGCGAGACGTCCTTGACCAGGGCGCGGAAGTCGATCCGGTTCTCCGCCGTGAAATAGACCGTGGCGCGTTTGCCGTCGAGCGCGAAGTCGACCCGCGAGATCTTCATGTCGAGCTCGAGGGCGCGCGCCCGTTCGCGGCAATACACTTTGGCCGTGCCCTCTTTGGCGAGCTTGTCGTCGTAGGAGCGGGTGTCACCCTCCGACGCGGGGCGCGCGATCGCCCTGGCGCTCGACTTCTGGCAGGGCTTGAAGACCGGCATCGGAGACTGCTCGACCCGCCCGAACGCGGGCCCCGAGTCGAGATCCACGATCACCCGCGCCCCGCGGGCGTAGGGCCTGCCACCCGTGGCGCAGAGCGTCAGGTTCGTCTCCTCGCCGAAGCGGACGCCGACGAAGGTGTCGTCGACGGCCGTCGACATCCCTTGGAACGAGCAACCACCACATCCCGACATTGCGCTGCGCTACCCCTGATCTGGAAAGGACGCCGGAGCATCCTGGAAACCGGGCGATTCGCCGCCTGCCGACGTCGATCGCCCCGACGTGACCGAGTCCCCTGATTCTGCCCGTATTATCTCAGGGTCGCCGCAAGATGGTCAAAGGACGAGGAGCGTTGAATGCGCAACAGGCGACCGAAGTCGCGCGCCCCTCGTGTCCTCAAACCCCGGTCCCGGGGTCGAGTATTCTCCGGCCGATGTCGCGCCGCAGCACCTTCGCCGGCCAATCGACGGCGTCCGCCAGCGCGTAGGCCCGTGCCAGCGCCTCGCCGAGGTCCGCGCCGCGGCCGCAGGCGTTGAGCACCCGGCCCCCCGACGCGACGACGGAGCCGTCGCCCCGGCGGCTCGTGCCGGCGTGGAAGAGGACGCTCTCCCGCGTCCGCGGCAGGTCGTCGAGGCCCGTGATGACGTCCCCCTTGGCCGGCGTCGCCGGGTAGCCGGCGCTCGCCAGGACCACGCAGGCCGCCGCCCCCTCGTCGAACTCGAGGCGCGCGGCGCCGAAGTCGCCCCGCGCGGCCCCCAGGAGGACGGGCAGCAGGTCTCCCGCGAGCCGCAGCATCAGGGGCTGGCATTCGGGATCGCCGAAGCGCACGTTGTACTCGAGGACCCGCGGCCCGGCGGCCGTCAGCATCAGGCCTCCGTAGAGCACCCCGACGAAGGGGTGACCCGCCGCCGCCATGCCGTCGACGACCGGCTGCAGCACCTGCCGCTCCAGCCCGGCCGCCGCCTCTTCGGGCAGGACGGCCGACGGGCTGTGCGCCCCCATCCCGCCGGTGTTGGGCCCCGTGTCCCCCTCGCCGATCCGCTTGTAGTCCTTGGCCGTGGCGAACCGCCGCAGCCGCCGGCCGTCGGACACGGCGATCAGCGAGACCTCCTCTCCGGCCAGGCACTCCTCGACGACCACCCGATCGGCGGCGGCGCCGAAGCGGCGGGCGACGAAGAGCTCGCGCAACGCCGCCTCGAGCTCGGCCTCGTCGCGGGGGATCAGGACGCCCTTGCCCGCCGCCAGGCCGTCCGCCTTGAGGACGGCCGGCAGCCCGAACCGGGCCACGGCGCGGCGCGCCGCGGCAAGCGACTCGACGACCTCGAAGTCGGCGGTGGGGATGCCGTGGCGGCGCATGAACTCCTTGGCGAACACCTTGCTGCCCTCGAGCCGCGCGGCCTCGCGGCCGGGTCCGAACACCAGCCGGCCGCGCCCGGCCAGCAGGTCGGCGAGACCCAGCGTCAGGGGTACTTCCGGCCCGACGACCGTCAGGTCCACGTCGCGGGACACCGCGAGATCGGTCAGCCCGGCGACGTCCGCGGCGCTCACCTCGACGCACTCGGCGACGGCCGCGATGCCCGGGTTGCCGGGCGCGCAGTAGATCTTCGTGGCCAGCGGACTCCCGGCCAGCTTCCAGCACAGCGCGTGCTCGCGCCCGCCTCCCCCCACGACGAGGATCTTCATCGGCTCCCTCCCGGTGGCGGCTCCGCCGCGCGGGCGGCGGCGGCCGCCACGGTCATGACGTCCACGACGTCGGCGGCGGAGCAGCCCCGCGACAGGTCGTGGATCGGCCGCGCCGTTCCCTGCAGCAGCGGTCCGATCGCCCGCGCGCCCGCCAGCCGCTCCGTCAGCTTGTAGGCGATGTTGGCGGCGTCCAGGTCGGGGAACACGAGGACGTTGGCCCGCCCGGCCACCGGACTGCCCGGCGCCTTGCGCCGCGCCACCTCGGGATCGAGAGCGGCGTCGCCCTGCAGCTCGCCGTCGAACGCGAAGTCGACGCCGCGCGCCGCGAGCAGGGCGACGGCGGAGCGTACCTTCTCCACCCGCGGGTGCGCGGCGCTGCCCTTGGTGGAGAACGACAGCAGGGCGACCCGCGGCTCTGCGCCGAGCAGGACCCGGCAGCTGCTTGCGGCGGCGCTGGCGATGTCGGCGAGCTGCTCCGGATCCGGATCCGGCACCACCCCGCCGTCGCTGTAGACGAGCGCCCTGCCGTCCGCCATCAGCATCAGGAAGCAGGAAGAGATCAGGCGCTGGCCGGCCGCCGGGCCGACGGTCGCAAGCGCCACGCGGAGGGTCTCCGCCGTCGTCACCTCGGCCCCCATGACGGCGCCGTCGACCTCGCCGGTCGCCGTCATGAGCCCGGCGTAGTAGGTGGGGCGGGCCGCGAGCTCGGCGGGCACGCCGGCGCCGGCCCGGGCCACGAGGACGGCGCCGAGCTCGCCGCGCTCCCCGCCCAGGGCGGGATCGACGATCTCGAAGGCCGAATGCTCGAGCCGGGCCGCCGCCAGGGCCGCCAGGATCCGCCGGCGCTCGCCGACCAGCACCGGGTGGCAGACCCCCTCCGCCTGGGCGCGGGCCGCCGCCGCCAGGATCCGCGGATCCGTCGCCTCCGGCAGGGCGATGCGCGCCGCCGGCCACCCGGAGAGGCCCTCGCGCAGCCTCGCTATCGGGTCCAAGAGCGTCTCAAACCGGCGCCGCGGCGAGGCTCGAAACGGCCGCCTCGACTTCGTCGATCATGTAGTCGGGAGTCGACGCCCCGGCCGTGATGCCCACGGTCGCGGCCGCCGCGAACCACTCGGGATCGAGATCCCCGATGTCGTGGACGAGGTAGGTCGGCTTGAACCGCCGGCCGATCTCCCACAGATGCCTCGTGTTGGCGCTGCGCCGCCCGCCGATCACCAGGATGACGTCCACCTCGGGATCGGTCCCGAGCTCGCGCACGGCGTCCTGGTTCTCCTTGGTGGCGTAGCAGATCGTGTCCGCCCGCGAGACGCGGGCCGTCCGGCTCTCGATGTAGCCGACGACGTCTTCGTAGTCGTCGGCGTTGAGCGTCGTCTGATAGAGCACCTTGACGGCGGGGTAGCGGCCCCAGTCGATCTCCCTGGCCTCGTCCACGGTCGTCAGCACGTGGTAGGTGGCGGGATCGCGGTCGTGGGTGTAGCCGATCACCTCGCGATGATCGGGCTTGCCGATGAAGACCAGATGCGTCCCGGCGGCCACCGCGGCGTCGGCCTCGTCGTGAATGTCGTAGACGAACGGACAGGTGGTGTCGAGGATCTTGAGGCCCGCCCGGCGGGCGTCGTCGTGGAAGGACGGCGGAACCCCGTGCGCGGAGAACACGACGGTGCCGCCGCCGGCTTCGGCGAGCGCCTCGATGGTCGGCACACCGAGATCGGCCATCTCGTCGACGACCCTCTCGTTGTGGACGACCTGGCCCAGGATGCTGCCGTCCCGGCCGCCCAGGCGGGCGAACTTCTTGACCTTCTTGTCGGCAATCCGCACGCCGGCGCAGAATCCGTACTTGGCGGCGCGTTTGAACTTCATCGGCCGGCGATGATAGCAGCTCTCGCGGCGTACCCCGCGGCCGGCGCGGGCGGCTGGCCGCTGTGGCTGGCCACGGACGCCGCCCGTCCTCTCGACAGAACGACGCTTTGCCGGCAGGCCGGCGCAGCAGGCCGCAAATGACTGTAAACAGGATCCCATCCCGCCTTGGCATCACTGTTGCGTTCACCCCTGGCGTGATGGATCAACCCGCTCGCGAGAGGAGACGCTAATGTCCAAGCGACATCTGTTCGGTGCCACGATTCTCGGCCTTCTGGTCGCCGCCGCTCCCGCCCTGGCTCAGGGGAGCTACCGCCGTGCAAGCAGCGACAACGAGCTGCGGTTCCGCATCGGCAGCTTCGAGCCCGACGGCAATTCCACCTATTGGGAGGACAGCTTCTTCGACTTCACCGGCTCGACCACCTCGTTCGAAGATGTGATCGTCGGAATCGACTACGTCCACCGGGTCGGGCCGCGCTGGGGGATCCTCTTCTCCGGCAGCGGCTACGAGGCCACGGCGACCCAGGCCTACCGCGACTTCGAGGACGCGGCAGGCTTCGACATCCGCCACGACACCACCTTCGAGCTCGCGACCGGCAGCGTCGGGCTCATCCTCCAGCTCCTCGGTCGCGACGCGGCCATCCAGCCCTACCTCGGATTCGGCGGCGGCTTCTACGACTGGAGCCTGGTCGAGAGCGGAGACTTCATCGACTTCGGGGGCGACCTGGTCATCTTCACCGACCGGTTCGTGACCGACGGCACCGCCTTCGGCACCTATTTCCTGGCCGGCTTCGCGATCCCGCTCGGCGCCGAGTTCTCCTTCTTCGCCGAGGGCCGGTGGGACTCGGCCGACGACGCGCTCAGCGGCGACTTCGAGGGGCTCGGCGACATCGACCTCGGCGGCCGGCAGCTGGCGGCCGGCCTGTCCTGGCAGTTCTGATCCCCGGCCCACCGGCGGGAGCGACCTGCGGGCCGCCCTGCCGTATCCAAAGGGCCCGAGCGCTCCCTAGCTCCCGGCCGGTGCCGCGCCCGCCCGGCCGGCGAGGTCGGCGAGGGCCGCGAGGTCCGGCACTTCGAGATCCGGCCGCGCCGCCGACGGCGGGGTCGCGCCGCCGCCCGCGCGACCCCGCCGGCGGTCGACCCAGACGGCGCGGATGCCGAGGGCGCGAGCCGGGGCAACGTCGTGGAAAAGGCTCTGGGCGACGTGCAGCATTCCCTCCCGGGAGACGCCGAGCCGCCGCAGGGCCTCGTGGAAGTGGGCGGGCGCCGGCTTGTACGACCCGACCTGCTGCGCGGTGACGACGGCGTCGAACGAGACCTCGAGCCGGGGCGCCGTCGCGGCGAAGAGGTCGTCGTCGACGTTGGAGAGGATCGCGAGCCGGTAGCGACCCGCCAGGCGGGCCAGCGCCGCCACGGTGTCCGGAAAGACGGGCCACTGCCCGAGGGACTCGGCCAGGGCGGCGCGCTCCGGCCCCGTCGGCTCGAACCCGTAGTGCTCGCCGAAACGGCCGACGACGCCCCCCAGGATCTCGCGGTAGGTGCGGAAGGGACCGGCCTGGAGCGCCGGCTCGAAGCGGGCGTGGAGCGCGAGCACCTCGTCGCGCCCCGCCGCGATGCCGCGGCGAGCCAGCAGGCCGCCGACGGCCGCGGCGATCCCCTCCTCCCAGTCGACGAGCGTGCCGTAGCAGTCGAAGGTCAGGACCTCGAACGCGCCCAGGTCGAGCATCGCCCGACTCGGCTCAGCTCGCGGGTCCGGCGGCCGCGGCGGCGAGCCGCCCCCGCAGCACGGTGACCGCCCGGCCGGCGAGCTCCACGCGGTCGCCGCGCACGGCCACCCTGACGACGCCGCCCCGGGCCGAGGCCTGGTAGGCGAGCATCCGCTCCTTGCCCAGCCGCGGCGCCCAGTAGGGGGCCAGCTGGCAATGGGCCGAGCCGGTCACCGGATCCTCGTCGATCCCGTAGCGCGGAGCGAAGAACCGCGAGACGAAGTCGTGCTCGCCGTCGTCGCCGGGCGCGGTGACGGCGACCCCGCGGCAGTCGAGCGCGGCGAGCGCCCGGAAGTCCGGCGCGAGCGCGCGCACGGCCGCGGCGCTGGCGAGCTCGACGAGGAGATCGAACCGGGCCCGGCTGACGGCCGCGGGGCTTGCGCCCAGCGCCTCGACGAGGCCGGCCGGGGCGGGCACGGGCTCCCCCGGAAGCGCCGGGAAGTCGAGCACCACGAAGTCGCCGTCGCGGTGCGCGCCGAGCCTGCCGCTCAACGTAGCGAAGCTCGCGGGCGCCGCCGGCTCGAGGCGCCCTGTCTCCCACAGGACGTGCGCCGTGGCCAGCGTCGCGTGCCCGCACAGCTCGACCTCGCCGCCGGGCGTGAACCAGCGCAGCCGCAGCGCCTCCCCCTCCGGCCAGAAGAACGCCGTCTCCGAGAGGTTCATCTCCCGCGCCACGTCCTGCATCCAGCGCTCGCCCGCGGGGCCGGCGAGCGGGCAGACGGCCGCCGGATTGCCCGCGAACGGGCGCTCGGTGAACGCGTCGACCTGGAAGATCTCCGTCATCGCCGGGCCCCGGCGACGAGCGCTCCGCCCGCCGTCACCACCACCCCGATGGCGACGCGGGCGACCACCGCTCCCAGGATGTTGCGCTGCATGCGGATCTCCCTTCTCGCGTGCCGTTCTCGGGTTCGTCGCCCGAAGTCTACGGCATCGGCGGCGCCGCCACGCCGACGATGACCAGAGTGCCGTCGCTACGGCGCCCGTAGAGCACCCGCACGCCGTCCGCGAGCAGCCGGTAGCGCCCCGGGGCGCACAGCCGGTGCTCGGCGGCGGCCGGATCGAGGGTGCTCAAGCGGGCGACCAGCCGGCGGCGGCGGGCGGCGGGCTCGATGGCGCGCAGCTCGGCGAGCGCCGTCGACGCGATGAGGATCCGCGCCACTAGATCTCGCCGCGCCGCCGCAGGTTGCGCAGCACGAGCTCGAAGGAGAACGCCGGCTCCGCCGCTCGCTCTTCGAAGGTGTCGAGATCCTCGAGATCGGTCGCCAGACCCTGGCGCACCATCTCGTTGATCAACGCCGAGACGTTGCGCCCGCTCTCGGCGGCCCGCAGCTTCAGCGCCCGGTGGAGCTCCGGCTCGAGGTAGACGGTGACCCGATTCATGGACGTTATGACGTTACCACGTTTTAGCGTCCAAGGCGCTCTGGCGTAAGAAGAAACGGGCCCGGGGCTGCCCCCGGACCCGTTCCTCGACGCCGGGCGGCGGTTCGCTACCAGACCTCGCAGCGCTCGGCCGGCGCCATCGGCGTTCCCGGCGCGCACTGGAAGGCCGCGGCGAAGGCCGGGTTGGTGGTCAGCGGTCCCATCACCCGGAAGCGGGCGGGCGCGTGGGGATCGGTCGTCACCTGCAGCCGCTCGTACTCCTCGGTGGCGACGGTGCACCACACCTGGCCCCAGGAGACGAAGAACAGCTGCTCGTCGGTCAGGCCCGCCACGGCCGGCTCGCCGCCGCTGCGCGCCTGCCGCGCCGCGAAGGCCACGTAGGCCTCCTTGACGCCTCCGATGTCGCCGATGTTCTCGCCCAGGGTCAGCTTGCCGTCGACGTTCGCCCCCTCGGCGACCGCGTAGCGCGAGTAGAAGTCGTCGACGCACTGGGCGCGCTCCTCGAAGCGCTCCGCCACCGGCGGCTCCCACCACTCCCGCAGCTTGCCGTCGGGAGCGAACTTGCGTCCCTGATCGTCGAAGCCGTGGGTGAGCTCGTGGCCGATGACGCTGCCCATCCCGCCGTAGTTCATCGCCGCCGGGAAGTCCTTGTGGAAGAACGGCGGCTGCATGATGCCGGCGGGGAAGGCGATCTCGTTCCACAGCGGGTTGTAGTAGGCGTTGACCATCTGGGGCGTCATGCCCCACTCCTTGCGGTCGACGGGCTTGCCGATCTTGGCGGCGTCGTAGTCGAACTCGAACTCCGTCGCCGCCAGCGTGTTCGCGAAGTAGTCGTTCTCGACGACCACCAGCCCCGAGTAGTCGCGCCACTGGTCGGGGTAGCCGATCTTCTTGTCGAGCGCCTCCACCTTCTCCATGGCGCGGCCGCGCGTGACGTCGTCCATCCATGCCAGCCCGGGCAGTCCGCTCTCGAAGGCGGCGAAGATGTCGCCGATCATCTCAAGGGCGACGTCCTTGCTCGAGCCCGCGAACTTGGCGTCCACGTAGAGCTTGCCGATGACCTCGCCGAGCGCCGTCTCGGTGGCGTCGACGCAGCGCTTCCAGCGCGGCTGGATCTCCTGCTGGCCGTTGAGCTTCTGGCCGTAGAACTCGAAGTTCGCGGTGACGAAGTCGTCCGACAGCTGATCGGCGAAGCGGTCGAGGACGCGCCAGCGCAGGTAGCTCTTCACCTTGGCGACGTCGGTGTCGGCCGGCATCTTGTCGAGCTCCGCGAAGAACTCCGGTGTGGCTACGTTGATCTGCGTGATGTCCGGATAGCCGGTCGCCGCGAGATAGGCCGGCCACTCGATGGCCGGCGCCAGCTCCACGAGCCCGGCGAGATCGATCTTGTTGTAGAGCTTCTCCGGATCCCGCATCTCGGCCCGCGGCCGGGAGACCCCGGCCAGCCGAGTCTCGATCTCGAGCACGTCGCGGGCGTGCGCCGCGGCGCTCTCGGCGTCCTCGCCCACGAGGGCGAACATCCGCGCCACGTGCTTCTCGTACTCGGCGAGGAGCTCCTGCTTCTTCTCGTCTTCGCTCACGTAGTAGTCGCGATCGGGCATGCCGAGGCCGGCCTGCACCAGGAAGGCGATGTTGAGATCCGGATCGAGGAAGTCCGGCAGGGCGCCGCCGCCGAAGAAGGCGTCGACCCCGGCGCGGTGCAGCCGGCCGACGATCTCTTCCCCGGGGTGCGTCTCCCCCATGCCCGCGACGAGCTCGAAGAGCGGCTCGAGCGGCGCCGCCCCGCGGGCGTTGGCCGCCTCCTCGTTCATGCAGGCGCCGTAGAAGTGCCCGACCTTGCGCCGGTTCGGGTCGTCACCGGGGTCGGCGGCCGCGTTCTCGAGCAGCTCGCGGATGAACTCGCGGTTGGCCTCGCGGATCACCGAGAAGCTGCGCGTCCAGCGCGACTGGTCGCCGGGCAGCTCGGTGGCGTCGAGCCAGCCGCCGCAGGCGTAGCGGTAGAAGTCCTGGCAGGGGTCCGCCGTCCGGTCCATGGTCGCGAGCACCTCGCTCGCGATCTCGTCACGGGTCAGGTCTGCGGCCGCGGCCGGCCACCATGCGGCGGCGGCCAGGGCCAATGCTGCTGGAATGAGTCGTCCCTTCATGATCGGTCTCCTGGGTTGGAACGGAAATGGGTCGGGGAGAATGGGCGCGGGAACGACGCCGAAGAGCGAAGACGCGGGGGCATCTCCCCGGACGTCCGAGGATTCTATGTCGCCGGCACCCACGAACCGGCGCCAGGCTGGCCGGCGGGGTCAGCCGAAGGTGTCGCAGGCGTCGGGATCGCCGGTCTCCATCCCCCGGCGCAGCCAGCTGACGCGCTGCTGGGACGAGCCGTGGGTCCAGGACTCCGGCTGCACCCGCATTCCCGAGCTGCGCTGGATGTTGTCGTCGCCGATCGCCGCGGCCGCCCGCAGCCCCTCCTCGACGTCGCCCGGCTCGAGCAACCGGCGGTCGGCGTGCGCGTGATGCGCCCAGACGCCGGCCAGGCAGTCGGCCTGCAGCTCCATGCGCACCGAGAGCTCGTTGCCCTGGGCCCGCGAGACCTGGCGGCGAGCGCGCTCGACCTGCTCGTTGATCCCCCACAGGTTCTGCACGTGGTGGCCGACCTCGTGGGCGATGACGTAGGCCTGGGCGAAGTCACCCGGCGCCCCGAACCGCCGCTCGAGCTGGTCGAAGAAGCCGAGGTCGAGGTAGAGCTTGCCGTCCGCCGGACAGTAGAAGGGCCCGGTGGCCGCGCTGTTGAAGCCGCAGGCGGAGCGCACGGCGTCCGAAAAGAGGACCATCACCGGCTCCCGGTAGCGCGTCCCGGAGCGCTGGAAGATCCCGCCCCAGGTCTGCTCGGTATCCGCCAGCACGACCGACGCGAACTGGCCGAGCTCGTCGCCCGCCTCGCCTCCCTGGCGCGGCGCCGGCATCGGCTGCTGCCGGGTCGTCGCCTGGGTCTGCTCCAGGACCTCGAAGAGCTGCTGCGGATCGGCCCCGAAGACGAGGGCCAGCACCGCCACGAGGATGATGCCGCCGCAGCCCACGCCCAGGGGCCGCCCGCCGGGGATCCGGCCGCCCAGCATCCCTCCGCGGCCGCCGCGACGGTCCTCGACGTTGGCACTCCCGCTCTGCCCTCTCCAGCGCATCAGAACCTCCCGAGCTCCAGGGTCGCCATCGAAGCGGCCGAGTCTATCGCGGCCGGCCCGCGAGCCCCTCCAGCTCCGAGTCCTCGGCGCGGCTCTCAACCGTCATGAGCCACCACGATCTTCGACACTCCGGGCAGCCCCTCCACGTAGCCGGCCCCGAAAGCCAGGGAAGGGGTCTTGGCGCCGTTGCCCACCTCGCCGGCCGCCACCCGCAGGGCCGCGTCGACCGCCGCCGTGGCCGTCAAGGTGTAGCCCTCGGGGGTGTCGAAGGTCGCCGTCGCGCCGCGCCCGCGGGCGTTCTCGACCCGACCCCACAGGTAGCAGCGGCCGGCCGCCCGCGCGGCGGCGTCCGGTCCCGTCACGCGGCGCCCGATGACCCACTGCAGGGTGCGCTTGATCGGCGTCAGGCCGGCGATGGGGGCCAGGCGGCGCAGCCGGCGGGCGCGAGCGATCCCGGCCGGCGACACGCCGGCGAAGACCTTGACGTCGGGGATCCCCGTGCTGAAATAGGCCGTCGAGACGTCGCCCCAGGGGATGGTCATCGTCCACCGCCGGCCGCAGCCGAACTCGATCTCGCGGGTCTCCCAGGCGAAGGGGACCGGCTCCAGGCGGCCGCCGCGGCGCACGGCGCCGGCCTTCGGCAGGCGCTCGACCATCGACCGCATCGTGCCGCGGCTCACACCGCCGCCGGCGGCGTGGAAGGCGAGCTCGAGGCGCTCCGGGCGCGGCACCTCGGAGGCCAGCCGGGCGGCCAGGCAGTCCGTCGGCACGACGTCGAAGCCGACGCCCGGCAGCAGCACCGCGCGGGCCGCCCGGGCCTCCGCGTCGCGCCCGTGGATCGCCTCGAAGACGTCGATCTCGCCCGTGATGTCGAGGTAGTGAGTGCCCGTCGCCAGGCAGGCGTCGACCAGCGGCCGGCTCGTCCAGGCGAACGGCCCGGCGCAATGCAGGACGGCCGTGACGTCGAGCAGTCCGCGGCGCAGGACCACCGAGTCCGCGAGGCCGAAGACCCGGTGCTCGAGCCCGTGCTCGCCCGCCAGCGCCGCCACCTCTTCCCGCCCGCGGCCTGCCAGGATCGGCGTCGCCCCGCGCGCCACGGCCTCGGCAACCACCAGCCGGCCGGTGTAGCCGGTCGCGCCATAGATCATCCATCGCGGCGTGGGCACGGCGCATTCTAGCCCCAGAGCCCGCTCGCCCGGCCTCCCGGTCGCGGGTCGCGGCGCGAGCCGGGCGCCGGCGCCGTCGACCGGCGCCCGAACCGGTGGGCCAGACCGGTGGGCCAGACCGGTCCGCTCGGAATAGACTGGCGCGATGATGCGCCTACTGGTCAATCCGGCGCAAGGGGAGCCGTTTGCCGTGCCCTTGCACGGGGAGGAGCTCGTGATCGGCCGCGGCACCGACTGCGACGTGACGATCGCCGATTCGTTCCTGTCGCGGCGCCACGCCCGGCTCTTCAAGGACGGCGACTCCTGGCGGCTCGAGGATCTCGGCTCGCGCAACGGCACGTTCCTGTCGGGCGTCAGGGTCGAAGGGCCGATGCCGATCGCCGCCGGCGACGAGATCGCCTTGTCGAGCAGCGTCGTGCGCATCGAGGACCCGGCAGCGCCGCGGGCCCCGGCCAGGCCCCGGCGGGAGACCTCGGCCGGAGACCACACGGTCTTCCGGAGCGCCTCGGAGCTGCTCGCCAGCCAGGCCACGATCTCGCCCCAGAGCGAGGAATCCGTCGAGATCCTGCAGTCGCACGCCCAGCGCCTGCAGATCCTCAACGACGTGCACCAGGTGCTGGCCCGCTCGCTCTCCGTCGAGGAGCTCCTCGAGACCCTGCTCGGGCGGACCTTCGATCTGCTCCGCCCCGAAGAGGCGGTGATCGTGCTCCGCGAACCGGACGGGAGCTTTCGCCAGGCCGCCCGGAAGACCGCCAAGGGCTACGAAGAGCACCACCTGCTGTCGCAGACCCTGATCCGCGAGGTCGCCGACAACGGGCAGGCGGCGCTCGTTCTCGACGTCGCCCGCGACGACCGGTTCGCGCAGGCGGAGAGCATCCTGGACGCCGGAGTGCGCAGCCTGATCGCGGCGCCGCTGGCCGACGCCGAAGGCTCGCTCGGCATGATCGCGCTGAACTCGCGTCTCCACCGCCACCGCTTCAACGAAGCCGACATGGAGCTCCTGACCTCCCTCGGGTCCGTCGCCGCGCTGCGGCTGCGCAACCTCGAGCTGGCGGAGGAGGCGGCCGAGCGCCGGCGCCTGGAAGACGAAGTGCGCCTCGCGCGCACGATCCAGCTCGCCCTGCTGCCCAGCGAGCTGCCCACTCTCGAAGGCTACGAGCTGCACGGCGCGACCGAGCCCTCGCAAGGCGTGTCCGGCGACTTCTTCGAGGTCGTGGAAGGCGCCGACGGCGCGACCTGCTTCTTCGTCGTGACGGACGTCTCGGGCAAGGGCATCAGCGCCTCGCTCCTGACCGCCTCCATCGAGGCCCTGCTGGCCGGCCCCCTGGAGGCCGGGCTCGAGCCCGACCGCATCTGCGCCGAGGTCTCCAAGCGGCTCTGGGACCGGACCTCGGCGGCCAAGTACGCCACCGCCCTGCTGGTGCGCCTGGAACCGGCCTCCGGAGCCCTCACCTACGCCAACGCCGGGCACAATCCGGCTCTCGTCGTTCGCGCTGCGGGCGAGAGCGAGGCGCTCGCCGCCAGCGGGCCGCCGATCGGCCTGCTGCCGACGCCGGAGTTCGCGAGCCGGCGCGCGGACTTAGGGGCGGGCGACCTCCTGGTCCTCTACACCGACGGCATCACGGAGGCCGCGAACCCGGCGGGAGAGGAGTTCGGCCTCGAGCGCCTGCGCGAGATCTGCCTGGCGCTGCGCGCGGCGCCCCTCGAGGACCTCGACGCGGCCGTCAACCGCGCCCTGCTGGACTTCGCCGCGGGCGAGCCGTTCGCGGACGACCGCACCCTGGTACTGTTGCGCCGCCGGCCCGGCCGCTAGCCCGGGCTGCGGAAACCCCAAGATGGCGACGGACCCACGAACGCTCAAGAGGCTCGCGGAACGCGGCGTCCACTACTGCCGCCAGGGCGATTGGGACACGGGCATGGCCTGCCTGGCGCGCGTCGCCGAGGCCGACGCCGGCGGCGCGGAGCTGCCCTCGCTCTTCTATTCGTACCTCGGCTTCGGCATCGCCTATCGCGAGCGCCGGGTCCGCGAGGGCATCGAGCTGTGCCGCCGCGCCTGCCACCTGAGCTTCTACGAGCCGGAGAACTTCGTGAACCTGGCCCGCACGTGCCTGCTGGCCGGCAACCGCGGCGAAGCCTACCGCGCCATCGAGCGCGGCTACGCGCTCGACCCGGAGGAGCCGGCCCTGAGCAAGCTCCACGCCAAGCTCGGCGTGCGCCGGGCGCCGGTGCTGCGCTTTCTCGAGCGCCGGCACCCGATCAACCGGCTGCTGGGCCGCTTCCGCCACGGCCTGACCCGCGCCTCGGCCGCGGCCGCCGCCTGACGCGCCTCAGCCCGGCGGCCGGCGCCGCGGCAGGTAGAGGTCGGTGATCGTGCCCTCGAACGCCTCGGCCGCCAGCCCCACCGTCTCCGCCAGGGTGGGGTGGGGGTGGACGGTCAACGCCAGGTCGGCCGCCTCGCAGTCCATCTCGATGGCCAGGGCGAGCTCCGCGACGAGCTCGCCGGCGTTGGGGCCGACGATGCCGGCGCCCAGCAGTCGCTTCGTCGCGGGATCGAAGAGCAGCTTCGTCGCGCCCTCGCGGCGGCCCATGGCGAGCGACCGGCCGCTCGCCGACCAGGGAAACTTGCCGGTCTCGTAGGCCACGCCGCTCGCCCTGGCGTCCGTCTCGGTCAGCCCCACCCAGGCCACCTCCGGATCCGTGTAGGCGACCGCGGGGATGACGCGGGCGTCGAAGCCGCTCTTCTCGCCCGCCGCCACCTCGGCCGCGACCCGCGCCTCGTGGGTGGCCTTGTGGGCGAGCATCGGCAGGCCGGTCAGGTCGCCGACGGCGAAGATGTGGCGCACGTTGGTCCGCCGCTCCCGGTCGACCGGGACGAAGCCGCGGCCGTCGACCTCGATGCCCGCGGCCGCGGCGCCGATCCGGTCGCCGTTGGGGCGCCGCCCGACCGCCACGAGCAGGCGATCGAAGATCGCCGGCGCCGGGGCGCGCTCGCCTTCGAAGCGGACCTCGAGGCCGTCCTCCCGCGCCACGGCCGCCGCCACGCCCGTCGACACCAGGATCTCGGCGCCGTAGCTGCCGCGCAGCCGCTTCTCGAGCGGCCGCACCAGATCGCGGTCGCAGCCGGGGATGAGCCCGTCCTCGAGCTCGACGACCGTCACGGCCGAGCCCAGCGCCCCGTAGACGGTCGCCATCTCCAATCCGATGACGCCGCCGCCCACGATGAGGAGTCTCGCCGGCACGTCCGCGAGCTCGAGGGCGGTCGTCGAATCGAGGACCCGGGGATCGTCGTAGGGGATGCCGGGGATGCGCGCCACCCGCGAGCCGACGGCCAGGATCGCCTGCTCGAAGCGGACCGTGCGCCGGCCGTCCGCTGCCTCGACGGCGAGAGTGTGCGGGTCGATCAGCTCGCCGACGCCCTGGACGATCTCCACTCCGCGGCGCTTGGCCATGCCGGCGATGCCGCCCGTGAGCTGGGCCACGACCGAGTCCTTCCAGCCGCGCAGCCGCTCGAGGTCGATCTTCGGCTCGCCGAAGTCGATGCCGCGCTCCCGGAACTCGGCCGCCTCGTCGAGGACCCGCGCGGCATGGAGCAGCGCCTTCGACGGGATGCAGCCGACGTTCAGGCAGACGCCGCCGAGGGTCGCGTAGCGCTCGACGAGCGTCACCTTCTTGCCCAGATCGGCGGCCCGGAAAGCCGCGGTGTAGCCGCCCGGGCCCGAGCCCAGCACGACCACCTCGGTGGCCATCTCGGCGCCCGGGTCCGCCGCGGCCTGCCGGGTCTCGGCGGCAGGCTCTTCCGCCGCCTTCGGGGTCGCGGGCGGCGGCTCGAGGCCAGCCGTGGCGGCCTCCTCATCGAGCCGCGCGATCGGATCGCCCGCGGCCACCGTGTCGCCGATGCCGACCAGGAGCTCGCGCACGACGCCGGCGGCCGTCGCCGGGACGTCCATCGAGGCCTTGTCGCTCTCGAGGGTGACGAGACCGTCGTCGGCCGCCACGCGGTCGCCGACCGCCACCAGGAGCTCGACGACCGTGACCCCCGCGACGTCGCCGAGGTCGGGAACCCGGATCTCGCGCAGCGCGCTCACCCGCCGTCGCCACTCACAGCAGCAGCCGCCTCAGGTCGGAGAGCACGGTCGCCAGGTAGGTCGTGAACCGGACCCCGAGGGCGCCGTCGACCACCCGGTGGTCGTAGGAGAGCGAGAGGGGCAGCATCAGGCGGGGGCGGAACTCGCCGCCGTCCCAGACGGGCTGCCAGCGGGCGCGGCCGACGCCGAGGATGGCGACCTCCGGAGTGTTGACGATCGGCGTGAAGTGGCTGCCGCCGATGCCGCCGAGGCTCGAGATCGTGAAGCTCGCGCCGCGCAGCTGGTCCGGCTTGAGCTTGCCGTCCCGCGTGGCGGCGCTGACCGCTCCGAGCTCCGCCGCCAGCTCGAGGAGCCCCTTCGTGTCGACGTCGCGGATCACCGGCACCATCAGTCCGTCGGCCGTGTCGACGGCGATGCCGAGGTGGTAGTACGACTTGAGGATCAGGTGCTCGCCGTCCGGGTCGAGCGAGGCGTTGACGGCCGGAAACTCCGCGAGCGCGGCGACGCTCGCCTTCATGAGGAACGCGAGCGGGGTGAGCTTGACCCCGCGCTCCGCGGCGGCTGCGGCCTCGCTCTTGCGGAACGCCTCCATTTCGGTCACGTCCGCCCAGTCGTGCTGGGTGACGTGGGGGGCGTGGAGCCAGCTGCGCTGCAGGCTCGGTCCGGCGATCCTCTGGATCCGGGTGAGCGGGCGGCGCTCGATCGGCCCGAAGCGGGAGAAGTCGACGATCGGCATGTCCGGCAGCGCCGCGCCGCGGCCGGGGGCGGCCAGCTCCCCCTTGACGAAGGCCTCGACGTCTTCCTTGAGGATCCTCGCCTTGCGCCCGGTGCCGCGAACGCGCGCGAGGTCCACCCCGAGCTGGCGGGCGAAGCGGCGCACGGCGGGCGAGGCGTAGACCTGGGTCGGGTCCTCGTCGATGGCGGCCGGCGGCGGCGCCACGGCCGCGAGGCGGGCCGGCACCGCCGCCGCGGGAGCGGGAGCGAGCTCGGGGGCGGGCTCCGGCGCCGCGGCCTCGGGACCGAGGGCGGGGCCGGGCTCCGGCGCCGCGGCCTCGGGGTCGGGGGCGGGGCCGGGCTCCGGCGCCGCGGCCTTCCCGGGCGCGGCCGGCGGCGGGGCGCTCGGCTCGAGCGTCAGGATCAGGTCGCCCTCGCCGACCCGGTCTCCCGCCTTGACCTTGACGTCGTGGACCTTGCCCGCCCGCGGTGACGGCACGTCCATGGAGGCCTTGTCGCTCTCGAGGGTGACGAGGCCGTCGTCGACCGCCACCTCGTCCCCCGGGGAGACGAGGACCTCCACGACGTCGGCCGGCTCGCCGCCGATGTCGGGAATCACGATCCGTTCGAGATCAGGCACGGACGCCGATCTCCCCTTGGCGGCGGCGCGGCGGGCTGCCGGCGCTCGCGCTCAGACGCTCCACGGGTCCACCTTGTCGGGATCGAGGTCGTAGCGGGCCATCGCCTCGCCGGCGGCGGCGGCGGGCATCGAGCCCTCGTCGGCCAGCGCCTTGACGGCCGCCAGGACGACGTTCGCGCGGTCCACCTCGAAGAACGAGCGTAGCCGCTCGCGGGTGTCGGAGCGCCCGAACCCGTCCGTGCCGAGGGTCACGTAGCGGCCGGGAACCCAGGGACGGATCTGGTCGGGCACCGCCTGCATGTAATCCGTCGCCGCCACGACCGGCCCGCGGCGGCCGCGCAGGCAGCGATCGACCCAGGTCGTCCGCGGCGCCTCCTCGGGATGGCGGCGATTCCAACGCTCTACCGCCAAGCCGTCGCGGCGCAGTTCCGTGAAGCTCGGCGCGCTCCACACCGTCGCCCGCACCCCGAAATCGGCGGCCAGCAGGCGGGCCGCGGCCTCGACCTCGCGCAGGATGGAGCCGCTGCCGATGAGCTGGACTTCCGGGGGCGGCTTCTTGGCCCGCGACTTCGCGGGCTCGAAGAGCAGGTAGAGGCCCTTGCGGATGCCCTCCTCGACGCCCTTCGGAAGGGGGCCGTGGGGGTAGTTCTCGTTGAGCAGCGTCACGTAGTAGAAGACGTTCTCGTCCTCGCGGTACATCCGCCGCAGCCCGTCCTGCATGACGACGGCGAGCTCGTAGGCGTAGGTCGGGTCGTAGCTCACGCAGTTGGGCACCGTCGAGGAGAGCAGGTGGCTGTGGCCGTCCTGATGCTGCAGCCCCTCGCCGTTGAGGGTCGTGCGCCCGGACGTGGCGCCCAGCAGGAAGCCGCGCGCCTGCATGTCCCCGGCCTGCCAGATCAGGTCCCCCACCCGCTGGAAGCCGAACATGGAGTAGAAGATGAAGAACGGGATCATGTGCAGGCCGTGGTTGGCGTAGGACGTGCCGGCCGCCGTCCACGAGGCCAGCGAGCCGGCCTCGGAGATCCCCTCCTGGAGGATCTGGCCGCTCTTCTCCTCGCGGTAGTAGGCAAGCTGATCGCGGTCCTCGGGTGTGTAGAGCTGGCCGGTCGGCGCGTAGATTCCGATCTGCCGGAACATGCCTTCCATGCCGAAGGTGCGGGCCTCGTCGGAGACGATCGGCACCAGCCGCTCCTTGAGATTGTCGTCGCGCGTCAGCGTCATCAGCAGGCGGACGAAGGCCATCGTCGTCGACAGCTCGCGCTCGCCGCTGCCCTCGAGCAGGACGCTGAAGGCCGACAGCTCGGGCACCGCGAGCGGCTCGGCGACCGCCCGGCGCTCCGGCAGGTAGCCGCCCAGGGCCTCCCGGCGCTCCCGCAGGTACCGGATGACGGCGCTGTCCTCCTCCGGCTTGTAGAACGGCAGGTCGGCGATCTGCTCCTCCGAGATGGGGATCGCGAAGCGGTCGCGAAAGGCGCGCAGCGAGTCCTCGCCCATCTTCTTCTGCTGGTGCGTGATGTTCTGGCCCTCGCCGGACTCGCCCATGCCATAGCCCTTGACGGTCTTGGCGAGGATGACGGTGGGCTGACCCGTGTGATGGACGGCGGCGTGATAGGCCGCGTAGACCTTCTGCGGATCGTGCCCTCCCCGCTTCAGGCGCCAGACGTCTTCGTCCGACATGTCGGCCACGAGCTCCGCGAGCTCGGGGACCTTGCCGAAGAAGTGCTCGCGCACGAAGCTGCCGGGATGGCCGGCGTAGAGCTGGTACTCCCCGTCGAGCACCTCCTCCATGCGCCGGCGCAGCTTGCCCGTCGTGTCGCGGGCCAGCAACGGATCCCAGTTCGACCCCCAGATCACTTTGAGGACGTTCCAGCCGGCGCCGCGGAACACCGCCTCGAGCTCCTGGATGATCTTGCCGTTGCCGCGCACCGGCCCGTCGAGGCGCTGCAGGTTGCAGTTGATGACGAACACGAGGTTGTCGAGCTTCTCGCGCGTCGCCAGCGAGATGGCGCCCAGCGACTCGGGCTCGTCCATCTCGCCGTCGCCGAGGAAGGCCCAGACCTTGCGCCGGCCGGCCGCGATCAGCCCCCGGTGGTCCAGGTACTTCATGAAGCGCGCCTGGTAGATCGCCGAGATCGACGCGAGCCCCATCGACACGGTCGGGAACTGCCAGAAGCCCGGCATCAGCCAGGGGTGGGGGTAGGAGGGGAGGCCGCCGATCGTCTCCTCCCGGAACTTCGACATCTGCTCCTCGCTGATCCGCCCCTCGAGGAAGGCCCGGGCGTAGATCCCCGGCGAGCTGTGCCCCTGGAACATCACGAGATCGCCGCCGTGATCCGCGGTCGGGGCGTGGAAGAAATGGTTGAAGCCGACCTCGAACAGGTTGGCCACGGACTGGTAGGTGGCGATGTGCCCGCCCAGGCCCCCCGGCTTGCGGTTGGCCTTGACCACCATGGCCATGGCGTTCCAGCGCACGATGCTCTTGAGCCGGCGCTCGAGCGAAGGATCGCCGGGCCGCTGCGCCTCCTGGTGGGGCGGAATCGTGTTGATGTAGGCCGTGGTGGCGTTGAACGGCAGGTAGGCGCCCGAGCGCCGGGCCTTGTCGACCAGCGACTCGATCAGGAAGTGGGCCCGCTCGGGGCCGTCGCGCTCGATGACCCCCTCGAGCGCGTCCTTCCACTCCCGCGTCTCCTGCGGGTCGATGTCCTGCTCGAGCAGCTCGTCGGTGTTCGCCATGGATCAACTCCCAGAGACGCGCGGATCCGAGGCCCCGGGCCCGCTCGCCAGGCCGTGAACCGCGCATTCTACGCTCTCGACGAGACCGTGGGTGCGCAGACCCCCTCGGTCGGGTCGCGTACCCCGGCCCGACCGCTCCCTGCCGCGCGTGGTTCTATGCGATCGGCTCGCCGATGTCCTCGTTCCAGACCTCGGGATGAAGCTCGATGAAGCCGGCCAGCAGCTCGACGCACTCCCGCGACTCGAGGTCGACGACCTCGACCCCGTGGCGCCGCAGCCACTCGATGCCACCCGCGAAGTTCTCGGACTCGCCGACGACCACGGCGCCGATCCCGAACTGGCGCACGAGCCCGCTGCAGTACCAGCACGGGGCCAGGGTCGTGACCATGATCGTGTCGCGGTAGCTGGTCTGGCGCCCCGCCTTGCGGAAAGCGTCGGTCTCGCCGTGGATCGACGGATCGCCCTCCTGGACGCGGCGGTTGCGGCCGCGGCCCAGCAGCCGTCCCGCACGGTCGAAGAGGGCCGCGCCGATGGGGATGCCGCCCTCCGCCAGGCCGAGCCTGGCCTCCTCGATCGCCACCGCGAGCATCGCCGTGTAGTCGGGGCGGTCGTAGCGGCGGTCGTCGGGGCTCATGCGCATCTCCTCCTCGCGAGGCGGCCGGCGACGGCGTTCGCCGTCAGCTGGCGGCCACGCACTGCGCCGGGGGCCCGCCGCCGCAGACGCACGTCACGTCCGGCGCGCAGTAGCACACCGCCGGCACGAAGGTGCAGCCCTCGCCGACGCACGCCTCGGCGGTCGCCGAGCTCTGCACGAAGCCCTCTTCGCAGGCGCTCGCGGGCTCGGCGCAGTAGTAGGTCTTGTCCTCGGCCTGGCGCAGCGTGCAGTCGCTCGAGTCGAGGCAGGCCAGCTCGTCCCTGGCGTCGCAAGCGACCTGCCTGGGGGCCTCGACCGGCGGTTGGGTGACGTCCGGCGGGGGCGATCCGTTCGAGCCGGCCGATCCGCAGGCCAGCAAAAGCCAGCCCACTGCGACGACCTCCAACACCGCCCAAGCCGCCATCGCGATCGACCCCCAACCCGGTCTGTTGCCGGCCATGCCCTCGAGTGTACCGCGCTACGAGAGCTACCTCACCCTGCCTTGCGCACGACCCAGGTAGTCATGCAGCGCAGGTCCTGGACGACGGTCGTCTTGAGCGGGTCGAGCAGGGCGCCGCCGAGCTCGGCCGTCAGTGACATCAGCATCGGCTCGTCGACGACGTAGCGCTCCGTGCCGTCGGGCAGTGCGAAGCGCCTCCCGCCGAGGGTCCGAAAGCGACCCTCCATCCCGATGGTCGAAGCCAGCCGGCAGAAGAAGAGACCGCCCCGCGCCAGCACGCGCCAGGATCCCGCCAGCATGGCCCGGAACTCCTCGTCGCCGGCTGCGAAGTGCAGCACGGCACTCGAGATCACGACGTCGGCGCACGCGTCGGGGAAGGTCATCGCCGTGAGAGGCTCGGCGCGGAAGTTCTCCTCGGGAAGAGCGGGCGCCAGCTCCCGGGCCAAGGCGCGCACCACGCCCACGGCCTCTGGGTCGCCGTCGGCGCCCATCACCTCGTAGCCGGCGGCCAGCAGGTAGCGAAGGTTGCGCCCTCGGCCGCAGCCCGCGTCGAAGATTCGCATCCCCGGCGCGATCCGGCCGCGCACCAGCTGGTCGAAGAGATAGATGTCGAGGCCGGCGAAGCGTTGGGGCATCAGACCGGCATGCTACCTCCGAGGCGTTCAAGAGCGGCGTGCGTACCGCCGTCGTGCTCGTGGCGAGCAAGCTCGTCCCCCGGCGGTGTTCGCGGCCGGCGAGTACAAGAACCCCAAGCGCGACCTGCCGTTCGCCCTCGTGCTCCACATCGCCTTGATCACCGCTCTCTACCTCACCGCGCAGTGGGTGGCGGTCGGCACCCTCGACCACGCCGCGGACTCCGCCACGCCGCTGGCCGATGGACGGGCACGGCTATGATCGGCGGATGACGAATCGCGAGCGATCAGGCTGCGATCAGCGCAGGCCCGTGTCCTCTGACCGGTGCTGACGATCGACCGCTTCTCCAACCAGCACGAATACCGTGAGTTCTGTCGGCGGTCCGAGCCGGAGCTACGTCGCCGGTTCCGGCTCGAGCAGCGGTTGGCCGCAGGCCAGCTGCCGTTCACGGTGGCCGGCCACTGCGACATCTGCGCGCGGGAGGTCGCTTTTGCCGTCGACTTCGAAGCGGCCGGGGGGGTCTCGCCAGAATGCGTGCCGAACTGGCGCGAACGGGTGATCTGTCCCAGCTGCGGTCTCAACGCGAGGATGCGAGCCGCGGTGTGCATGGCGAAGGCACACCTTCCTCACGACCAGGGACCGATCTACGTCACCGAGAGGAAGACCCCTCTGTTCGCGGCTCTCGAGTCCCTCGGCTGGAACATCGTCGGCAGCGAGTATCTCGGCGATCAGGTCGAGCTGGGCGGCCGCGACGCGACCGGTGTCCGCAACGAAGACCTGACCCGTCTGACCTTCCCGTCCGGGAGCTTCGGGGGAGTCATCAGTCTCGACGTCCTCGAGCACGTACCAGACTACGGCAGCGCCCTGGGCGAGCTCGCAAGGGTCCTCGTCGAGGGAGGAGGACTCCTGTTGAGCGCGCCGTTTCGCGCTGACCGAACCCGGCACCTGGTACGGGCACGACGCGCAGACGACGAGATCGAATACCTCGAGCCGCCCGAGCACCACGACGACCCGACCGATCCGGCCGGTTGCCTGGCCTGGTATCACTTCGGCTGGGAGATCCTCGAGAACCTCCGCGCGGCCGGTTTCTCGGGCGCGAGAGCCTGCCTCTACTGGTCGGAGCGCCTCGGCTGCTTCGGACCGGAGCAGTTCCTGTTCGAAGCCATGAAGACCCCGAGGTAGGGAGGCCGAGAGGAGGAGGTAGACTCGGGGGATCTCCACGATGTCCGATCGCGCTCAGACTGACCTGCCGACCTGCGCCGACAGCTCGGACGACCGTCCATTCTGCGAAGCCCCCTTTCGCAAGTTGCTCGTCGCAGGTGACAAGCAGGCCTACCTGTGCTGCTGGGCGCCACAGGCGATCGGCGATCTCACGCAACAGACTTCCGAGGAAGCCTGGAACTCCAGCCGGGCGCAGGACTTCAGGGCGTCGATTCACGATGGAACCTTCAGGTACTGCGACCGGGGGCTTTGCCCGTGGCTTCAGGCCGACAGGCTTCCCCGGCGCTCCGAGGTTGCCGACCCGTACCTCGCCGGGCTCATCGCTTCTGGCGCCACCGAGATCAGCGCGGGCTTCTCCGAGCTGCTGCTGGGCTACGACCGAAGCTGCAACCTCGCCTGCCCGTCCTGCCGCCCCGGGCTCCACTCCGCCGGAGGCGACGAGCTCGACCAGATCCTGGCGGTCCACGAGAACGTCGTCGGTGACCGCCTCCAGAACCTGCACGGCCTCGAGAAGCTGTTCGTCTCGGTCGACGGCGACGCCTTCACCAGCCGCGTCTACCGCGACCTGCTGTTCGAGATGAAGGCCGCGGACTTCCCGGAACTGCGGATTCGAATCATGACCAACGGGCTGCTGTTTACGCCGCGGATGTGGGAGCGACTGGCCGGAATCCGCGATTGCATCAAGGAGGTCGTGATCTCGATCGACGCCGCAACGCCGGAGACCTACGAGATCGTGCGCAAGGGGGGTAGCTTCGCTGTCGTGCTCGAGAATCTCCGATTCCTCGGCAAGCTCTACCGCGATGGACGCCTGGCCGGGCTTTCGATCACCTTCGTCGTCCAGCGGGTCAACTACCGAGAGATGCGGCCGTTCGCGGAGCTGGGTGCGAGCATTCCCTGCGGCGTCACGTTCATCAAGATGATGAATCCGGGCCACATTCCCCTCGGCGAGTTCGTGCACGACCCCGCGCATCCGGAGCACGCGGACTTGTTGGAGACCTTGAAGGACCCGATCTTGCGGACGTCGTCGGTGAACGTCGACGCTTTCGCGGACCTGCTCGCCGTGCGATGAGGTTCGCGAAGTCGAACCGAGCGGCGTTCACCAACTTCCTGGCCGCCAGGTACGAGCGGCTCACCGGCACCACCACGGTCAGCTCACGTCCCTACTCCATGCTCGTCGACGTGGCGGCCAACTGCCACCTGCGCTGCCCCTCGTGCCCGACCGGGGTCGAGAACGAGGCCCATCGCAGAGGGGATTCGCAACGCTTCCGGGATCGCGGCCTGATGGGGCGGGAGCTCTTCGCCGCGCTCCTCGACGAGATCGGTGCCTGCCTGTTCCATCTGATGCTCTACAACTGGGGGGAGCCGCTCTTCCACCCCGAGCTGCCGCTCTTCATCGCCAAGGCGAAGCAGCTCGACATCACGACCGAGATCCACACCAATCTCTCTCTGCAACTCTCCGAGAGTCGTATGAGGTCTCTCCTGGAGGCGGGCATCGACGAGATCGCAGCCTCGATCGACGGCTTCTCGCAGCAGTCGTATTCGACCTATCGCCGCGGCGGCGACTTCGAGCTGGCGCGCGACAATCTCGTCCGGCTCGCCGAGCTTCGCACCGATCTCGGACTCGGGACCAGGATCGTGTGGAACTGCCTCGTGTTCTCGTTCAACGAGCGCGAGCTCGAGGCCGCGGAGGCCTTCTGCTGCGAGCACGGGATCGTCTTCCAGCGTCGCGAGGCCGCGATCGACGTCGGAAGGACGCCCGGATGGGTGCCGAGTCATCGCCGTCACGAGCTGGCCGGGCCGCGGACCCCGGTCGCCGCGGCGGCGGCGCACGAGCAAGAAGTGCCGCCGCGACCCTCGTCCTGTGGCTGGCATTACTCCTTCTCCGTCGTCAACGTCAGCGGGTCGATCTCGCCCTGCTGTGCGGTTTGGAGCCAGGAGCACGACATCGGCCGGTTCGACGGCGACCGCGAGCGCTTCGCGTCGATCTGGAACGGCCCGGAGCTTCGCGGTGCGCGCGCCCTTGCCAACCCCGAGCGCGGAGCCGCCGAGCCGGCAGGCCACGCCATCTTGTGCCAGGCCTGCCCCTTCGATGATGGCGTCAAGGACCTCTACTCTCCCTTCGACGCCGATGTCAAACGTCGCTTTGACGAGGTCTTCGGGCGCACCGACCCCATGCTCGCCGCCGCCTTCGACCTCGTGACGGAGCGGCCCGACGAGTTCGTCGAGTTCTACCGTGCCCATCGGGAACGGATCGAGAATGGAGCAGGCCGATGAGCGGCCGGTCCAGGGGGCTGGGCGTCGTCTGCCTGGCCATGGCCGTGGTTGCGACCGGCGGCTGCGAGCAGCCGCCGCGTCAGACGCGGGGTTACGTCCTGATCTCCGTCGACACCTTGCGCGCCGATCACCTCGGCGTGTATGGCTACGGGCGCGACACCAGCCCTTTCCTCGACCAGCTCTCCGAGCGTGCCTTGGTCTTCGAGCACGCCTTCTCGCAGTTTCCCGGAACGCTACCGTCGCACATGTCGATGTTCACCGGTCTCTACCCCTCCGAGCACGGCGTCTTCCCGCCAGCGAGCGTCCTCGACGAGGAGGTCGAATCGCTGCCGGCCGTGTTTCGGCGCGGGGGATTCCGGACGGCCGGCTACACGGAAGGCGGCTACATGTCCGGGCACTGGGGATTCTCGCGGGGCTTCGAGCAGTTCAGCGACCGGACCGCGCACATGGCAACCGACGTCGAGGTCACCCTGGAGCGTGCGGGGAGCTTCCTGCGTGGGCTCGAGGATGGCGAGCGGTTCTTCCTCTTTATTCACACCTACGCCGTCCACGACCCCTACTTTCCCCCCCAGCGGTACCGCGCCCTGTTCTGGGACGGCGAGGCTCCTGACACGTTTGCGCCGACCGGGCCGAATCTCGTGGAGGTCAATCGCGGGGAGCGCGCCGTCACCCGCGTCGCCGTCGACTATTACGAGGCGTTGTACGACGCTGGAATCCGCTACGTCGACGACTGTCTGCGGGACTTCTTCACCCTGCTCGACGACCTCCGGCTCGCCTCGGACACGACCGTCGTCCTGACCTCGGACCACGGCGAGGAGTTCCTGGACCACGGCAGGCTGGTTCACGAGCAGATGTACCGGGAGCTACTCCACGTCCCGCTCATCGTGGTCCATCCGGACCTGACGAGCGGGCGCCGAATCCCGGCTCTCACCCAGAGCATCGACATCGCGCCGACCTTGTACGAGCTGGCCGGAATCGAGGACCCACCTCGCATGTCCGGCCGCAGCCTGGTCGACGTCCTCGAGGGCGAGAGTGATCGCCTTCGCCCCGATGCGTACGCGGAGGGCGGCCCGATCGACCGCACACTCTTCCTGCAACGTGGCGAGCAGCTCTTCCAGTACCTGCGGTTCTTTCCGACCACCACTCCCAACGGCAGGTGGCAGAGTGACTCGCTCGAGCTGAGGGTGCCGTCGCCGCGGCTCGAGCTCCGGGTCCGCAGCTTCTACGAGCCGCGCCGTTTGACCCTGAGCGTCGCGGGGGAGGTGATCTCGGAGCTGGACGTCGAACCGACACCGCGCAGGGTCGCGGTGGATCTCGGACTGCCGGACCGGACCGTGAAGATCGAGGCGGACGGATGCGTCGTGCCCGCGGCGGTCGGAGTCAGCGCGGACACACGGTGCCTCGCCTTCATGGTCGATCACCTCGACCTCGGGCGCGCCGAACTCTACGAGATCGGCAGTGACCCTCGGGAGACCATTGACCTGACGACGATCGATCCCGAGCTCGCCGAGAGGCTACGCCATCGCCTCAAGGGCTACGACGACAGAGTCCCCGTCGGCGCCCGCACCACCCGCGAGCTCCCGCCGGAGGTCAGAAGACAGCTCGAAGCCCTCGGCTATCTCTAGCGCCCCGCGGTCTCTTCACCGACGATCGGAGAGCCCGGGTCGGTCGGGTTGCCGGAGAGGCGCCCACCCGTCTTTGCCGCATCCGCGTTCACCTGGCGCGTCAGGCGCGGGACCCACTCCGGGACGTAGACTCCGAGAAGACAGGTCAAGGCAATCAGGAGCCACTCGGGAGAGGCGAGAGGGATGTGGGGCTCCAGGTACAGGCTGGCGGCCACTGCCCCGGACAAGGCGACTCCTCCCTTGACGAGAAGCCACCGCCGGCGGCCTCTACGCCCGCCCAGCGCCTTGCGCCAGGTCCATGGCTCCGGGTCTTCCCACCCGTGCTGCCAACAGCGATTGAAGCGTTCGAAGAGCGCGGCCCGCCGAGCCAGATCGGCCCCGGGCGGGCCGAGCACCGCCGCATCCTGCCGATGATTGAAGACCGACACCCCTCTCACGCAGACGGCTTCCGAGCCCGTCGCCTGCAGAGTGAAGCGCCCCGCTTGGACGAACGGCAGTGCGGCCTGGATCGACGTCCACGCCGCAGGGATCGGTCCCAGCCGGACCTCTTGCAGATCTTCGGTCTCGAATCGTACGGACAGCGCCGCGCGGCCCGCGGAACGGACTTCCGCTCGCATCATGAACGGCCTTTCCGGCGTGTGCCGGCCGGGGTTCCATCCTGCTTCGATCTCCTGGCTCACGGACGATCCAGGGGGGAGCACCAGACAGGACGCCGCATCGGCTCCGTGCATCACGGACGGTCCGTCCGCGCCTGTCGTTTCGACCCGCCATCCACTCAACCCCGATGCAAAGTTGGAGTTGAGCAGGATGTTGCTCTCGGTCGGCTCGAGACTCCAGAACGCATATCCGATCGTCCGCTCGTAGATGATCGGCATCGCCCGCTCCAGGAAGCGGAGGACTTGCGCCTCTCCCTGAAACCGCGACGCAAAGGAGAAGCCGGGCGTGGAATCGTCGACGTTGAGCTGACTCACGAAAATCGGTCGGCCGGCCGCCTGGAGCGCCAGCTGCCGGAGGAGATCTCGAAGGTTGGCGAGCGCGACGTCGGGATCGAGGAAACGGCCGTCATTGCTGGCCCCCCAGGTACCGTTCCAGCAGAAGCTCACGACGTCGTACGCTTCGGGGAGCTTCCAGGTCCGCTCGTGGTCGAGCCAGGCCAGGGACCCCCCTTCGTCGATCCAGGAATCGGGGTCGACCCTGACCTCGAACGACAGCCGAGCGTCCGGATCCCCCTTCTTCACGGCTCTGCCGATCGTCGGGAGGATCCGCTCCTGGAGGCGTTCGTCGCTGAACAACAGGAGATCGCGATATGCGAGTGACGCGGGCGTCGGCAGCGGCACGTTCTCGTAGCGTTCATGGTCGGTATCCCAGCGTTGATTCCAGTCCGACAGGCTCCGTCGACGGAGGTAGTCCTGGAAGCTCCGGCTCTCGCGGGCGGCCGTCAGTCGCCGCTCCCGATCGCCGCTCGTCACGCCGAGATAACACTGGAGGTCCTCCAGGGAATGGAGGAGGAAGAGAACGTTGCGGCGCCCCGCGAGTCGCCGCGCGGTCTCGCCGGAGAACTCGGCGTAGGCTTCGATCTCCGAGTCATCGAGGAACAGCGAGTGTGCGTTGTAGCACCCTCCCGCGATCCCTCGAGGAACGTGCTCGGCCGAACCGACTCTGAGGATCGCGTACATCCTCATCGCCTCGAGCCGGTCGAGCAGATGGTCGAGCCGGCCATACGCGTCGTCGTCGTAGACCGGCGGATCGACACGGGGCTGGAATACTCCCCACGGCAGCGAGACCAGCCCGGTGTTGAAATGAAGACCGGCCAGCCGAGTCAACTCGGCGTCGACCGCGGCGGCAGTGAAGTTCGACCAGAGGTTGTAGTTCCAGTTTCCCTGCCAGCAGAAGGCACCGGAGATTCGAAACTCGGGGAATCGCAAGGCCTCGGCGGCCGGCAGGAACGGCCGCGTCCTCCAGTCGCGGATCGGCGCCTCCATGGTCGCCGAATCATCGCATAGGCGCCCGGAGCCTCGAGGGGGCGCGTCAACAACAGTCCAGGCTAGCCTTCAAGACGCGCGACGCGGATCGTCGAGACGCCCTCGCCGGCCGCCGTCTCGACCCAGGCGACGAAGAGCTCGGCGCCGGCCCGGGCCAGGCGTGGGATGCCGCTGGCCCGCGAGGCGGCGGTCGTCGCGACCGTGCGGCTCTCGAGGATCCCGGAGCCGTCGACGCGGGCCAGGCGCAGCTGAGCCCCGTCGCCGGCGGCCGCGAGCCAGCTGACCCAGGCGCCGCCGCCCGCCGCCAGCGCCAGGTCGACGCGCCCCAGGGGGGTGCCGTCGTCGACGACGACGGGGGCGCCGAAGCTCGCGCCCGCGTCCGTCGAGAAGGCGACCTGGACGCGCGGCCGCTGGTCGGCGGCGGTGAACCAGGCCGCGGCCACCTCGCGCCCCCGGGCCTCCGCCGCCGGGCCGTTGACCGGGCAGCCGGGGATCGTCCAGCCGTCGTCGTGCAGCGTCGCCGGAGCGGTCCAGCCGGCGGGGGTGCGGCGCGTCACGCCGATGTCGCGCACTTCCTCCCGCGAGCGATCGCGGTAGAACGCGATCGGGCTTCCGGCGGCGGCCACGAGCTCCGCCGGGCAGCACTCGCACACCCGCGCGTCGAGGACCTCCGCGGTCCCGACCGTCTCGCCGACCGGCGCGGTGCGCAAGGCCATCGGCCCGCCGTCGAGCATCGCCCGGCCGTCCAGCCACACGGCGCGCAGGCCGTCGCCTTCCGCCGTCCAGGCCACGAAGCCGTGCTCGGTGGGCGTCCCGTCGTCGTGGAGCATCCCCCGCGGCTGCCAGGTCACGCCGCCGTCGGTCGAGCGGGCCAGGAAGATGCCGTAGGCGTAGGTCTCCTCTCCGAGCTTCGCCAGCCAGTGGGCCCACAGGGTACCGTCGCCGGCCAGGGCGAGCTTGGGAACGTCGGCCCAGTTGGCGAAGAAGTCCGTCCCCTCGGCGATGACGGCCGGCTCGCTCCACGCGCCGTCGTGCAGGCGGGAGGCGACCAGGCGCCAGGACGGCTCGAGCCACGAGAGCAGGAGGTCGTCGCCGTCGGTCACGAGGTGTGGTGCGATCGCCCCCGGCCCCGCCGGGGGCTGGGCCGTGGCCTCCGGCGCCGCCGGAGGCGTCGCCTCCGGGGCGCCGCAGGCGACCGCGGCCAGGGCGGCGAGCAGACCGGGCAGCAGTCCATGCCCCCAGGCTCGAATGCGGCGCGGGTGGGTCATTCCGCGAGGAGAAGGCGCACGCGCGCCATCTTGCGCTCTAGCGAGATCTCGACCGGCGTCGCGGCCGCGTCCGCGGCCAGATAGATGTCGAGCCGGCCCTTCCAGACCCGCTCGCCGGGGACCCGCCGCCCGCGCACGGCGTAGTGGCGCGCCGCCACCTGCCGGTCGCCCAGCGAGCGCATGGCGTGCTCGCGGGGGAAGATCGTCACCGGGTAGATCTTGCCGTCGTTCCAGATCCGCAGGTCGACCGGTGCAGCGGGCTGGAGGCGTCGCAACAAGGTGATTCCCGAGGCGATGTCGATGACCGACTCCTCGTCGAACTCCGACTCCTTGAAATCGGTCTTGCCGCGGTACTTGTAGGTGCTCCAGGCTTTGAGGGTCCGCCCGTCGGCCGGGTCGATCTGGGCTCCGTAGCGCCAGAACTCGCCCTGGGCGGCGGGCGAGGTGATGTCGAGCTCCACCTCGAGACCGCCCTCGACGGTGCGGCGGGTCGCCAGCACGCCGTCGCCGCGGCCCGGCAGGAACACCCGCGCCACGGTGCCGAAGAAGCCGCCGAGGACCCATCGGTAGCGCAGCGTCTCGCTCTCGTGGGCGGCCAGCGGGGGCGCGGCGACGAGCGGCAGCAACGTCGCGCCGAGCAGCATCCACGGTGTCGCCTGGCTTCTCATCGCGCGGACTATATCCTCGGCTCCAACCGCGACATCCGGCGGCGACGGGGCCTCCGCCGGGCTCCGGCCCCGGCGTCCGGAGGGCCGCGGCCGCTCCAGCCTCAACCGGCGCCGGCGTCGACATCCGGCCCGGGCGCCACGGTGTCGCTGGGGCACGCGGGCAGCGCGATCTCGAGGATCGCCTCGACCTGCGTGCCGTCGTCGTAGAGCAGCTCGACCTCGAGGTAGACCTCGTCCTGCTCGGCCAGGGAGAGCGTCGGCCCGTTGCCGCCGTTGAACTTGAGCACCAGGACGTCGCTCACCCCGTCGCCGTCGAAGTCGAACTTCGTGCCGCTCGCCAGCAGCGTGGTCGAGTCGGCGAGCCGCGAGGCGTCGCAGGCGAAGAAGAGGTACTCCGTGCCGAAGCCCTGGGTCGACCAGGCGTGGACGGCCCGGCCGCGGTTGTCGATGCTGATCCCTTCCACCACCGCCTGCGGGAGGAGGACGGCGTCGAGGGTCTCGTTCGACTCCCACAGGACCGGCTCGCCGTCGTAGGCGAGAAAGTGGTCGCCGCTCGAGTCGGCGTCGGTCTCGCCGGAGGCGAGATAGTGGCCGTGATCGTTGATCGCCACCAGGTCGAAGTCGTGGAACGTGCCGTTGGCCGTCTCGTCGCCGCGCCGCATCGGCAGGGTGCCGTCGACGTAGACGGCCGGCAGCGCCGCCCGGCCGCGCTCGGGATCGACGACGTTGGCCACCTGGATGACGTGCTCGCCGTCGTCCGAGGCCTGATACTCGAGGCGCAGGCCGTTCATGAAGGCGATGACGGCGCCGTCCACCTCGTCGCCCGATTGCAGCACGGGCTCGATCGCGGAGCTGCCGGCGTCCGCGGCCGTGTAGAGGACCTGGCTCACGGTCTCCCGCCGCTTCATGCCCTCGCGCAAGGGCGTCCGCACCTCGCTGACCCAGAAGGACCGGCCCGCCGGCGTCATCGTCGGCCGGTTGATGCTCTCCACCGTGCTGCCCTCCGGGAAGCCCGGGGCGGCCATCCCGGCGCCGAGCACGAGCCCCTGGTCGGACCACAAGGAGTCGACGCCGTTGACGAGCGGGCTGTAGACGAACTCGGCCGTGTCGCTGACGCCCAGAGTACCTTCGGCGCCGTCGAGCCCGTCCTCGGGATGGTCGCTGTTGAGCCACAGAATCGAGCCGTCGTACCAGATGAAAAAGTCCTCGACGCCGTCGCGGTCGAGCGCCCCGGCCAGCGCGGGCCGCCCCAGCCCGTTGGTGAAGGCCGGGTTGATCCGCTCGACCGGCGCTCCGTTGGCCCCCTCCGGAACGTCGCCGTCCTCGAGGATCACTCGCGGCAGCGCGGCGGCGTCCGCGCTCTCCCGCGGCAGGGTGGCTGCACCGGCGGGCGCCGCCGGCTCGACGGCCGGCTCGACGGCTGGCTGGGAGCGAACGACGGCTGCGGCTGCCGGCCGCGGCGCGTCCGAGGCCACCGCCGCGCAGGCCAGGCTGCCGGCGGACGCGCCGGTGAGAAGGGCCGCGATGACGATCCCGCGGGGCGCTCTTTCGTTCATGGCCCTGTAATCCACGGTCGGCGATGCTGCGTTCGCGATGACGGACTCTTCGAGAGCGCGAACGACTCTTGGCCGGGTGCCACGCCGGCCGCTTGCGTTCGCGCGGCCCCATGCTATCATCGGAGGTCCGAGTGAAACGATGGACTCGACGCCAGGGCAAGCCGCCCAGCAAGCGGTCTCGAGAACGTCGCAGCGACGTGGCGAAATCCGCTTGCACGGCCAAAAGCGCTATGCTAGCGTGCCGCTCACCAAGGTACTGAGAACCGACTTCTGGAGGAATCGACAATGACCAAGACCTTCCGCGTGCTGTCTCTGCTTGGTGCGGCCGCACTCATCTCGATGGCGGCGAGCGCCAACACCTCGCTGGCCGTCACCAACGCCGCGGCCATCGACGGCAACTTCGGCCTCGAGGTGATCTTCGACGGCACGACGACGAACGCGTTCGTCGAGGACCAGACGCCGGCCGACGAGTCCACCTACAACGTCGAGTTCAAGCTCCGGGCCAACAACCTCACCATCCTCGCCGCCAACGACGCGACCTCTCGTCACGAGGTCTTCGCCGGCCGCTTCCCCGCCAACCTGATCCGGATGGAGATCCACTGCCGCCTCGCCCCGGGTGGTCCCGGCACCGGCAACTGCGGCCCCGGCAACGACGGCCAGTGGCGCGCCAAGGCCTACGCCCGCAACGACAACAACACCTGGAAGTTCTGCGGCCAGACCGGCTTCGTGCCCACCGGCAACACGACCTACCAGATCGAGTGGGTCCAGGGCTCCGGCGGCGCCGACGGCTCGATCCGCTTCCTCAAGAACGGCGTCGAGGTTCGCCTCTGCAACAACGTCGACAACGACGACCGTGGCATCAACGCGGCCCGCATGGGCGCCACGGGCCGGGTCGATGCCACGACCTCCGGCACGTCCCACATGGACTCGTTCGTCTCGACCCGCTAGGTCGGATCCCAGCACCAGAGAAGGAGGGCGAAGCCGCGGTGCTTCGCCCTCTTTTTTTCTGACCTGAACCTCTGACTTGAAACGCCCGCCCTCGACCCCCGGCCGGTCCGCGCCCCGCCCCTCGCAGGCCGCGCCGCGAGCTCCGGGGGTCGCCCTCTGCCTCCTCGCGGCGCTCACCGTTGCCTGCGGGCGGGACGGCGAGCCGGCTCGTGTGCGAGTCGTCGATCGCCTCATCGCCGCGGAACCGGCGGGCGCGTTCGAGGACGGCGTTGCCGGACGGCGGACGACCCTCTCGGCGTGGAATCTCGCATCGGCCGGCGACCGGCAGCAGTGGTCGGTCGTCGCCGGGGGCGGCTGGGACGCCCGCCGCGGCGGTCTCCCGCTCAAGGCCGATCTGGTGCGGCTCCGCGCCGCGGCGCCGATCGCCACGGCGGGCGTCGAGAGCCTGCGGCTCGACCTGAGCATGGCGCGGCGCTGCCGGGCGATGGTGCGCTGGCGGGGCGCGCCGGAGGCGACTTTCGCCGAGCCGTCGGCAAGCCCGGCGACGAGCCTGCGGGTCGAGCTCGCCGGCCGCCCGGCCTGGGCCGGAATCGTCCACGATCTCGCTGTGACCCTGCGCGGCTGCAAGGGCGGCGTCCTCGTCGGCATCGCTCTCGAGGGTCACGCCGAGCGCCTCGACGACACGTTCGCGCAGGCCTGGAGGATCACGCTCGGCACCGACTCTCGCCGCGCGCTGCTCCTGCCGCCGGAGACCGAGCGGCGCTGGCGCCTGCCGGAGGCGCTGCCCGCCGGCCACCTGCGCCTCGGACTGGGGGTAGGCGGAGCACTCGGCGCCGCGAATCGGGTCACCATCGCGACCACCGCGGCAGGTCGCGAGACCGCGCTCCTCGAGGTGCCGCTCGAGCCGGCGGACCCGGCCACGGCGCGCTGGCTCGACTTGGATCTCCAACTCACCAACCTCGCGGCCGGCAGCGAGATTCTGTTTCGCGCCACCTCGGACTCGCCGTGGAAGGGGGGCGCCGGCGTCCCCGCGCTGGCCGAGCCACGGATCCTCACCGCCGCCGACGACCCACGCCCGAACGTCCTCCTCATCTCGGTCGACACCCTGCGAGCCGACCATCTGTCGCTCTACGGCTACCCGCGGGAGACCTCGCCGCATCTCGCCGGCCGCGCCGCCAGCTCCGGGATCACGTTCGAGAGCGTCGTCGCTCCGGCCGCCTGGACGCTCCCGTCGCACGTCTCCATGTTCTCGGGCTTCGACGCCTTGCGCCACGGGGTCAACCACGAGGCGACGCCCGCTCCGGACTCCCTGCGGTTCGTCGCCGAGTCGTTCCGGGACGCCGGCTACGAGACCGTCGCCTTCACCGCCGGCGGCTACGTCTCGCCGGAGTTCGGGTTCGCCCGCGGCTTCGAGTCGTTCCGGGCCCGGCGGCCGCCGAAGCGCTCGGTGGAGGCGGCGCGCGCCGAGCTCGGCCAGGGCCTCGACGAGATCGTGGAGTGGCTCGCCGACTCCCACGACCAGCCCTTCTTCGCTTTCTTCCACACCTACGAGGTCCACGCGCCGTTCTGGGCTCGCGAGCCGTACTTCGAGCGCTTCGGAGGGCGGCCCGAAGACGTGCCGCTGGGCTATGCGTTCACCAGCCAGGATCGCGATCTGGGAGAGCGGGTCTTCGTCATCCCCGCGGCCGACGGCAAGCCCCTCCCCGACCCTGACCTGGAGGTCATCGAGCGGCTCTACGACAGCGGAATCGCCTATCTCGACGCCGAGCTCGAGCGCCTCTTCGACGGCCTGGCGGCCGCGAATCTGACCGAGCGCACGATCGTCGTCCTGACCTCGGACCACGGCGAGCTGCTGGGCGAGCACGGCCTCGCGGGACACGGACCGGCCTACGACCAGGTCGTCATGATCCCGCTCGTCCTCTGGGTGCCCGGTGTGGCGGGCGGGCGGCGCATCGACGAGCAGGTGCGGCTGGTCGACGTGGCGCCGACGCTGCTCGACCTCGCCGGCATCGAGGCCGGCGGCGCCCTCGACGGTCAGAGCCTGCGGCCGCTGTGGGAGGGCGGCCCGGACTACGAAGAGCGGCCCGCGTGGATCCACGCGGGCCAGTTCGGCGTCGCGATGCGCGTCGCCGATCGGCTGAAGTACGTCTGGCACCGCGCGCCCTGGGATCGCTTCGGCGCCGGCGAGGAGCTCTTCGACCTGCGCGCCGATCCCGCCGAGCGACGGGACCTCTCCGACTCCCGGTCCGAGCTGCTCGCCTCAGCCCGCGAGCGCACCCGCGCCTGGCTGCTCGAGACCCTCCCGGGCCTGCGCGTCACCCTCGACAATCGGTCCGCCGAGACCTACGAGCTGACCCTGACGAGCAACCAGAACTGGCTCTCCAGCATCACCAACTTCGATTGCGACGATCTCGGCTGGCGGCCCCCCCACGGCCTGCTCGTCAGGCTCGCCGCCGGGGAAAGCTGCCTCCTCGTCCTCGAGCACCTGCGGGCCAGCGATCTCCTCGTCGAGGCCCGGAGCCTCCAGGCCGAGGGCGGGGGCGCCGCGGCAGGTCTGACGCTCGCGACGGGCGAGCTTCCGGGCTCGGTGCTGCGCCTCGTCGCCGGCGCGGCCTGGGAGCCGGCCGCGGATCCCGGAGACGGAGCTCTCGCCCTCTCCGTCGAGTGGCAGCGCGAGCCCGCCGCGGCGCAGGCCGACGTCCGGATCGACGAGTCCCTGGCCGAGCAGCTGCGGGCCCTCGGGTACCTCGAGTAGGGCTCGGCGCCCGGGCCGGACGGCCCGCTGACCCGCTTGCCGGTACAATCCACTTCCCCGACCGGGAGACCCGATCTGCGACTCATGCCCCTGACCCCGCGGCTCTCGAAGCCCGTCTTCCTCGCCGCGCTCCTCGCGACGGCCTGGGCCTGCGCCCCGAGCGCCGAGGAGGCAACGCCGGTGCGGCGGCTGAGCCTGGTCGACCTCGTCGACGCGGCCGTCGTCACGCCGCCGACGGGCCGGCTCGATCTGCACGACGCCGCCAACGACCGCTTCCTCGTCTCCGGCTGGCATCGCAGCAGAAAGACGCTGTGGTCCGGTGGCGAGCCCGCCGTCCTCGACTTCTTCGCCGGTCCCACGGGACCGCGGCGGATCACCCTGGGCTGCCGGCTGACCGGCGAGGGCGGCGAATCCGCGGCGCTCGCAGTCGAGCTGAACGGGCGCGAGATCGGCGAGGTCGAGGCGGCCCGGAAGGCGGTCGCAGTCGACGTTCCGGGGGACGCCCTGCGGCCCGGATGGAATCGCCTCGCGCTCCTGTTGAGGCCCCCGGCCGCCGCGCAACGGACCGTCGCCTGGGCCTACGTCGACTTCGGAGTCGAAGCGGGCACCGGCGTGCCACCCCTGCAGGCCGGTGGCGGCGGCGAGTCCGTCGTCCTGGCCGCCGGCCATCAAGCGGACTTCTACCTCGATCTCGTGCCCGGAGCCCGGCTCGAAAGCGATGGCGCCCGATTCCTCGGCGCCGACTGCGGGGCGCTGACGGCCCTGTGGCAGCCCCTGGGAGGAGAGACCCGAGAGCTCTTCTCGCTGTCCGGCCAGGAGCCGGTCGCCGCGGTGATCACGGACGCGGGTGGCTCCGGCGCCCTGGGCCTGCGGCTCACGGCCAGGGAGGCCGGCGGGTGCGAAGGCGTCGCCCTGCGACGGCCCCGCATCGCCGCCCGGCAGGCCGATCCGCCGCCCGGCACCGGCACCGCGCCGCCGCCGGCCCGGCGGGCGCGAAACGTCGTCCTGTTCCTCGTCGACACCCTGCGGGCCGACCACACGGGCACCTACGGCTACCCCAAGCCGACCACGCCCGAGCTCGACCGCTTCGCGGCCGACGCTACGGTCTTCCTCGATTCGCAGGCCCAGTCCTCGTGGACCCGGGCCGCGGTGGCCTCCGTGTTCACCGGGCTCCTGCCGCAGGAGCACCGGGCGAACGACGACGACGAAGGGCTGGCCGAGGAAGCCGTGACGCTGGCCGAAATGCTGACCGCGGCGGGCTTCGAGACCGCCGGTTTCAGCGCCAACGGCAACGCGGCCCAGGGACCGGACTTCGACCAGGGGTTCGCGACCTGGACGCACGCCGCCCAGTCGCGCTCGGGGCCTCTCGTCGAGCAAGCCATCGCCTGGCTGCGCTCCCGCGACGCGCAGCGGCCCTTCTTCCTCTGGGTGCACACGATCGACCCGCACGCTCCGTACGCGCCGCCGGCCGACTTGCGGGAGGCGTTCGCGCCGCCAGGCACCGATCCCGAGCTCGGCAGCTTGAGGACGTTCGAGCGGCTCCAGCACAAGGAGCTCGCCCTCACGCCGGAGATCACGGCCCAGCTCGTAGGCCTCTACGACGCCGAGATCCGCAACAACGATCGCTCCTTCGGCCGGTTCCTGGCGGAGCTCCGGGCCCTCGGGCTGGCGGACGACACGATCGTCGTCTTCCTCTCCGACCACGGCGAGGAGTTCGGCGAGCACGGCGGCTGGAGCCACGGCAAGACCCTCTACGCCGAGATGCTCGAGACACCGCTCGTCATCCGCTTCCCCGACGTGGGCCGCGGGCGGCGCGTCGACTTCACGGCCCAGCACGTCGACCTGGTGCCCACGGTTCTCGACTACTTCGGCCTGGAAGCGCCGCCCCGGCTCGCCGGCCGCTCGCTGGTCCGGCTTCTCGAGGGCACCGCCCCGCCGGCCGCCGACCGGGCCTTCGCCTACCTCGACCTGCGGGGCCGCACCCTCTCGAGCGTGATCGCCGGCCCGTGGAAATACGTCGCCCGGGAGCCCGGCCGCATCTCCGTGGTGGCGAGCCCGCAGCTCTATCGCCGCGACCTCGACGACGCCGAGCGCGACGACCTGCTGGCCGACGAGCCCGGAACCGCCCGCGCGCTGGCGACGCTGCTCGCCTCCGAGGAGAGGCAGTGGGCCCAGGCGCTCGAGCCCTCGGTGGTCGACACGAAGGACAAGCAGCTCCAGAAGGAGCTGCGAGCCCTCGGCTACGTCAATTGACGTCGGGGCCCTTCGCTACGGGACGTCGAGCCGCTTCGCGCTCTCGATGACGACCGCCTCGCGGGGCACGTTGCTCATGCCACGGGAAGACCCGGTCGCCACGCTCGCGATGGCGTCGACCGTCTCGAGGCCCTCGATCACCTTGCCGAACACGGCGTAGCCCCAGCCGTCCGAGCCCGGATAGTCGAGGGGGGCGTTGTCCACCGTGTTGATGTAGAACTGTGCCGTGGCGCTGTGGGGGTCGCCGGTCCGCGCCATGGCGACGGTGCCGCGGTCGTTCGCGAGCCCGTTCTCGGCCTCGTTCGGGATGGGCGCCCGCGTCGGCTTCTTGTCGAGCGCGGCGGTGAAGCCGCCGCCCTGGATCATGAACCCGGGGATCACGCGGTGGAAGACGGTGCCCTCGTAGAAGCCGGACTCGACGTAGGCGAGGAAGTTCTCGACGGACGTCGGGGCGCGCTCGGCGTCGAGCTCGAGGACGATGCGTCCCTTGCTCGTCTCGAGGGCGACTCGAGGACCGGCTTCCGGGGGACTGGCGGTCTGGGCGTTCATGGGGCCTCCGATGATTAGCAGGGCCGTCAACGCAAGCCCCGGAATGGATCGTCTCATTGCACCTCCTCCTGCCGGCTGCAGAGATCTCTCAGGTAATCGAAGCGATAGATGCCCGTGGCGTGGCCGTCCGACCAGTGGATCGAGATGGCGTAGTTGCCGACCGGCTCGATCCGCAGCGGCTCGACCGCGGCCGCGGGCGCATGGTACTGGATCTCCTGCGCCCAGTGCCCCTGACAACCGGCGCAGGGGCAATACCCGCGCAGCGTGTCGTAGGGACACTCGCCCGTGAAGCCGTCGCTCCAGACCAGCTTGACGGTCCGCGACTCGGGTTGCCGCTTCACCTCGCTCAGGAAACTCGTCGTCATCTCGCTCCCCACGCCGCGGCGTGGAAGCGGATCGTACCGCAGACCGGCGGGAGCCCGCCGCGAGCCGCGGTCAGGGCGGGTCGAGGGTGCCGGCCGGCGTCCAGGGCGCGCAGCGCAGAACCCGCCAGGCCGCCCGCCAGCTGCCGCCGAGCGCGCCATGGCGCTTCAGCACGGCGACGCCGTAATGGCTGCAGGTCGGCTGGAAGCGGCAGGTGAGACCGCTGCGCGCCAGAAGCGGCGACAGCGTGTGCTGGTAGAGCTCGACGGCCGAGATCAGGCCGCGGGCCGTCCACTGGCGCTCGGGGGGAGCGCCCAGATCGAGACCCAGGGCGAGGAAGGAAAGCACCACCAGCGGAAGGACGAGGAAGCCCATCGCCCCTCCGCGACCGCGGCGGCGAAAGGACGGCCGCGAGGTCAAGCCAGCCTCGCGGCCGCCATCGGGCCTGGGCGATCAGAACTTGTCGGCGTACTGGCTGACGCCAGGGATGAGGAACCGCTGGCCATTCAAGGCCTTCACGATGCACAGGATGTGGACCACCAGGGCGATCAGCGGCACCACCAGGGAGACGAGCGCCACCGCGCAGCCGAAGACGGGAATGCTCGTCAGGATCGTGAAAACGATGCTGATCGCGATCCACAAGAGCATCAGCACGATGCCGTGCTTGGCGTGCCACTGGACCTCCTGGTCGTCTTTCTCCACCAGGAAGGGCACCAGCGCCAGGGGGCCGAGATAGGCGAGGATGAGCATCAGGGTCTTGTTGTTCCCCGCGCTCCCTCCACCGCTCGATGTGGGCTGTGAAGGCTCGCTGGCCGGAGGCGGCGGCGGGGGGGTAGGCTCGCTCATCTCACACTCTCCTCTAGGTTGATGCGCCGGAACTCGGGTTCGGACTCTCGGATGCCAGCGATTCTAGCACCCGGGGCCGCGTTCGGAGCGCGACCCCGCGGCCTCGAGGCCCAGGGCCGCGAGACGTTCGACGACAGCGGCCCTTCGGGGTGGGATCACGCGGAGCGTGCAGCGCACGCTCTCTCCGTAGTCCGCCGACGCGAGCTCGATCTCCGGCGGCTGGACGAGCCTCTGCAGCTCGCCAAAGAGCGCGTAGGGAACCGTCACCGCGATCGTCTCGTAGGCGAGGCGCTCGCCGACCGCGGTCGCAGCCAGGGCCGCGCGGACGGCGCCGCCGTAGGCGCGGGCGAGGCCCCCCCTGCCGAGCCTGGTGCCGCCGAACCAGCGGCTGACGACCGCCAGGACGTCCGAGACCCCGGCGCCGCGCAGCGCCCTCAGGATCGGGCGCCCGGCGGTGCCGGCGGGCTCCCCGGCGTCGGACGAGCGCTCCCGCGGCGGGCTGCCCAGGCGCCACGCCCAGCAGTGGTGGCTGGCGTCCGGATGGCGGGCGGCGAGCGCCGCCAGGTGCTGCTTCGCCGCCTCCTCGTCCGCCACCGGCTCGAGGCGGGCGAGGAAGCGTGAGCCGCGCTCGCGCAGCTCCGCGCTACCGCTTCCCGCCGGCACGCGGTAGCGGTATCCGGTCATCGCGGTGCGGCCGGCGCCACGCTATCCGCCGCGCCGCACGACGCGCCGGTAGAGGTCGCGGTAGCGCTCGACGATCGCCTCCTCCGAGAAGCGCGCCACGGCCTGGCGCCGCGCCTCCTCGCCGAAGCGGCGGCGGCGCTCGGGATCCCGCAGAAGGGACAGCGCGGCCGCGGCCATGCCCTCGACGTCGCCCACCGGCCGCAGGAAGCCGGTCACGCCATCTTCGACGACTTCGGGCAGCCCGCCGACGGACGTAGCGATCACCGGCACCTTGCACGACATCGCCTCGAGGGCCGCGAGACCGAAGGACTCCGTCTCCGAGGGCAGGAGGAACAGATCGGCGCCGACCAGGACCTCCTCGATCGACGTCGTGCTGCCGGCAAACAGGATCCGGTCGCAGTTGCGCTGCTCGCGGCAATACTGCTCGACCTGGGCGCGCTCGGGGCCGTCGCCCACGAGCAGCAAGCGGGTGTCGACCTCCCGGGCCACCCGCTCGAAGATCTGCACGACGTCGAGCACCCGCTTGACCGGCCGGTAGTTGGAGACGTGCACCAGAAGCGCCTCGTCGCCCTGCGCCCAGCGCCGCGCGCCCTGCCCGGAGCGCGCCATGTCGTAGCGCTCGGGCTCGATGAAGTTGGGAATCACCTCGATCGGCCGGTCGATGCCGAGCCTTTCCACCGTGTCGCGGCGCAGCGACTCGGACACCGCCGTCACGGCGTCGCTTTCCTCGATGCCGTAGCGGGTCGTCGCCAGGTAGTTCGGGTCGTTGCCCACGAGGGTGATGTCCGTGCCGTGCAGCGTCGTGACCACCTGGAAGCCGCTGTCGCCCACGATGTCGCGGGCCAGCACGGCGGACACCGCGTTGGGCACCGCGTAGTGGACGTGGAGCAGGTCGAGCTCGTGATAGGTCGCCACCTCCACCATCTTCGTCGCCAGGGCGAGCGAGTACGGCGGATACTCGAAGAGCGGGTAATGGGGAACGACGACCTCGTGGAACGACAGCTTGGGGTCCACGAGCTGCAGCCGCGCCGGCATGGCGTAGCTGATGACGTGGACCTCGTCGCCGGCCGCCGCCAGCGCCATCGCCAGCTCGGTGGCGACGACGCCGGACCCGCCCATCGTCGGGTAGCAGCTGATGCCGATCTTCACCTGAGGCCCCCCGGCGCGAGCTCGAGGGGGTCGCGGACCGCCAGCGGCAGCGGGCTCCAGAACGGCTCGCCGTACTCGGCGCCGATCAGCAGGCCGAAGTGACGAGCCCGGCCCTCGACCGCGGCGCGGAACTCGGGCGACGCGACCTTGGTAGGCGGCAGCGCGGGCGCCCGGCCCGGCTGGTGGAGCTGGCTGCCGTAGGCCGCCAGCGCCGCGAGCTTGCGCTCCCAGGCCGCGGACACGTCGACGACGAAACGGGGCTCGAAGGGATCGTGCTGCAGGTAGGAGAAGACCGCGGCCGGCCGGTACGGCTGGCCCCGGCCGCGCCTGGCGAGACCGGCGTAGAAGGCGGCGGCGGCGACGAGCCGGTGGGCCCGGCCATGGTCCGGGTGGCGGTCGCGCGGCGCCGGACCGAAAACGATCTCCGGCCGCCACCGCCGCAGCACGGCGATCACGGCGTCCTCCTCGTCCTCGCCCGTGCGCAGGCGGCCGTCGCCGCAGTTGAGGAAGTCGACCGCGACGGCGCCCAGGGCGGCCGCCGCGGCGTGCGCCTCCGCCTCGCGCTCGTCCGGCGTGCCGCGGGTGCCCGCCTCGCCCCGCGTCAGGTGGAGAATGCCGACGCGGCGGCCGGCCGCCGCCAGCAGGGCGAGCGTCCCGCCGCAGCCGAGCTCGACGTCGTCGGGATGCGCCCCGATCGCCAGGGCAGCGAGCGTCTCCGTTTCCACCGATCCTCTCCCCGCGGAGGTCACAGCTCGATCACCTGCAGCCGGCTGCCGTCGAGCTCGAGCTGCTCGAAGATAGCATCGACCGCCGCCGGGCCGTAGCGGCCGGGCAGGTCGGAGCTCGACAGCACCCGTTCCTGGAGCCGGCCGTCGGGGCGCACCCATTGCCGGAGCCCCGCGAGGCGGCCGCGCCGCAGCTCGTCGGCCCGCCCCAGAGCCGCCGTCAAGCGGGCCTCGAACTGCTCGAGGGCGCGGCGCATCTGATCCGCCGTCTTCTCGAGCGGCCGGCCGAGGTCGGCGGCCGCCGGCGCCGCCGCGGCCTCGAGATCGGCAAGGAGGGCCTCGAGACGGCGGCGGGCGGGCGCGAGCCTTTCCTCCGACCGGGCGCCCGCGGCGGCGCGGTCGAGGTCGAAGTCCGGCCCTACGAAGTCCGCGAGCCCGCGACCGGTCTGCTCGAGCCGGCGGCGCTGGTTGGCGGGCAGGACGAGAATCTGGGGGCGCAGCGCCGTCGCCGGCGCGGCCACCCCGAGCGCCCCGTAGAGCGGCGCCAGCTGCGGCAGGTACGACATCTCGGCGGGGCCCATCACCTGCAGCGTGGTCCCCAGGATGGCGTCCTGGACGAGCGGCCGCGCGAGCACGCCGGGCATGATCGCGCCGGGGTTCTCGGCGATCGCCTGTTCGAGCTCGGCCACTCCGCGCTCCTCCTCGCGGCCCCGCAAGGCCCAGGTCGCGTCGCCGGTCCAGACGATCCGCCGGCGCTCGGGACCGCTCAGGAAGAAAAGGGGGCTCGCTCCCGGCTGCGGGGCGACCTGCAGCGGGTGCCCCCGCCCGGTCACCGCCGCCGCGGCCGTGGCGAGGATCGACTCCACCTCTCCGCGGCGCGCGACGAAGGCGGCGAGCCAGGGCCTTTCGGCCTGCTTGACGGCCGGCAGCATGGCGTCGAGCAGCAGCGGGCACCGCGGCCCCAGCAGGTGGACGAACAGCCTGGCGAACGCCTCGCCGAAGCGCGCCGTCGGCTGGTACCAGCCGGCGAGCGTGTCGCACCATTCGCCGAACCGCGGGCTCGCGTTGCCCTCCTTCACGCTCGCGAGCACGTCCGCCACCGCGGGACCGAAGCTGCGCATGCCCAGCGGCGTGAGCTCCTGCTCGTCGGCTCCCAGCTCGAAGCGGCGTAGCCCGCCGTCGACCTGGAAGGCGCTCCACGAGCTCTCCCGGAAGTCGTGGTCCTCCGTGGCCATCCAGAAGACGGCGACGGCCGGGCGGCCGGCAGCCTCCAGCGCCGCCGCCCAGCGCGCCGCGGCGGCCGCCTTGGCGAGCGCGTAGAGCGGCCCGCCGAAGAGACCGGGCTGCTGGCCCGTCACGACCACCGCGGTCGCGGGGTCGGCGAGCTGCGCGGCGGCCGCCGCCGCCCGCGGATGACCGTAGGCGGCGTTGGCCTCCGCCAGGCCCGCCGCCAGGGCGCCGCGGTCGACGCTGCGCGGGGCGGGTGCGGGCAGCTCGCCGGGCGCGAGAAACTCGAGGGGGGCCAGCAGGTCGCGATCGCGGCCGGCGAGAAAGGCCCGCGCCACGGGCGGCAGCAGCCCGAGCTCGGCGAGCTCGAGATCAGAGCTTGCGCCCGACGTAGATGAGTCGCTCGCTGTCACCGCCGCTCGGCTCTCCTTGGAAGCCGCCATGGATGTCCGTGATGTCCAGTCCCGCCCAGCTCAGGCCGTTGACCACCTCGTCGCGGGTGTAGGCCCGCACGCTCTCGAGATAGGTGCGCGTGGGCTCGCCCGCGCGCAGCAGGCGGATGCGCTTGTTGACCCGGCGCGTGGCGGCGTCGAACCAGCGCTCGATCTCCACCGCCCCGCCTTCGCGCTCCACGCGGTCGCGCGGCTCGAGGGTGGCGAGCACGCGGTCGCTGTTGAACAGGTCGATCAAGCAGCGGCCGCCGGGGCGCAGCACCCGCACGATCTCCTCGAGCACCCGGAAGTTCTCGCGCTCGCTCTCGAAGTAGCCGAAGGAGGTGAAGAAGTTCAGCACCCAGTCGAACGTGGCGGCGGCAAAGGGCAGGTCGCGCATGTCCGCCGCCACCCGCGGCAGGCCGGCGCCCTGGGCCAGCATGGTCGGCGAGAGATCGGTGCCGAGCACCCGGTAGCCGCGCCGCCGCAGCTCGCGGGTGTGGCGGCCGGCGCCGCACGCGAGGTCGAGAACCGCCGTCGGCTTCGCGTCGCCAAAGAGCCGCGTCACGAAATCGACGTGGCGCCGGGCCTCCCCCTCGTCCCGGTGGGCGTAGAGCTCGAGGTAGTCCTCGCCGAACCACTCCTTGTACCAGGCCACGGCGGGGATCATACCCGGCCTGGCCAGCGTCCCACCGCGGACGCTGCCCGCGCGGCGTATACTGAGTGCCGCATGCTCTCGTTGCGATCCAGCATCAAGATGGCCTGGGCTCTGACGCTGCTCGCCGCCGCGGGGTCGGCGGCCCAGGCGCCCGAAGCGGTGGAGGAGCCCGCGGGAGCGCTCTTCGCCAACGGCTTCGAGAGCGGCAACACGCTCGCCTGGTCGGACCGGTTCCCGCCGTTGCCGGCGCCCGACGCCTTCCGGATCCTCGACCTCGACCTGCGCGACCCGCACGTCTTCGTCGACATTCCCGTCTTCGGCTGCGTCGACTTCACGGACGACGCCCTGCCCGCCGGGCTGGGTCCGTCGTTCAACGACTCCCTGCAGGCGGCGATCGAGAGCGACGGCGACGGCGACGGGTTGCTCGACTTCAGCTTCATCCTCGGGTTCCGTCCCTTCCTCGAGACGGCCGCCGGCGAGCGGCTCGACGCCGGCTGCGGGCTGTGCACCGACCCGCCCGCCACCACGGTCTGCGACTGGGACCGCGCGGTCGCCATCCCGCGCACCACGACCTACGACGGCCTGACGGCCGGGCTCTGCCTGGACGCGCTTCCGGGCACGACCTCGGGCTACGACCCGCCGGTGGCGGCCACCGTCGCGCCGTGCGTCGGCAGCAACGTCGGGCTGGCGCCGATCATCGTCCTGGTCGTCGCCGGCATCCCGATCGTCTTCGAGGACGGCCAGATCGCCGGCACCCTGGTCGGCGATCCCGTTTTCCGCCTCGAAGGCGGCCTCGTCCGCGGGTTCCTGAGCGAAGCGGTGGCCGACTCCATCGTGCTGCCCGGCCCGGCGGGCGACATCACCCTGAGCTCGCTCCTGCCCGGCGGCCAGGGCAGCTGCGCGGCCGGCGACGACCGCGATCTTCTCGACGGCGTCAGCGGCTGGTGGTTCTACCTCGAGCACGTCGCCGAGGAGATCGACTTCGTCGGCGACTGAAGCGCCCTTCGCCCGCGAGCGGCGTTGTCGCCGGCCGCTACGCCCCCGGCGAACGGCGGATCTGCGCCGTGATCCTGGCGAACCGCTCGCCGGAGCGCCGTGCCGTCTCGAGCTCCGCGGTGGAGAGGCCGGGATCGGAGGGCCCGGTGGTGGCTCCGGCACCGAGGCTTCCGAAGCCGTCCAGCTCGAGACCGCCGATGACCGTGAACCGCATGTTCAGGAAGGCGGCCAGGATCGCCAGCCGGGCGAGCTCCTTGCCCGCGGCCGGCGCGCCGCCGGTGCAGAACGCCCCCGCGGTGCGGCCCTCGCCGTGGATCTCCTCGTCGAGCACGCGCCCGACGCGATCCAGGAAGCCCTTGGCCCCGGCGCTCAGGCTCCCCCAGATGACCGGCGTGCCGACGAGGATTCCGTCCGCCCTCAGGATCTCCTCGTCGGTCACGGCGGAGATCCTCCGCAGAACGGACTCCACGCCCTCCACCGAAGCCACGCCTTCGGCGAGAGCCCGGCCGAGCGCCTCGGTGTTCCCGGTCTCGGAATCGTAGGCGACGAGGACGATCGTCGCCGCCGGCTCCACCGCGCGAGCCGGCTCCATCGCCGCCATCGAGCCGACGGCAAGAGCGAGGACAAGGGCCGCCACCAGAACCTCCCGCAACGGATCGCTCCTCTCGTTTCCCCGGGGATCCTCGAGCGCGACGAGGGCTCCCTGGGCCGGACGCCATCGCCCGTGACGGGATTCTATCCGGGCGCGCCCGCGGAAGATCCTGGCTCGAGGGAGGAGGGCAGCAAGATGCCGCCCGAGATGACCATTCGCACTCCCTCTTCGATCGACATCGGCAGGTCGATGGTCTGATCGCGCGGCACGAGCAGCAGGTAGCCGCTCGTCGGGTTGGGGGTCGTGGGCAGGAAGACCATGACGAAATCGCTGGTGCGCTCGTGGATCTGAGGCCACCGGCTGCTGCCGGTGACGAAAGCCAGCGCGAACATGTCCTTGCGCGGATACTCGATCAGCACAACCCGCTTGAAGGCGTCGCTCTTGTCCCGCGCCAGCGCCTCCATGACGCCCTTGGTCGCCAGATAGACCGCCCCGCCGACCGGAATGCGGGCGATCAGGCGCTCGACTCCGGCCACGATCCGGCGCCCCACGTAGTTGCTCGACAGCCAACCGAGGAGAAGGACCACCGCCAGCGTCAGGATCAAGCCGAGCCCGGGAATGTAAAAGCCCGGGATGTAGGGGTCGATCCAGGCCTGGATTCGGGGCGCGAAGATGCCGTCCATCCAGCGGAAGAGCTGGAGCAGCACGTAGGCCGAGAGAGCTACGGGAACGAGGATCACGATCCCGGTCAGGAACATGCGCCGGAGTCGCGTGCGCAGCGGCATGTGGATCACCGCGGGGACCGCCTCGTGGTCGAGCGCCTTCATCGCGGCTCCGTGTGCGGCCCGCGGGAAGGGCCGTCCGCCGCCCCCAGGCCCAGCAGATAGAACGCCGCGACGACCAGCGAGTGGGTGATCTCGCCGCTGGCGATCAGGCCCGGGATCGCCGTCAGCGCAACGGTCTCCACCCGGATTTCCTCTCCCTCGACGCCGTAGACCTCGCGGCCGGCCGGCGGCGCTTCGAGGTCGCTGGCGAGCCAGGTCGAGAGCTCGTTGGACAGGAAGGCCGGGTTGGGGTGGGTGACGCCGAGCCGGCGGATCTTCCGGGCGCGGTAGCCGGTCTCCTCTTCGAGCTCCCGCCGCGCCGCCCGCTCGGGGTCCTCGCCCGGATCGACCATGCCGCCGGGAATCTCGAGGGTCGGCGCCTGGATGCCGAAGCGCCACTGGCGGATCAGCAGGACGCGGCCGTCGGCGAGGAGCGGGACGACGTTGATCCAGTGCGGCGCCGTGAGGACCAGGGCTTCGCGGCGCTCCTCTCCCGCCGCCAGCTGGTGCCGCTCGAGCTCGAAGATGGGGTGGCGAAACAGGCTTTGGACGTCGGTGGGCCGCCAGGAGCGCATCGCGAGACATTACCGCAAGAGCAACCGCGCAGCGCACTCCTCGCGAGGCGACCGGAAGGTTCTCGCCGCTCGGCCATCCAACGGACGGCGCAAGCAGCCCGGGCCAGGCGCGGACACCCGCCTGCTCGTGCCGCCGCAGCCGGCCTCAGCGCCCGAGGTCGGACGCCGCCGCCTCGCCCGGGAAGGGCGTGGGAGCCGATCCGGCGAGCGCCGCCTCGCAGTAGGCGTCACGGGCCAGGAAGGAGGCGAAGATCTCGAGGGCGTCGAGGGCTCCTGGGATCTGCACGTCGGTGCAGGCGCACAGCAGATCCCCAGTCGCGGCGGGGCGTGCGCCCGGCTTGCGACCGCGCACGGCGGCCATGAGACGCTCGAGAGAGACGTCTTCGCGGGAGCGGCGGCTCAGCCGTAGCCGGGTGGCGAGATCGCGGCTCGCAAACTCCTTCTCGTAGGCGCGGAAGGCGGCTGGAGTGGCGAACAGGGCAAGGTAGGGCGGTGGATCCCGCGCCAGGACGGCGGTGACCACCTCGGGGACGGTGAAGACCTCGATCGGCGGCTCGCCGGCGGGGCGGTCGTGGGGCGGTGACTCTTCGCCTGGCGGCACGTTGCCTGGCCCGGTGGCCACGGCATTCCGCAGCACTTTGCCGGCCTCGCAGAGCGAGTTGCAGGGGATGATCACGCGGACGCGTGCCACCGCCGTGCCGCGGATGGTCTCGATCCACGGCGCGAGAGCCTCCGAGATTCGGCGGCCCATCTCGGCCGCGGTCAGGCCCCCGCCGACGCCGACGAGAATGCCGGAATCGAGCGCTCGACCTGCGCGCGCGTAGGTCGCGAGCTCCTCCGCCTTCAGGTCGGGAAGAAGGCCGAGCACCGTGTAGCGCACCGTCCGGTACTCGTCGAAGAACGGCTGGCCGGCGAGGCGCTGTTCGAGAATCCGGCGCTCGGCGTCCGAGAAGGCCGCGAGGTAGCGCAGGGTCGCCCGGCGACCGAAGTCGCCGACGATCAGGTCGTGAGTTGGCAGGCTGCCCAAGGTCTGGAGGTCCTTTCGTCGGTCTCGATAGCGGGGACGACGATCCCGCTACCCTCGGGCCCGTCGCCGCGAGATCACCTCGATGAAGCCGGGGAGAATCTCCAGATGATCGCCGAGCATATCGTGAATCGCGCCACGGCTCAGCTCGAGAAGCCTCGTCGGCGCAACGGCGGTGGCGTCGGCCGTTCGCGCCCCGGTCTGCACCGCGGCGATCTCACCGAGGGTGCCCAGCTCTCCGACCTCGGTCAGCAATCTGCCGTCCTTCTCGACCCGAACCCGGCCCTCGACGACCAGAACCAGCGTCTGCCCGGGCTCCCCTTCCCGAAACAGCGGCATGCCCTCGCGGAGACTCATCTCCCTGGTGCCCGCGCAGTACGTCGCCAGCAGGCGCGAAGGCAGCCTGGCGAAGAGATCCGAGCTCTTGAAGACGAGCACCTTCTCGAACGCCAGCAGATTCCGGCGGCCGCTCCCGTCACCCTCCGACCCGGGCTCGAGAAGCACAAGAAGGGGCTGCCGCGCGCTCGCCGGCAGCCGCTTCACATGGTGCTCGAACGCCGCACGATCGATCTCCGCGAGCGCCCAGGCGGCGAGCTCGCGCACCATCGCGTCCGAGCTGTGGAGATTGGCGAGCAGCGGTTCGGGGACGCTCTTCTCGCCGAGCTCCACCCACGACTGGATGGCGGTGGCGCGGAGCCAGCCATCGGCCGTACGGCGACCCCGGCTCATGATGTCGAGGAGGCGGGCGGAGCGGCCAAGGAGGCGCTGCGGCGAGTGCGCGGCGAGGCGATGGAGCAACTGGGCGCGCGGCAGGCTCTCGAAGAGGGGTAGCAACAGGTCCCGCTGGCCGGGGGGTAGGATCTGGTCGGCGATCTCGACGGCGTAGGCTCGATCTTCAGTGTTCTCGGACGCGATCTGTTGGCGCAAGAGCTCGACCGTCTTGCCGTCGGCGATCAACGCCAAAAGGTGGAAGATGGTCTCGATCTCGCTCTCGATCTCCAGATCGAGAGCGCCGGCGAGAAGCTCGGTCTCGCGACCATCACCGAGATCGAGGCGCGAGGCGAGATACCAGGCGAGGGTATCGACGACCTTCTCGATTTGATTCTGGACGATCGATTCCTGCTCGCCCCGGGCGCGGAAACCGAGCATGCCGAGGGAGCGGATCGCCTGCCGCTCGACGCCGCGGTCGGGGAAGACGAGTCTGTCGAAAAGGAGACTTTCCGCCTTGACGCCGCCGATCCGCTCGTAGATGCGGAGAATCCGCAACCTCGCCTCCGGAGAATCGTCGAAGCGCCCGAAAGCCGCTTCCAGGGAGTCGAGTACACCCTCTCCGGCGGTGATCAGGCTCGAGGCTGCCGCCTTGCAGAAGAGCCCGGACGGCAACTGTTCGATCAGGACGGGCCAGAACTCGGCCCGCCGAGTCTGGCCGGCGGCGATCAAGGCGCGGCGGCGCACGGCGATGTCGCTGTCCCGCATCAGCCCGAAGAGCGAGCGCGCGGCCACGAGATCGGTTCGCCGGCCGATCATGACGGCTGCCGACTCGCGCTGCGCGGGATCGCGGGATTGAGCCAGCGCCGCCAGCTGGGCGGGCGTCGCGTCGTCCTGCGCCGCCGCCAGGAGAGAGCGGGCCGCGGCGCGGGCGGCGGCCGTCATCTGCGGCTCCGACTCGCGAGCAGCCGCTGCCGAGAGCGCCGGCACCGGGTCGAAGATCTGCTGTACCTCGATCGTCTCGTAGGCCATGCGGCGCAGCTCCGCACGGTCCGACGCCAGCAGCTCGACCAGCAGTAGCTCGAGGACGTTCGGATCGACCACCTTGAGCGCGTCCAACGAGTGCCTGCACTCGAGCGGTGGCGCGGCCTGCAGCCGCCGGAGGATGAGGTCGAGCGGCGAGGCGATGGAGGCTCCTCCCGGCTGCCTGGCCAAGGCCGAGAGCAGCTTCTGCTGGAAGCCCGCGTAGGTCGGACGAATCAGCGTGAGCCAGATGGCAAGAACCAGCGCCAGCGCTACGATGACCGGTAGCGAGGTCTCCGAGACACGGCCCAGGCCGAGCAGGATCGAGCCGGCCAGCAACAGGCCGACCGGTTTCGCCACGCCCTCCAACCGCGCCTGAACGGACAGCCGGACGTCCTCGGAGAGCGGCTGGAAGAGAACCCTCTGCGACGGCTCGAAGATCGAGCGGCGCAGCACGAACTCCGCCATCTTCGCCACCAGCACGAGGATGAAGTAGAGCTCGCCGAGCGCGCCGATCACGCCGCTCAAGAGCGACAGCGCGACGAGGACGGCGAGCGCCACGGGAAGGGCCGAGAGTCCGACCACGACGCCGAATCGAGTGACGAGCCTGCCCGCCAGGAACGTCTTCGTCAGAAGCTCGAACAGCTTGATGACGCCGAAGAAAAAGCCGAGGATCCCGGCCAGGGCCTCTGCGCCCTGGAACCGGGCGCGGGTCTCCACGAGGAAGCTGAAGTCGACGAAGAAGAGCGTGAAGACCGACAGCGCCGTGGTCGCCGCCACGAGCACGAAATAGCGATCGGCGAAGACCGTCGACAGGGCCATCCCGGGCTCGGTCGCCGCGGCGTCCCGGCGCGTCCTGCGGAGCTGGTCCGCGAAGCGGCGGAGGATCGCCTGCAGCACCAGCAAGGAGAGGATCAGCCCGCCGGCGGCCAGGGCGAGCAGGCCGGTCGAGCCGAGAGTGCCGACGAGAGCGGGGACGAGCAGGAAGCCGAGAATCTCCGAGACCACCTCGCCGGAGCCGAGGAGGCCGAACAGGCGCTTGCCCTGCTGCAGATCGAAGAGCCTCGCCGCCAACCCCCAGAAGCCGAGGTCGACGAGCGTCAGGACCGGCAGAATCATGGAGAACATGACGAACCGGATCCAACCGCCTCCGGGCAGATTCAGCCCGACCGCAAAGAGCGCGGAGAGCACGACGAGGAACGCCAGGTTGATCATCAGCAGTCGCTCGATCGACACGCGACGCTCGAGGCGCGAGAAGAGCGCGAGGATCAGATAGGCCAGGCCGCCGGAGAGGATGTAGGCCCAGGGCAGAACGCGGTAGTCGAACCGATCGAGAAACTGGGCGCTGGCGACGGAGAAGAAGAAGGCGATGAAGACGCCGATCCAGAACGAGTGCGCCCACAACAGGACGATGCGGGACCCTTCGCCGGGTCGAATGTGCAGCCAGCGCTCGATCCGCCGCCCGCCACCGGCATCTTCGGCGGCGTCGAGGGGCATCAAGACTCCTCCGGTGGCGGCGGCACGGCGACGAACCAGGCATCCTCGGCATGCCGCTCCGGGGCAAGGAAGGCGACGACCTGGAACGGCGTGCTCTCGTAGAGCTGGCACAGCCGCTGCGGCTCATGGGCGGGAATCAGCGCGTAGTCGACGCCGGCCTCTCCGCCTTCGACGAAGCCACGGAGCCGCTCGCGATCGATCCGCTCGTCGACGAGGGGATCCCCGTCGAGCGGACGGGCGATCGCCAGCCGCGCGGCGCCGAACCCCGCGAGACGGGGGTACACCGCTTCGACGCTGTGCCCGCAGAGATTGATGAACGTGACGAGCGAAGCATGATTGTGGGGCGCCAGGACGGCGCGCTGGGCGCCACAGCCGCGCAGCGACGCCGCAAGCGCCGAGTGGGTGACGAGATCGGCGCCGAGACGCCGCCCCGCGAGCTCCTCCGCCACGGCCAGGCTGACGCAGTAGGAGGTGCTCTCTGCGTCGCCGTAGGTGCACTCGAGCAGCGAAGCGACGATCCGTCCGGCCCCGTCCTCGAGCAGAAGCGGATGGCCGAACCGCACGAACCGATAGAGATCGTAGGCGGTCACCATCTCCAGGGCGGGGGACGAGAAGCGAGTGGCCAGGAAGGCCTCGATCGCCGGGACGTCGTCGATCCCCGGCGCGCGCAGCCGCAGCCCGAGCCGCGCGAAACGCCGCTCGAGCTGCTCGATGCGCACTCGCTGCCCGGGCCCCCGGGCACCCCCCGGCTCGGCCCGCTCCTCACAGAGGGCTCTCGGCTTGTGCCGGACGGCGGCAGGCCGCGAGGCGATCACCGATCGCCGCCGCTTCCGGTGGGAGAGGAGATCCCGACGCGAAGCGACAGGACTCTTCCGGGCTGCGGCAGGATCGACGCGAAGAACGTTCCGTCCGCCAGCCTCACGCCGGGGTCCGAGTAGGTCTCGGCCAGCAGATTCGTGGCCGACAGCCGAAGCGACCACCGAGACGCGGGTCGACGGTAAGCGAGCGCCCCGTCGAGGACGAAGTGGGAGTCGATGCGGGCGAGCGGATTGAGCGGGACCGTCGTCAGGCGTCCGGTGGGGCGCTCGCCGACGAAGTTGGCCCGCAGGTTGAAGTTCCAACCATCGTCGCGGTGGTAGTTCGCCCCGGCGTTCGCGCGGTGACTGGCGATGTCGCCGATCCTTCGTTCCTCGAGGGTCTGCGTCGTCGCGCTCAAGACCTCGCCCTTGGGGTCGGTAAAGGTGTAGTTGGCGTAGAGGTCCCAAGCGCCGCGCTGCCAGGAGGCGGTCGCCTGGAGACCGCTGATCTCGCGGCCGCCGCGATTGACGTTGCGCCCGGTTCCCGAATCGCCGAACGGCTCGATGGCAACGGCGGCGCTGTAGTCGGCGCGATAGTAGGCGAGGTCGAGGTCGAGGTCCTCCCGCGGCTGCCAGCCGACGCTGAGCTCGAGGTTCTTCACCTTTTCGGGCGCCAGGTCAGGGGCCTGAAGCTCGCGGGTGCTCGGCGCCGTGGCGTAGCGATTGAAGTTCGACGCGTCCTTGAAGGCCTCGCTGTAGATCGCCTTGACGACATAGCGGTCTCGCAGGTGAATGAGACCGAGCCGCGGGTTGAGGACGGTGCCGTAGCCCGAGACCGTGACCGGCTCGCCATCGGCGCCAAGGACGTCGCGGCCGGCCTGAGAGACGTGATTGTCGTCCAACCTGCCACCAGCGACGAGCTTCCAGCGATCGGACAGCCGGTAGCTGGCCTGGGCGAACACGCCGATATCGGTCTGGTCGAACGACTGGCCGCTGGAGCAGTTCTCGGCTCCCCCGCTCGTGACGCAAAAGAAGGGCTGCTCGCGGGCGTTGGCAAAGCCAACGCCTGCGGGACGCTCGAACCTCAGGTTGTAGTCGCCTTGAATCTGGCTCGTCCGCACCTCGAGACCGCCGACCAGGCTGAGCCTGCTCGACGGTCGCCAGTTCAGGGTGATCTCGTTCCTGAACTGCTGGGAAGACTGGCTGTACTCGGTCGTCTGGAAGTACGCGGGTATCCCGTTGGCGAGATCCTCGGCGTCGAGGCTGCCCTTGCTGTAGTTGCGCAGCTGCAGCTCGCCCGTGCCGTCGGCCAGCTTGTGCCGCTTGAAGCGGCTGAACACCGTGAGACCGAGCCGCCCCGGAATCAGGTCGTCCGCGTACTTGGCGTAGAAGAAGAGCTGGCTGGGGATCCACAGGGTGCCGCTGTCGGCGCCGGTGAACAGCTGGTCGGTAAACCAGCTCGTAAAGCCCTCCTCGCGCCGCCACGTCTGGAAGCCGGCCGTGAACTTGCGGGAGACGGAGATCCGGCCGTGGATCAGCCAGTCATCGGTGCGATCCGAGAACCGCAGGGGAGCGCCGAGGCTCGACAGCGCAGCCTTGTCGAGGTCGCGGGCGAGCGCGGCACCCTCACCCAGATGATCGTAGCCGCCGCGATCGAAGTAGAGGTCGTAGAAGCCGGGATCGTAGTCCCAGTAGCGAACGGACGACGGCGTCGCCGGGTCTCCGGGCAGAAAGCGCGGCCCCGAGAAGCCGGAGAGGTCGAGCTCGTCCGAGGTGTAGGTACGCGCGGCGAGAGAGAACGCGACCTTGCCCAGCACGCGACCGGCGACGAGAGCGTCGACGAAGCTCGTGCCCAGCTCGGCACCGCCGACCTCGACGTCGTAGAAGAACGATTCGCCCTCCGGCGTCAGATTCTCGGGGTCCTTGGTGATCACGTTGATGACGCCGACGAAGGCGTTGGGACCGTACATCGTCGTGGCGGGCCCGTAGATCACCTCCACGCGCTCGATGTTGCGCAACGGATACTGGCGAGAGACGTAGGCGATGTTCGACCACAGATCGTTCTCCTCGACGCCGTCGACGAGAAACAGGGTCCGGTCGGTGCTGTCGGAGCGATAGCCGCGAGGATAGACGTTGGAGTAGAGAATTCCGTTGCCGCGCGAGATGTCGAACCCGGGCAGGTCATGAAGCACCGCTGCGAGATCGAGATACCCGCGGCGGGCGATCTGCTCGCCGGTGATCACCTCGACGGTGGCCGGCGCTTCGCGGAGACTCTCACTGGTCTTGGAGACTGAGCTCACGACCACCGTCGCGCCGCTCGACTTGAGCTGGGCCACGAGGCGCTTGAGGCGTGGGGGGTCGGCGCGGGCGGGCTCGTAGGCCGGGAGCTCATCGAGCACACGCGCGATCCAGGTCTCCGCCATCTCGAACTCGTCGCGTCCGAGATGGGCCTTGGCGAGCAGGATCTCGGCTTCGGTTCGATCCCGCCCACGCAAGCGCTCGTAGCATTCGCCAACGGTCTCCAGAACGAGGTCGAACCGGCCGAGTCGGTAGGAATCCTCGGCGCCGTCGAGGTCGCAAGCGACGCCCTCGCCGGAGGCCTGGGCTCGCAGCCCGCCCGCACCCAGGAGGAAGGCGACCACCGCGATCGGCAGCAGGCCTCGCCGGCGCCGCGCCAGGCCTTTCGTGGCTCGACTCCTAAGGACAGGTTGCCTCATAGGGGAGATCCTCGGGGAAGAAGCGCGCCCATTGCGCGCTGGTTAGACTTCGCGACAGGCGCGAGCAGATCGCGGCGACGAGCTCCTCGCTGCCGGTGGCCCAGCTGCGGACCGCGCCGTCGGCGCCGCCGGAGAAGAGCCGCCGGACGTCCGGGTGGAAGGCGACCGCCCAGACCCAGGAGTCGTGGCCGGAAAGAACGAGCGGATCGCTCTCGTAGAGGGGACCCGACCAGATCCTCACGGTACCGTCGGAGCCCGCCGAAGCGAGGAGCTCGCCATCTCTGGCGAAGCGCAACGAGTTGACGCTCGAGCGGTGGCCGACGAGGCGGCGCGGCGCGGCGTTCGAGCCGAGCTGCCAGAGGAAGACGTCGCCGCGCAAGTTGCCGACGGCGACGACGTCTCCGGCGGGGTGAAAGGCGAGCGACCGGACGTCGGTCAGACCCGGGTCGCCGCCGCCGCGCCCGCCGACGACCGTGGCGAGCGAGAGCTCGTAGCGGCGGCGAAACGCCCCGTCTGCGGCTTGCCACACGCGGACGAGGCCCTCTCCTCCGGCGGCCGCCAGCAGGCTCGCGTCGGGAGCGAAGTCGACCGCCGTGACCCTTCCCGAGATCTCGAGATCGCTGCCCGACGCGGGATCGGCCGCTTCGCTCCACACCCGTACCCGGCCGCTGGAAAGTCCTGCGGCAAGCGTGCCGGAAGACGAGAAGGCGAGCGCGGAGACGATCGCTCCCGGTTCGAAGAAGACTTCCGTCTCCGCGGGAGAGGCGCCGAGCGCGAGGATCCGGACACGCCCCTCGACGTCGCCCACTGCGAGGCGCCCACCCTCGGCATCGAGGGCGAGGGAGCGCACGCCGGCGCCCGGCGCCAGGGAGAGCGGCTTCATGGCGGGAGCACTCGGGTCGAGAACGTGGATCTGCCCGCTGTCGTCTCCCGAGACGAGGATCGAGCCATCGGCAGCCACCGCCAACGCCCGGACCTGATCGTCATGCCCGGGGAGCCGCCCGCGGGTCGGATCGAGCTTCGACACAGCGCCCAGGAGGGCATCGTAGATCTCCGCGTTGCGGGGCTCTCCCTCGCTCGACCGATTGAGGCGGTAGGCCTCGACCGCGATCAGCGCGGCGAGCTCTGGACCCTCCTCGGCTGCGAGACGGGGCACGCTCACCGCCAGGCGGCGGGCGAGCTCGAGCCGCCGGAGTCGCTGGGTCTTGGCCTCGGCAGCGCGCGCCTGTCGGGCCGCCTGCTCCGCTTCACCCTGGCTCTTGAGGGCGAGCTGCTCGTTGCGAGCCGCTTCCCGCCTGGCCCTCGCTTCCAGCGCCTGCGCCTCGAGCGCTCGCGCCCTCTCCTCCTCGGCCCGGCTCTGGGCACGCAGCGCCGTCTGCTCGCTGGCGACGGCCTTCTCCCGCGCAAGCCTCTCGGCCGCCTGGGCCGAGAGTGCCCGTGCCCTGTCCTCTTCGGCCCGCCGCTTGCTGCGCAAGGCCTCCTCCTCGCTCGCGAGCGCTTCCTCCTTGGCCCTGGCCTCGCGCGCTACCGCCACTTCGGCACGACCGAGCGCTTCGTCGGCCTGGCCCTTGGCGACCAGCGCCCAGCCGAAGAGAACAAGGATGACGCCGACCGCCAACGCCGAACCCAGCGCGACCATCCGCAACCCTCGCAGCTTGCGCCTGCGGCGCTGATCCTCGCGGGCCATTTCGCGCTCGCGCTCCGCGCGGCTGAGCTCGAGGAACGTCGCGGCGCGCTCGTACGAGGGGTCGTAGCGCTGCGCCCAGGCCTCGGTGGGCTGGGCCGACTCGCGCCAGCTGAGCGCCAGCTGCAGCTCGGGATCGCGCAGCAGCCCGCCCTGGCCATCCTGGTAGCGCGCCGCCGCCGCCGCCAGACGCAGGTAGACCTGGGCGCCCTGGGCCTCCTGATCCACGAGCCTGCGCAGCCGGGTCCAGACTCGCATCAGGCTCTCGTGCGAGATGTCGACGACGGAATCCGACCGCAGCTCCTTGCCGACCGGAGGGATGAGGAACGAGCGCCCCGGGCTGCGAAAGACCTCGACCACCCTGCGCACCTCCGATTCCGACAGGCCGGTCACGGCGCAGATCTCCGCCACGCTCGACGGACGGCGGATCCCGCGGCCGTCGATACCCTTCTCGGTGATGCACTTGAAGAGCTTCTCGGCGCCGTCGATCGCCCCCTCGGTGCCGAGCTCCACGAGTGCTTCTTCGGCGTGCAGGGACAGCGCTTCGCGGGTCGTACCGATGGCCTCGTAGTGACGCAGATCGAGGGGCTCGTCATCGATGTGGTTGCGCTCCCAATAGTCCCAGGTCCGCATCAGGGAGTGCTGGAGGATCGGCAGCTCATCGGGGTCGTCGCCGCCGTCGTTGAGCAGCCGGAGAACCAGCCGCTCGGCGATCTCGGCGCCACCCACCGCCACCGGGCCGGTGATCGCCGAGCGCCGCTCTTCGCGCGTCATCCGCGGGATCAAGTAGAGGCCGCGGTTGATCGCGCCTGGCAGATCCTGGAACTCCGTGCAGTTGCCCAGGAAGTCGGAGCGCATCGTGAGCACCACGAAGATCGGACGTTGCTGCTGCCTCGAAGCCTCGAGAAGCAGGGTCATGAAGGCGGTCGATTCGTCTGTGGAGGCGAGCCGCGCGGCGCTGCGCTTGAAGCGGAAGATCTCCTCGAACTGATCGACGAGGATCAACAGGTTCTCGTCCTCGGGGAGCCCGGATTGCCGGACGGCCTCCGTCAGACCCTGGCCGCCACGGCGCAGCGTCGCCTCGATGATGGCGCTGCGCGTGGCGTGGGGCGTGCCGTCGGCTGGCAGCACTTCCGGATCGCCGAGGCTGGCGGCGAGGTTGCCGAGCGGATCGTCGCCCGGACGCAGGATCGCGATCCGCCAGGAGGATCCGGCCGCGGCGAGGTAGCCGCTGTAGAGATAGGGGATCAGACCGGAGCGCACGAGAGACGACTTGCCGCTGCCGGACGCTCCGACGACGGTGAGGAATCGAGACCTGTCGAGACGTGCCAGCAGCTCGTCCACCTCCGACTCGCGGCCGAAGAAGAGGTGGTCCTCCCCCGGCTCGAACGGTCTCAGGCCTGGAAACGGATTGAACGTCGTCGTGGCGTTCGAAACTGCCATGATCGTCTCCTATGCCTCCACCGCCGCCAGGAAAGGCTCGAGCGACTCGACCGAGAGGCTGTCCGGACACTTGATGACGACCGCTTCGTGGGTCCGGAACTGCTCCTTCTCCGGCGATGCCGGCTGGGCCACCAGGATCGCCTTCGCGCGCATCGGCTCGGTGCGGCCATAGCCGGCGATCTTCTTGAGCTCGCGGAGCTTGGAGCGCAGCCAGAGCGACTTCGCATGGCCGTAGTAGATGAGGACTGCGTCGCAGATCTTGAGATTCTCCTCGTGGTCCGTCCGGACCTCGGAGGCCTCCCCCTCGAAGATCGGCAGCGCGACCTCGAGGCCGCGGTCGTAGAGTAGATCCCCCACCGTTCGCACCTCGTCGATGTCCTTGCGGTCGCAGATCAGGTAGACCAGGCTCGGGCCGTCCCCGCCGGCCGCGGCGGCCCTCGACCCGCCGTTGGCGGTCACCTTCGGCGCCAGCTTGCCGAGGATGGCCGCCTTGAGCTCCTCGAGCGAGGTCTCGAAGAGATCCGCGCCGCCGAGAGTGGCCGGGTCGGTGCGCAGGGCTTGAAGCAGGCTGCGCTGTCGCTCGTCCTCCGCCTCGACGCCAGGCTGGATCCAGACGACGCGATCGAAGCCGGCGCCGGCGGCCCGCTCGATGGAGAGCCGGTTCTGAAGGTCGGCGAGCGAGTGGTTGGCGCCTTCGGGAACCACGCCGTAGCTCTTCCCCATGAGGTGAACCGACAGCTGGCACCGGGCGAGGATCTCGGGCACCCGGCGGGCGATCTCCGAAGCCACGGGTGGCAGGGCCTCCTGCGGCTCGACCGTGTAGCCGCGTTGGACGAGGTCGCGCTTGACGGCGTCTCGCGCTTCCCTGAGCCCGAAGGTCGCCTCCGCGAGGAAGACCCGTTTGCCGGAACCCTCGGCCGGGGACTTCATGGCCGGAGCCGGAGCACCCTCCGCGGCGGCGGCCTCCGATTCCAGGAGCCGAGCGATGTCCGAGGCCAGATCGTCGAGGGCCGACCAGTACTTGCGCTCTCGCTCCGGTCCCGAGAAGAGGTTGTACTCACGGACCCGCTCGGTCTCGGGATCGAGGGAGAAGAAGTCGTAGCCCAACAGGCCGCGGATCTCCTCCGGCTGGCTCTCGAGAGGAATCGGGGTCTTCGTCACCTTGAAGAGACGGCTCTTGTTCGCGATCGTCAGATCGCCCCCTCGCCGCTTCGCGTCGAGGAAGCCGGTGAGCTCTCGCAGACACCACTCCGACCGCACGTAACGCGGCGACAGCACGGAGACCATCGTCGAGACGCTCGCGAAGCGGTCGGCGATCTCGCCTGCGAAATCGTCGTTGCCCTGCAGCTTGGGATCGCGCCACACTCGCGGCTCGCGGCCCAGCAACTGCCCGAGGCGGACCTTCAGCGAGTGGTGGAAGCTCGAGACCCACCCCTCCTGGTCGGGAACCAGCGGTTGATTGTCGATGTGCGCGTAGCTGACGAAGACGTCGTTCTCTGCCATTCTCAGCTCATCGCCCGCCCGCGCGGTCCACCGCCGCGCCGCTCCCGACGACGCCCTCGAGGGGTTGACTCGAATGGGGATGGCACCCTCGATCCCATGCGAGTTGAAAACAAGGTACTACAGATCTTCCCACATCGGCGCGCCGCATCGCACCGGGTGCTCGGTCGTCCGCCGGCTCCCGGAGGTGCTCGAGAGGGTCCGGCGTCAGGTCGCCGCGCGGGCGATCGACGGCGCCCCGCTCGCCTCCCGGCGCCGGGCGTGGTAGCGATGGACCTGGTGCGCGAACGCCTCGAGACGAGCCTCGCCCGAGCCGCCGGTGCCGTCGCCGTAGACGAGGGTCGTCATCGGGACGTCGTCGTGGTCCGCTCGCAGGCGGTCGAGCAGCGAGGCCGAGATCGTCCCCACCATGCAGTTGAGGCAGATCGCGTTGACCACTCCGGACGCGCCGTGGCGCGCGAAGTCGATCATCTTCGACAGGTTGAGCAGCGCCAGGTAGTTCGCCTCCGGCGGGGCATAGGGAGCGGTCGCCGCGAGGACCTGCGCATAGGTCGGCTCGGGACGGGCGGCCATGACGAGGGCGCCGCGAACCCGCGCCGCCGCGTGATGGCGCAGGGCCTCGAGCAGCGTGGCCGTCAGGAGCTCGCGAATCCGCCACTGCCGCCGCGCCTGCCGCGCCCAGCGTGACGCGGTGAAGTCGACCGTGTCGACCAGCGTGGGGGCGGGCCAGACCTCGCAGCCGAGCGACTCCAGCCGGCGGAAGAGATCGTCGCTGGCGAAGCCGTTGACCCGCGTGTAGACGTCGCCCGCCACGCCGACCGCGGGCCGCGGAGGCGAGCGGTCGATGGCGATCGCGGCGAGGTCCTCGCCGGCGCGGCGCACCGCCTGCTCGAGACCGCCGCTCTCCACCGCTTCCTCGACGCGCCGCAGGTTGGCCCGGTGGACGGCGTCCGTCCGCCCGGGCTCGAGCTCGTACGGTCGCAGCGAGCAGGCTGCCTTGAGCAGGAGATCGACCGCCACCAGGCCCTGCCAGAAGAGGTAGAGCCCGTGGAAGCCGAGCAGCGACGAGAAGTGCTCGGTGGTGTGGGGAGTGACGACGTCAATCCGCGGCGGGGCCAGCCCGCGCAGCCCGTGCAGCATGGCATCGCGGTACTGGGGCAGGAGGCAGGGGACGGCGGTGCCGGGGAAGAGGAAGGCGTCTCCCTCCCGCGACCCGCCGGCGCTCGCCAGGCTGGAGAGGTCGCCGGCAAGAATGCTGAACACGTGGCACTCCCGGCCGGAGGCCATCCGGGCGCCGAGCCGGCGCTTCGCTTCGTCCGGCGGCGGCAGGACGACGGCCTCGTGACCGGCCCGGCGCAGAGCGCCGGCGTAGGCGTGGACGTGATCGGCGAAGTGGGGCAGGAAGTAGCGACGGCTGGCCGGCGTCCGGCGGGTCTCCCCGCGGGCGGGGCCGCGGCGCACCGCGGACCCGGTCCGCCGCCGGCAGAAGGCGTCGATCTCGTCCGCGAAGGCTTCCAACCGGGTGATCAGCCCGGCTTCGGCGCGGTGCTCGTCGACCTCCAGGACGAGCTGGGGCCGGTTCTCGAGCAGCGCCTCGAGATGGCGCACGGTGAACCCGTCCGGCCCGCAGCCGAAGCTCGAAATGGCCAGGGGGAACAGGCGGGGATCGTCGCGCGCGAAAAGCGCCGCCCGTACGTAGTCCCGATTGGTGCCCCAGGGAAGCTCGGACCACCGCTCGTCGAGACTCACCTCGTCGAGCGGCAGGCACTCCATGGGCATGAAGGGCAGTCCGAGGCGGACCAGGTGGCGCCCCAGGCCCAGGTTGAGGAACGGGTCGAGGAGGTTGTAGGGCTTGCCGAGAACGACCACCAGCCGATCGCCGCGGCGCGCGAGCAGCTGCCGTCCGAGGGCCCGCATGCGCCCGCGGAACCGCTCCTGGGCGCGCAGGCCAGCGGCCAGGGCCGCCTGCAGGAGGTCGGGCTCGATGCCCAGCCGGGCGGCGAGCCCTTCGGGCTCGAGGATCCGTTCTTCGGCGAGCTCGACGCGGGGGGCGAGAAGCTCCACCCCGAGGGCGGCCCGGACCATGAACGGCAGGTAGTGGGTGTAGGGGCAGGTGTGGCCGGCGGGGGACGAATCCGCCGGGCCGGGCGGCACCGACAGCACGGAGGGAAGGAGGATCGTCCGGACCCCGCGGGCGAGCAGATCGCGCACGTGGCCGTGGGCCATCTTGACCGGCAGGCAGGTCTCCGCCCGGATGTCGCCGAGCGCCGCCGCCAGGATGGACGGCGAGCTCGGAGCCGAGAGCACCGCTTGCCTGCCCGCCGCCCGCACCAGCGCCGCCCACACCGGCAGCCAGGCGAGGGCGAGCCCGGCCCGCGGGATGCCCACGGCGCTCGTGGGGTCGACGGCGCCGTCGGCTCCGGCAGCCAGACCGGCCTCCTCGAGCAGCGCCGCCTCCATCACCGCCAGATGGTCCTCGGCGGCGGCGCCGCCGGCGGGCGCCGCCGCCTTGCTGGTGTAGCGCTCGCAGGTGTCGCCGAAAAAGAAGCTCTCGGCGCCCGAGCGCAAGCGGTTCACCTGACAGCGGTTGGAGCACAGCGGGCACTCGAAGCTGCGGTCGATCTCGCCGCTGCACGCGGTGAAGCCCTTGAACCGGGTGCTCTCGGCTGGCCGCCGCGTCGCCCGTCGGTCGAGAACCAGCAGCGCGGCGCCGACGGCCCCCGAGAGGCGGTTCCAGGGATGGACCTGGACCGGCCGCCCGAGGCTTTGCTCGAGCGCCGCGACGACCGCCCGGTTCGACGCCGTCCCGCCCTGGAAGAACACCCGCCGGCCGATCGGTCGCCCCGCCACGACCCGGTCGAGGTAGTTGCGCACCACCGACAAGGCGAGGCCGGCGACGATGTCGTCGCTCGCGGCCCCGTGGCGCAGCGCGCGAGCGACCTCGCTGTCCATGAACACGGTGCAGCGGCTGCCGAGATCGACCGGCGACGGCGCGCGCAAGGCGCGCTCGGCGAACTCCTCCTCGATCCGGATCCCCAACCTCTCGGCCTGCTCCTCGAGAAACGACCCGGTGCCGGCGGCGCAGATCTTGTTCATCGTGAAGTCCACGATGTGACCATCTCTCACCTGGATGTACTTCGAGTCCTGGCCGCCGATCTCGAGCACCGTGTCGACGTCGGGAAGCACGGCCACCGCCGCCCGCAGCTGGGCCGTGATCTCGTTGCGGACCTCGTCGGCGCCGATCAGCCAGCCCGCCAGGTGCCGCCCGGAGCCGGTGGCACCGGCGCCGAGCACCAGGATCCGGCCGCGATGGCGGCCATGGAGGATCGCGAGCCCCTCCCGCACGGCCTCGAGCGGCCGCCCGCGAGTGCGCAGATAGACGCCGTCGACCAGCCGGCCGTCCACGGTCACCAGGGCGAGGTTGGTGGAGACCGAGCCGACGTCGACCCCGAGGACGACCGCGGTCTCGCCCAGTCCCTCCCCCCCGGGCTCCGCCTCGGGAGCGGCTCCGAGCGGGGGCTCGAGGGCGGGCAGGCGCGGCAGCGGGGGCGGAGCCGCCCGGTGCCCGCGCAGCAGGCGTCGCAGCTCGTCGAGACCCACCGGCGCGCCGCCCGCCGCCAGCAGCGCCGCGCCGACCGCGGCGGCCACCGTGGGCGGATCGGGGATGACGAGGGCCCGCCGCTCGAGGGCGAAGACCTGCCGCACGGCGCGGACCACGCCCTGGTTGAGCGCCCCGCCGCCGATCAAGGCCAGCGGCAGCCGCAGCCGCTTGCCCCGCAGCAGCGTCGCCTGGAGGTTGCGGACCAAGGCCAGGCAGAGGCCGAAGGCGATCTCCGCCACCGGAGTGCCCTTCTGCTGCAGGTGGATCATGTCGGTCTTGGCGAAGACCGCGCAGCGGCCGGCCACCGCGGCCCCCCGGGGAGCCCCGGCGGCGAGAGAGGCGAGCCCGGCGATCTCTAGCCCCAGGCGGCCCGCCTGCTGCTCGAGGAAGACGCCGGCGCCGGCGGCGCAGGGCTGCGACAGCGAGAAGTCGACGAGCTCGCCGCTGCCCCCGTCGGCGAGCGCCATCCAGCGCGAGAGCTGGCCGCCGATCTCGATCACCGAGCGGGCGCCGGGACACACCGCCGCGGCGCCGCGGGCGCCGGCGACGACCTCCCCCGCGGCGACGGCGCCGCGGCAGCCTTCCCCGAGGAGATCCCGCGCCCCGCCGGTGAGTCCAACCCGCACCCGGTGGTCGCGACGGGACTCGCCGGCACCGAGATCGCCACCGAGATCGGCGACCAGCTCGTCGACGAGGGCGCCGAGCACCGGCAGGGCGGCGCCCTCGTAGGCGCGCGAGCGCCCCCACAGCACCTCGCCTCCGGGCTCGACCACCGCCAGATGAACGGCGACCGAGCCCAAGTCGATGCCGAGTCGCAGGCTAGCCATCAGGAGCTCTCCACGGGCTGCTGGCTGCTGCCCCATGATCGGGCACCGCTCGCCGCCGCGCACCACCCCCCGGGGCGGCCGACCCGCCACCCCGGCGATCGCGGCGGGTCTATGGCGCGGCCAAGGGGTCGATCGCGGTGAGGCCAGGAACCGAGCGGAAGCCGCGATCGCGGGTCCAGATCTCGGCGGCGCCGTTGTCGAACGCGGTCAGCGCGATCTGCAGATCGAAGACGCGCGTCCCGGTCACGTCGAGGCCCGCCGCCACGCGCAGGAGCCGGGAAGGGCGATCACGAATCGCCGCGCAGCCACGCGTGCATCGCGGTCCGATCGCTCAGGTCGAGGCCCGGCGGCAGGCCACCGTCGACGACCGGCAAGCGCAGGGCCCGGCCGCCACCCCCTCGACCTGCTCCCGCCGCGCCGAGCTCGCGCCGCAGACCGCGGGCGACGAGCTCCCGCAGGCTCGTCTCTGCTGCGCGGCCCGTCTCGGTCAGCTTCCTCGTCATGCACGTATCCTACACGTGCACGCGCGGCCCTGCCGCGGCCGCTAGGCCGGAACGCCCTCGCGGGTCTCACGCTCGGCGCCCAGGCTCGGCGTCTAGGTACTCGTGGATCCCGGCCGCGGCGGTGCGGCCGGCGCCCATGGCGAGGATGACGGTCGCGGCGCCGGTGACGATGTCGCCGCCGGCGAAGACACCCGGCTTGCTGGTCGCCAGCGTCCGCGGGTCGGCCGCGATGTAGCCCCCGCGACGGGTCGCGAGATCCGGGGTCGTCGACTGGACGATCGGATTGGCCGTGGTGCCGACGGCGATGACGGCCAGCGCCAGCGGCAGCTCGAACTCGGAGCCGGGGATGGGCAGCGGGCGGCGGCGGCCGGAATCGTCGGGCTCGCCGAGCTCCATCCGCTGGCAGCGCGCCGCCACGAGAGCCCCCGCCTCGTCGCCCACGAACTCCACCGGGTTGACGAGGAACTGGAACTCGACGCCCTCCTGCTCCGCGTGGTGGATCTCCTCCGCCCGCCCCGGCATCTCCTCGCGCGAGCGGCGGTAGAGGATCGAGCCGCGGCGGGCGCCGAGCCGCAGCGCGGTGCGCACCGAATCGAGCGCCGTGTTGCCGCCGCCGATCACCGCCACGTCCCGGCCGCGGCAGTCGAAGAGCGGCTCGTCGGCCTGCGGGAAACGGTAGGCCTTCATGAGGTTGACCCGGGTCAGGAACTCGTTGGCCGAGCAGACGCCGTTCAGGTGCTCGCCGGGCACGCCGAGGAAGCGCGGCAGCCCGGCGCCGGTGGCGAGGAACACCGCGTCGTAGCCCTCTTCGCGCATCAGCTCGTCGACCGTGACGGTCTTGCCGACCACGACGTTGGTCTCGAACTCGACGCCCATGGCGGCCAGCGATTCCACGTCCTGGCGCACGATCTCCTTGGGCAGCCGGAACTCGGGGATGCCGTAGACCAGCACCCCGCCGAGCTCGTGCAGGGCCTCGAAGACGCGCACCCGATGGCCGCGCTGGACGAGGTCGCCGGCGCAGGAGAGCCCCGCCGGGCCGCTGCCGACGATCGCTACGCTCCGCCCCGTCGGCGCCGCGATGGGCGGCAGGCCGATCTCCCCGACCCGCCGCTCGTAGTCGGCGACGAAGCGCTCGAGATGGCCGACGGCGAGCGGCGAGCCGCGCTTGCCGAGCGGGCACACGCCCTCGCACTGGTCCTCCTGCGGGCAGACGCGGCCGGTGACCGCCGGCAGGGCGTTGTCCTCGCGCACCTTGGCGGCGGCCGCGAGGAGATCGCCCGCCGCCACCAGCGCCACGAACTCGGAGACCTTGACGCCGACGGGGCAGCCGCCCACGCACTTGGGGCTGGCGCATTCGAGGCAGCGCACGGCCTCGGCGAGCGCCAGCGCCGCGTCGTAACCGAGATTCACCTCGCCGAAGTCGCGGACGCGAGCGTTCGCCGCGCGCTCCGGCATCGGCTGGCGCGGCAGCTTGACCCGCTCCTTGACCGACGGCCGCTGCGCCGTCATCGCGGCACCTCGACAAGGCTCGTCGCGAGCTCCTCTTCCCGCGCGGCCGCGCGCCGGCAGTCGTGGCGGACCTTCTCGACCTCGCCGCCCGGATCGGCCAGGAAGTCCGAGAGCGACCGGCTCTCGGCGTCCCGGTACATGGCGTTGCGCTGCGCGAGCACCGCGAAGTCGACCTCGTGGGCGTCGAACTCGGGTCCGTCGACGCAGGCAAACCGGCTCTCGCCGCCGACCAGGACCCGGCAGCCGCCGCACATGCCGGTGCCGTCGACCATGATCGAGTTGAGCGAGACGATCGTCGGCACGGCCCAGGGGCGGGTGACCTCGGCCACCGCGCGCATCATCGGCACCGGGCCGATGGCCAGCACGCGGTCGATGCGCCGCCCCGACTCCAGCCATTCGAGAAGCGGCCCGGTCACGAGACCACGGCGGCCGTACGAGCCGTCGTCGGTCGTCACGACCAGCTCGGCGGAGACGGCGGCGAGCTCGGCCTCGAGGAGCACCAGCTCGCGGCTGCGGCCGCCGAGGATCGTCAGCACCTCGTTGCCGGCGCGCCCCAGGGCCACGGCAGTCGGATAGGCGATGGCGGCGCCGACGCCGCCGCCCAGCACCGCCACCGTGCCGAAGCGCTCGACCTCGGAAGCCCTCCCCAGCGGACCGACGACGTCGAGGATGGCGTCCCCGGCGGCGAGCGAGTTCATCAGCTTCGTCGTCTTGCCGATCCCCTGGACGATCAGGGTGATGGTGCCCGCCGCGGCATCGGAGTCGGCGATCGTGAGCGGGATGCGCTCGCCGTCGGCATGCAGGCGGACGATGACGAACTGCCCGGCCTGGCGCTTGCGCGCGATGCGCGGCGCCACGATCCGGAAGAGCCGGACGCCGGGCGCCAGGGGGCGGGACTCGCGGATGGGAAACACTCTCGACGGCCTCCGGCGATACCGGCGGAAGTGTAGACAAAGCCCGCACCCGGTGCCCCACCCGCACGGCGCACCGCCCACCCGCCTGCGCAGGTGGGCCGATCGCGACGACAGGTAGGACGGTGAGCGCTCGGCCCGGGTGGAGCGCCGAGCCGGGTCCCGCTGCTAGCCGGGGCTCGTGGCCTGGGGCTCGTCGGCGCCGCTGAAGACGGAACTCTCGGCGCCGGCGCGCTTCCGCGCCCGCCTCAGGTCCATCTTCTCTTTCTTGGCCAGGCGCTTCTCTCTCTTCTTCTGCTCGCGCTGGCGCTTCGCTTGGGTCTGCGGTCCTGGTCTTGCGATGGGGCAACTCCTTCCAGGGGGTCGGGCAACCCCGGCAGAAGCGCCCGGGCTGCGGTCGTGGCTAGGGAAGCCACACGAGTACTGGGCCCAGTGTACTCCCTTCGCCGCCTCCCTGCGGCTCACGGACCTCAGGCTCGCGATCGGGGCGGCGAGATCCCAGGCTCGCGAACGCGGTGCTCGCCGCGGCCGGCGACGGGGGCGAGCGGGCCGCCGGCCGCCCGGCGGCGGCGACGGCGGCGCGTCCACGGCGTCCTCCCAAGAGGACGAGTCGTTCGGTCCAGAGCACCCGAAGGATGCGTAAGTTCCTTTTTTTTGAGGAACTTGACGATTCCGGCACGGATCATGAAACCTTCCAGAGCCCAGGAGGTGAACCCATGAACCGACTCGTCCCGTCTCTCGCCCTGGCCGTCCTTCTCGTCCCGCTCACCGGAGCCTCCGCGCCCGCCGAGGCCAGCTCGCGCTGGTTCGTGGGCGCCGACTTCTCGGTCGGCGGCATCGGCTTCTCGCTCGGCTTCGCCGACTTCGACCGCTACCGCCGCGGCCCGAGCTACTTCTACCGGACCGGCCGCCACCTGAGCTATCGCGGCTTCCGATGCGGCTCGGCCTGCTACATCCGCGACAACCTCTACTACCACCACCCCGACTGCCCGCTGGTTCACGAGCACTTCCACCGCTACGGCTTCAATCCCTACTCCGCGTGGGCGGCGCTCCCCTACGGCGGCTTCTACTACGCCCCGCGCCCCTACATCCCCTACCGGCCGGGCTACTCCTACTACCGCTACGACCCCCGCTACGAGATCCGGCGCTTCGACGACCGCCACGGCTACTGGGACCACCGGCGCGACGACGACTCGGACTCCGATTCCGACCGCCGCTGGCGCGGCGACGACCGCCGCGGCCACGGCGGGGCGGCGCGCTCCCGCAGCCGGCGCCACCACGACTAGCGATCCGGCAGCGGGACGAGCTCCCCCGAGGGGACCGCGCCGCGCGGCGATCCGCGGCCCCGACGGGGGGCTCGAGCTCCTCGGCGCCCCATCGCAGGTGCCATGGCCCGGCAGGCTGCTCGGCGGGCTCTCGCCGGTCCCCGTCCCGTCAGTCCGGCTCGCCGTCGAAGCGCAGCTCGAGGTAGCGCGCGCCGGCGATCGGGTTCTCGTAGTACGGCTCGATCTCGCGAAACCCGAGATCGGCGTAGAGGCGCCGCGCCGCGGTCATCGCCGGCAGGGTATCGAGCCGCAGCCGCGCGTACCCGAGCTCGCGGCCGGCGGCGACGAGGGCCACGGCGAGGCGCCGCCCCAGCCCCAGGCCGCGGTGGCTCGGGCGGACGAACAGGCGCTTCATCTCGCAGGTCGCGTCGTCGAGCCGCCGAAGGGCGACGCCGCCCGCGACCTCACCGTCGACCCTGGCGAGCAGCATGCGCCCGCACGGCGGCCCGTACACGGCGGGCAGCTGGTCGATCTCCCGGTCGAAGCCCTGGAAGCACAGCTCGTAGCCGAGCGAGTCGGCGTACTCGATGAAGAGCCGGCGAACCTCCGCCACGTCCGCCGCCGTCGTCGCCGGCGCGATCTCGATCCGCCGTGCCACGGCCCGATGCTACTACCTCCCCCGCGCTGCCGGCATGGTCGAGGTGACTCTCGACCGGCCGCACAAGGACGGCATCGTCGACCGACGGCCCCACTCGCCCCCGGCTGCAACCCCCCGGCTGCAACCACGGGAGAGCTGACGCGTAGATACCTTGTGACGCAAGATATAATGTCTTCAGAAATCATGGCGCGACGAGACACCGAGCCTCGAACCTTGACCCCGCTACCTGCCCTGGAGACGTGGCGCGAGCAGCTGCGGCGCGGCGGCCTCGATCTGGCCATCCTGCTCTCCGTCTCGTCCACCGCCCGCTACGGCCTGGAGATCATCCGGCATCTCCAGGCATCGACCGACCTGGTGGTCACCGAGGGGACGATCTACCCGATCCTGGCCCGCCTGACGAGCAGCGGCCTCGTCGAGGCCGAGTGGGTAGCCGGCGAGACGCCGCACCCGCGCAAGTACTACCGGCTGAGCGGCGAGGGCCGGAAGGCGCTGGCGACCATGATCGGCCACTGGACCTCGTTCCGGCGCAAGATCGACCGCCTGATCGAGCGCGAGAAAGGAAGCGGCGATGAGACTGAGTGAGGCAAGCGAGGCCCGCGTGCGGGGCTACCTGTTCATCCTGAAGCGCTCGCTCGAGACGTTCATGCCACGGACGACGATGGACGACGCTCTCCGCGAGCTCGAGTCGCACCTGCGCGAGCGCCTCGACCAGGTCGCGCCCGAGCCGGACGAGCGAACGGCGCTCGAGGCGGTGCTGGCCGAGCTCGGCCACCCCTCGAAGGTCGCCCAGGCCTACTCCGGCGAGCTCTTGATCGACGAAGCGGTCGCCACCGGGAGGGCCGGCGCCATGGCCCGCGCGCTCTGGCACCTGGCCACCACGACGGTGCTCGGCTTCCTGCTGGCGCTCGGCCTCTTGAGCGGGTACTCCATCGGCTTCTCGCTCTTCGCGGTCGCGGCGCTCAAGCCGATCTTCCCCGGCAACGTCGGGCTCCTGGTCGCGGACGGGCTGCCGCGAGCGTTCGGGGTCTTCGGGTCGATTCCCCCGGGAAGCGAGGTCCGGGGCGGCTACTGGATCGTCCCCATCGCTCTCGCGCTCGGCCTCGCCCTCCTCGTCGCCACCCACCGCGGGTCGCGGCGAGCGCTCCTCTGGTGGCGAGGGCGCCGATCCGCGGGTCTCGAAGGCCCGACCCGGCCGAGCAGCTGAGCCAACCGGAGCGGCCTCGGGACTCGTCCGGCGCCCCGGGCACCGCGATTCGTCCCGAGGTCAGTCGGTGACGACCAGGGGCAGCTCGACGTAGCTCGCGTGGTCCGGGGAGTGATAGACGCGCTGCACCGCCTTGGCGAAGTCCTCGGGCGCGGCCCAGAAGATGCTCGGCACGAAGGTCTGCGGGTTGCGATCGTAGAGCGGGAACCAGCTCGACTGGACCTGCACCATGATGCGGTGGCCGCGGCGGAAGACGTGGTGGGCCGTCGGCAGCGCGAAGCGGTAGAGCAGGGGCTCGCCGGGCGCGAGCGCCCCGGGCGTCTCGAGGCTCTCGCGGTAGCGGCCGCGGAAGATGTCGGCCGCGACCATCAGCTGGTAGCCGCCCATCTCGGGCTGCGCGGCGACCTCGTCGGGGTAGACGTCGATCAGCTTGACGACCCAGTCGGAGTCGGTGCCGCTCGTCGCGGCCACGAGGTGGACCCTCGGCGTGCCGCTCACCTTCAGCGGCTCGGCGAGCACGTCGGAGACGAACGCCAGGACGTCGGGCCGCCCCGAGGCCTCGCGCTGGTCGTCGACCAGCCACTCGCGCCAGGTCAGCCCGGGCCCCCCGCCGACCGGCTGGATGGGCCGCGCGCGGAAGGGCACGGGTTTCGCGGGGTCGGAGACGTACTCCGCGAACGGCGCTCCGGCGTCCGCCGGCGGGTCGAGCCCCAGCCGCGCGCCGGGGGCGAGGAAGAGGCGCGTCGCTTCGATCGTGCAGCCGGAAGCGCACCCGGCGGGCCACGCGTCCAGATGGCGCCAGGTGTTCGTGCCCGTCTCGAAGGCCACCACCGGCGCGAGCCGCGCGGCGGGCGCGCCGTCGATCAGGTGCTGGGCCAGGAACGGCCGCAGGATCTCCTGCCGGAAGTAGAGCGCCGTGTCGCTGCCGAACTCGAGCGCCCCCAGCGAGCTGCCGTCGCGGATCTGCTGCCCGTGATGCCAGGGACCCATCACCAGGAACACCCGATCGTTGCCCGTGTCCTTGGGCTCGAGGGCCCGGTAGACCGCCGGCGCCCCGTAGATGTCCTCCTGGTCCCAGAGCCCGTGGACGAGCATCACCGGCACCGCGAGCGGCCGCGCGGCGAGCAGCCGGTCCACCGCCTGATCGCGCCAGAAGGCGTCGTAGGCGGGGTGCTCGAGGATCTTGCGCCAGAAGCCGACCTGCTCGAGGCCGCGGCTGCGGCCCAGGGCGCCGGCCGAGCCGGCCGCGAGGTAGGCGTCGTAGTCGTCGAAGTGGGCGCTCCACCACTTGAGCTTCGAGTCCCGGGTCGCCTGCTGGGAGTACATGTAGGGCATCATCTGCTGGCGGAAGGCGCCGTTGTGGAACCAGTCGTCGCCGAGCCAGCCGTCGACCATCGGGTTCATCGGCACGGCCACCGCGAGCGCCGGGTGCGGGTCGACGAGCGCCATGAGCGGCAGGAAGCCGTCGTACGAGATGCCGAGGATCCCGACCTTGCCGTTGGTCTCGGGGACGTTCTCGACCAGCCAGTCGATCGTGTCCCAGGTGTCCGTCGCGTGATCGACGGGGGTGGGGTTCTGCGGCCCGCTCAGGGGCCGGTTCATCACGTAGTCGCCCTCGGAGCCGTGCTTGCCGCGGACGTCCTGGACGACGCGGATGTAGCCGTCGTCGACGATCACGTCGGTCACGTTGTCGTAGCCCTGGAGCACCGGTCCGAGGTGCGCGCTCTCGGCGTGGGTCGTCAGCCCGTCGGCGTCGTAGGGGGTGCGGGTCAAGAGAATCGGCGCCCGCTCGGCCCCCTTGGGCACGAGGATCACCGTGAAGAGCTTCACCCCGTCGCGCATCGGGATCATCACCTCGCGCCGCTCGTGGTCGAACGCCTCGGTGACCGGCACGAACTCGGCGGGCGTCTCGCTCGGATACTCGGGGTACGCGACGAGCTCGGCGTCGACTACCGCGGGCGCCTGCGCCGACACCGTGCCGGCCAGGAGCATCGTCCCGATCAGCGACCCGATCCTGACCCGCCAGCCCGCACCGCCTTCCGATCGCCACATGGTCGCCCCTCCTGCGTGGCGCTCCTGCGCCGCGCACCGACTATACCCACCCGCAGCGAAGGAGACTCACCCCCGAACCTGCTGCGGATCGGCAGTCTCGGCCTGCGGACCCGCCGCGCCGGCGGGGCCTCCGCTCACTCCTGCGCCGAAGGCTCGTCGACCGCGAACACCAGCGGCTCGCCGGAACAGGGGTCGGCGACGTCGGTGAGCGACGCGCTGAGCAGGAACTCCTCGACGACCGGGCGCAGACAGGTGAAGCCCGCGCCGTGGCTCTGGTCGCGGACGACGACGTGGCGGCTGTTCGGGAAGCTGCGGCGGACCGCCTCGGCGGCCTCGGCGGGGGTCGACGGATCGTAGTAGCCGGAGACGAGCAACGTCGGGATCGGAGACGAGAAGTCGCGGTACCAGTCCGGCGCCGCCGGCGTGACCGGCCAGTTGTCGCAGGCGCCGCGGTACTCGGCGACGAGATAGCCGCCCAGGAAGGTCTCGGCCGTCTCGGCGGCGACGTCGACGCCGGCCAGCCGCGGAACGTCCTCGGCGCAGTAGGACGACAGATGCAGACCGACGGCGACGACGCCGCCGAGGAGTGCGCTCGCCCGGTCGTAGAGCGCCTGCGCGAAGTACGAGAGGTCGCCGGTGGCGGCGGCGTGGTGCACCTCGGCGGGCAGCCGCGGGATCGTGCGCGCGCCGTACAGCACCCCCCGCAGGGCGTAGGCGAGATCGCCCGCCCGGACCTCGACCGTAGCCGCCGCGCCGTCCGCGCGCGCGATCGTCGTCGGCACGGGGCCGGCCTCGACGCGGTCGAAGACCCTCTTCAGGTCGGCCTCGAGCTCGGGGTAGGCCGCGGCGCATCCGGGCTGGGCCTCGCAGTCGGCAACGACGCGCCGCCACGCCCGCTGCGCGTAGCCCGAGAAAGGCAGCGGCATCCGGTAGTCGATGGGCGTCACGCCGTCGAGCACGGCGGCGACGACCCGCTCCGGATGCTCGCGGACGAAGGCCTGGGCCGTCCGCGTCCCGCCCGAGCCCCCCCACAGGACGACCTTGCCGTAGCCCAGCGCGTCGAGAACCTCCGCCACGTCGGCCACGTAGTCGGCCGTGGTGTACTCGCTCGGGTCGGCGTGCTCCAGTACCCGTTCGTGGCACTCGCGGATCGCTTCCCGCGGCCACAGAGCACCGAACACCCGCTCGGGATCCGACGCGAGATCCGTCAGGCAGTGCATGGCGTTCGACTCGCCCGAGCCCCGCTGGCCGATGAGGACGACGTCGCGCTTCTCGAGCACCCGCGGGTAGGCCTGGGTAGCGAGCGGGATGAGGGTGGGCGTTGCCTGGCCGGGTCCCCCGGGGAACATGACGAGCGGCTCGGCGCTCGCGGCCGCCGCGCTCGGCAGCACCACGACCCGAACGCGGATCCTCCGTCCCTCGGGCGCAGCGCGGTTCTCCGCGACCTCGGCCCAGCCGCAACGGGCCGTCACGCCGAACTGGTCGGGGCAGGGCGTCAGAGAGACCTCGTTGGCCGCGGCCCCGGTCGCGACGAGCGACCCGAGGATCAGCGTCCAGATCCGGTGCCTGCCTCGCATACCGCCTCCTCTCCCACCTGGATAGGCACTACGGCCGGCGCGGGCGGAGAGTTTCCCGATCCAGGTGTCGTCGCGGCCGCCTGGCTACAATGCCGCCGTGCGCCGGCTCCGGGTCCTGCTGCTTGCCGACACCCACCTCGGCTTCGACCTGCCACACCGGCCGCGGGTCGAGCGGCGGCGCCGCGGGCCCGATTTCTTCGCCAACTTCGAGCGCGCCCTGGCGCCGGCGCGGCGCGGGGAGGTGGATCTCGTGGTCCACGGCGGCGACGTCCTCTTCCGCAGCCGGGTGCGGCGCGAGCTCGTCCACCGCGCCTTCGCGCCGCTCGTCGAGGTCGCCGGGCTCGGTGTGCCGGTGGTCGTCGTGCCCGGCAACCACGAGCGCTCGCAGATCCCCTTCCCCCTGCTCGCCGCCCACCCGCAAGTGCACATCCTCGACCGGCCGCGCACCGTCCGCCTCGAGGCCGGCGGGCTGGCCGTCGCCGTGGCGGGCTTTCCCTTCCAGCGGCAGGAGGCGAGAGCGCGCTTCCCGCGCCTCCTCGCCGAGACGGGCTGGCGCGACGCCGCGGCGCGGATCCGCCTGTTGTGCCTCCACCAGACCGTCGAAGGCGCGCGGGTCGGACCCTCCGGCTATACCTTCCGGGGCGGCGCCGACGTCGTCCGCGGCCGGGACATCCCGGCCGGCTTCGCCGCCGTCCTCGCCGGCCACATCCACCGGCGGCAGGTTCTGACCACCGATCTCGCCGGGCGGGCGCTCGCCGCGCCCGTCCTCTACCCGGGCTCGATCGAGCGCACCAGCGCCGCGGAGCGCCACGAGCCCAAGGGCTTCTTCACCCTCGAGCTGCGCCCCGGCGGCGCCGGCGGCCGCCTCGAGCGGTGGGCCTTCCACGAGCTTCCGGCCCGGCCGATGGTCGACCTCGAGGTCGCGGCCGCCGGCCTCGACGCCGCGCGGCTCGCCGCGCGCCTGCAAAGCCGGCTCGCGGCCGTCGATCCGGACGCCGTCGTGCGGCTCACGGTGATCGGCGAGGTGGCCCCCGGGGCCGCCACGGTGCTGGGCGCCGCCAGCCTGCGCTCCCTGGCCCCGCCGACCATGACCCTGACCCTGCGGCGGCCCCGCCAGACGCCGGTGCGCTGAACCGCCGGCCGGCCGCGCGGCTTCCCGAAGGCTCCAACCCTTGAGAGGATGGGAGCATGGGCAGACGAGGCGGGTACTCTCCAGAGGTGGGCGAGCGTGCCGTCCGCAGGGTCCTCGAGCAGGAGCGTCACCACTCGTCTCAGTGCCGCAGCCCGGTCAGCTGCATGCGCGTCGCGGCGAGACCTGCAAACGATGTCCAGCATGATCGGCATGCGTATCTATGACCGCGGCCCAGCTGTCCGTGGCCTTCTTCCTCCAGATGTTCTTCATCCTGGCGGTCTGCCGCCTCGTGGGGATGGCGGCGAGGAAGATCGGCCAGCCGCAGGTCGTGGGGGAGATGATCGCCGGCGTGCTGATGGGGCCGTCGCTGTTCGGCCTCGTGTGGCCACGGGCGCAGCAGTTTCTCTTTCCGCCGGACTCGCTGGAGGTGCTCTACGTCGGGGCCCAGCTGGGCGTGGGCCTGTACATGTTCATCGTGGGCATCGAGTTCAAGACCGACCTCTTCCGCAGCCGGGCCCGCAGCGCCGCGGCCGTGTCGCTGGCGGGCATCCTCGTGCCGTTCCTTCTCGGCGCCGCGCTGGCGCTGTGGCTCATTCGCGTGCCGGGGCTCATCGCCGAGTCGGTCGACCTGCACGAGGCGATGCTGTTCATGGGCGCCTCCATGGCCATCACCGCCTTTCCCATGCTGGCGCGCATCATCTACGAGCGCGGGCTGACCGGCACCGCGCTGGGCACGCTGGCGCTGGCGGCCGGCGCCATCGACGACGCGGTCGCCTGGTGCGTGCTGGCGGTCGTGCTGGCGAGCTTCGGCGGCGGGTGGGGCGGCGCCGCGCTGGCGATCGGCGGCGGAGCGGCGTACGCGGTGATCATCACCCTGCTGGGCCGGCGGGCCCTGGCGCCGCTGGGCACTGCCGCCGAGCGACATGGCGACATCACCCCCTCCGTGCTCGCCATCGTCCTCATGCTCTTCATGTTCGCCGCCTGGGGCATGGACGCCATCGGCATCCACGCCGTCTTCGGCGGCTTCCTCCTGGGCACGGCCATGCCGCGCGGGCAGTTCGCCGCCCAGCTTCGCCGCCAGCTCGAGCCCTTCGCCGTCGTCTTCCTCCTCCCCATGTTCTTCACCTACTCGGGTCTCAACACCCGACTCGACATGGTCAACACCTGGGAACTGCTGCTGATCGCCCTGGTCGCCCTGGCCGCGGCGATCGGCGGCAAGGGCGTGGCCTGCTGGGCCGCCGCCCGCCTCACCGGCGAGGACAACCGCACCGCCCTGGCCGTCGGCACCCTCATGAACGCCCGCGGCCTGATGGAACTGATCATCCTCAACATCGGCCTGTCCAAGGGAGTCATCGGCCTGCCGCTCTTCTCCATCATGGTCCTCATGGCCATCGTCACCACCCTGATGGCCTCGCCGCTGTTCGAGCTCGTCTACGGAAGACATGCCCGCGCCGCCGGCACGTTGCACAAGATCGAGTAACCAAGGCACGCGGCGGGCCTCTTCGGTGACCAGAGGCTCGGTGAGCTCCTTGCCGCCGCAGGCCTTGACATAACGTCGCACCGACAACTGCCCAGCTCGACCCGAATGGCTGATCTGAGGGGAATGGCAATGACCCGAAACATTCAAGCGGTGCTCGTCGCAGCAGCGGTGCTTTCCGCGGTCTTTGTACAGCCAGACGCCGCAGCTGAGGAGACAACGACGCGGCTCGCAGCCATTTCCTCCGCCGGCCGTGGGTTCGTTGCTTTCACTACCGAGGAAGATGAGAGCACTCGGATCGTGGAGGTCGACGGCTTGAACGTTGTCGGCGAGTGGCAGCTCCCGGGATTTCGAGTCCGCTCGCTTCAGCCGGTGAACGATGCTGGCGCGTTCTTGGCTCGCGGGGTCCCCCGGGGAACGGAGGAACAGGACCACTTCATTACGCGCCTATACTCGAGCGACCAGGGTGAGATCAGCCTGAAGTGGACGAGCGAGAGCCTTCCGCCTGAGATCTATCGCTCCGCAGCCATGGGCGTTTCTGAGGATGGGCAAGCTTGGTACGCCGCTCGTGCAACCAAGGAGGGCCTGAAGCTGGTCGTCGGCACGGTCGGCGGCGACTCGCCGGACTGGCAATCGTCAGTCTCGCTGGGGGGCCATGCCCCCGTGATCGGTGTCTACTTCCTCGGCGACGACTCGAGCCGACTTCTGATCGAACAGGACGGCGTATTGTTCATTGTGGAACGCGGCCGGGACGCACCGAGAGTGTTGCCTCGGCCGTCCGAATGTAGGGGTGGGGTCAGCCGAGCTCGCTTCGGCCGAGATGCCGTGTGGGCGAATTGCGATACCTTCCCGACGAATGAGCTCGAGCACTTGAACGAGGCGAGCTTCGAGGAGTCTCGAGAGTGGCTCGCCGAGTACGCGAAGACGACAGACGGCCAAGATTTCTATGTCGTCTACCCCCTTGGAGCACTGGACTCTCCGATCGTGTTCGGGGCCGCGCCCTTCTTTGCTGGGGATGTCACGACTCTCTGGGTCAGCCGGGAAGCCGTCGCCATGGTCGATGGGAAGACCGGCGTAGTCAAGGGTCTCCTGGTGGACAGCGAACGAGGAAAGGTAATCCCGTCGGGCGTGGTAGCGACCTTGGATGGAAGATTCGTGAGCGGGGCGGCGTCAACCAGCGCCCCGTTCTCGGACGTCGGAGGGAGCGGCAATGACGTCCTGGTGGACCTCGATGACCAGGGAGGCGTCCTGGCGGTCACGAGCCTGACACAGCTTGGGCTTTCTTCCGATGGGCCCTAGGGAATTGGGCGCACGGTGCTCGGCGTCGCCCTGGCCGGTGGCACGGGCGGATCTTGCTCTCCGGGACCGCAGGCGGCGGGGCGAGCGATAACCTTCGAGCGCAAAGGAGGGCGATCATGAACCGCAGAGACTTTCTGCGCAGCGGAGCGTTGTTCGGAGTGGCGAGCGCCGGCGGCCTGGCGGGGCTCCCGGGGGCGGCGGCGGCCCAGGCCGCGACGGCGGCCGCGAGCGCGCCCGTCGGACCGACGCTGCTGAGCTGGAACGAGAACGCCCTCGGCCTCGCCCCCGCGGCGCGGCAGGCGGTCCAGGACGCCATCGGCCAGGCGCATCGCTACCCGGACGCGCAGCGCGACGCGCTGATCGCCGCCCTCGCGAGCCGCCATGGGGTGACGGGCGACCACGTGCTCCTCGGCAACGGCTCGACGGAGATCCTGCAGATGGTCGTCCAGGCGGCGAGCGCGCCCAACGCCCTGCTCGTGCTCGCCGACCCCACCTTCGAGGCGGTCCTGGACTACCGGCGGCCGCTCCCCTACCGGGTCGAGCGGGTGCCGCTCGACGCCCACTTCGGCCACGACCTCGGCCGCATGCGGGAGCTCACCGCGGCCGCCCGCCGGCCGGCCGTCGTCTACCTCTGCAACCCGAACAACCCGACCGCCACCCTCACCGCCAGCGCCGCCGTCGACGACTGGATCGCCGCGGCGCCGGAGACGGTGACGTTCCTCGTCGACGAGGCCTACTACGAGTACGTCGAGGCGCCCGGCTACTGGTCCGCCGCCCGGTGGATCGCCGAGCGCCCGAACGTCATCGTCGCCCGCACCTTCTCCAAGATCTACGCCATGGCCGGCCTGCGCCTCGGCTACGCCCTGGCCCATCCCGCCACCGTCCGCCGCCTCGCCGAGTTCATGGCGAGCGACAACGCCAACGCCCTCGCCCTGGCCGCCGGCCTCGCCTCGCTGAATGACCCCGACCTCATCCCCCGCAGCCGGGCGTCCAACGCCAGATCCAAGAAGATCGTCCACGAATGCCTCGACGACCTCGGCCTCGCCTACCTCCCGAGCCACGCCAACTTCCTGATGCACCGGCTCCCCGGCGACCCCGCCGAGTACGCCCGACGCATGCTCGCCCACGGCTTCCGCGTCGGCCGCCCCTTCCCGCCCCTGACCTCCTACAACCGCCTCTCCCTCGGCCTGCCGGCCGAGATGGAGCGCTTCGTCCAGGTGCTCCACGACTTCCGGGCGAAGGGCTGGGTCTAGCCTCCGCAGGCTCGCAGAGAAGGCCTGGGCGGCGCTCGAGGCGTTCGGAGCGCCGTTGACAGGCAGCTCCACGAGCGATGAGACTCAACTCGCAGCCGGCAGAGCGGCCGGCTGGGGTGGCCAGGCCGAGAGCTGAAGTGACTCCACATTCCGACGAAGGCGGCGCGACGCTTCGAGCGAACCTGCCGAGAGCCCTGCTTTTTCTCGTCGGCCTTGCCGGCGTCGTTTTTGGCGCGATCTACTGCTTCTTCTGGGTCTTCGGGAGCCTCATGGCGAGCTCGTTCGGAGTCCCTAGCGGCTTGCCGAGCGTCTTCGAGTACGCGCTTGTGCTCGCCCCCCTGGTGACGTTTGCGTCCTACATCTGGATCGCTCTTCGTCCCTGGAAGCTATCGACGCTCGTGGTCTGGGGCGTCATCGCGCATCTGCCTTTTCTGAGGTTTTTTCCATACGCTCAGGATCACCTCCAGATCTTCGTGATCGTCCTGTTTCTGATCCTCGCGATCCTGGTCTACGTGAACTTCGTCTGGTCCCTCCGGCCGCGAACTCGTCCCGACTGAGCGTTCGTCGAGATCGTCTCGGCGTTTAGGCAAAGGATATCGGCCGCGAGGTGACCGGGCGCCCTGCTGCGAGCATCGGGCGCGTCGAGGACGGCCGAGACAGGAGCCGAGAGCGGGCGCTCAGCTTCTTCTTCGTCGTCAGCCGGGGAGCCTGCCGATCGCCTCTTCGATCCACTCGCGAAGGGCCGCGTCCTCCGTCTGCTCGGCGACGGCAGCCAGGCGCTCGCCGGTGCCTGTGGAGCCGAGCTCGACGAGAGCGTTCAGGGCGCGCTGGCGATAGGCCGAGTCGACCCCGCGAACCCGCTGGTCGACGTAGGAGTCCTCGCTCATGCTCTCGGCGAGCTCGCGCACCAGGTCGTCGTCGAGCCCCTCGAGCCCGCCGTCGGCCAGGAACCTGCGGCTGGCAGCGAAGTCGTCGCGGGCATCGCGCTCGGCCGCCTCGAGGATCTCGGTATCGGGGCCTGCGGCGACGATTCGCAGCAGGGGCTCCACGGCGGCGTCGCCGAAGCGCAGGACGGCGGTCAGGCGTCCGCGCGGATCGGGCTCGCCCGAGCCGCAATCCTCGGCCAGGTAGTGGGCGAGGGCGACGTCCAGGGACAACGGCTCCGGAGCGGTCTGCGCCGCCAACCAGGGGGCGAGCGCGAGGACGATGATGGCTGCGATGAGGGTGTGCTTGCGCATGGGTTGCTCCTAGTTGGCGGGGAACGTGCCGTCGGCCCAGATGCGCTTCTGCACTTCGGGGCAGGTGTCGGTGGCGTTGAGGTCCAGGTTGCCGCAGTTGCGAGTGGTCAGACCCGGCCGGAGGTTGTAGACGTTGTTGATCGCGGAGTCGGGCTCGAGGTGGGCGCGGAAGGTCTGCCCCTCGGTAAGGTACTCGCGGTTGTTGCTCGCGTTGTGCATCACGTTGGTGGTGTCGAAGTCGCTGATCAAGTTGTTGACGTGGCCGAGCTCGAATCCATGGCCGGCCTCGTGCGCCGAGAGGTGATCGCTGGTGGTCGAGCCCATGGCGACGATGCGCTCGGCGTTGCACCAGACGCCCTTGCCGGTTCCGAAGCCGGTGCCAAAGTCGACCCGGTCGACGTAGTAGATGTTGATGCGGTTCGGATCGTGACCGATCATCGACTTGATGTCCGCCGCCTCGGCGCAGGTGAAGTCGAGGAACTGCGCCGCGTCGGGGTCGTTCGTGGCGTCGTTCATCGTGAAAGCCGAGATGTAGCTCCCCATGCGCTCGTCGCGCCAGATCTGATCCAGCTTGACGCACGCGGCCGTGGCC
>JAOTWP010000165.1 GCA_029862975.1 Acidobacteriota bacterium
GGGCTCGGCGCTCAGGGGCCCGGCTTTGACGAGCCCCATGAAAAGCCGGGCCGATGAATGCCGGGCTCGTCAAAGCCGGGCCCCTGAGCGCCGAGCCCATGAAAGCCGGGCTCACGAAAAAGGACGGGGCCTCTCGGCGCCCGTCCCGGTTGGATTCGCGATGCGGCGCGCTCAGCCGTGCGGTACGCCGATCTCCTCGCAGTCGACGTCGGCGCCGTCGACGGTGCACTCGCAGCCGTCCTCGTCGCAGAGCACCCTGACCTCGCACTCGCCGCTCTCGCAGGCGACGTCGAGGTCCATGGCGCCGACGTCGAGCCCGCAGTCCTCCGCGCCGTCCTCGCAGCGGATCTCGATGCGCTTCCGCAGGCCGTCGTCCATGCCGTGGTGGCCGCCGGGATGCCCGAGGATCATCCGGGGCCTGACGAAGGGCCGCGGAATCTCGCCCAGGGTCGCGGTGAGCTGCTGGGCCCGGCCGTCGCGCCAGATCTCGAGGGTCACGGCGTCGTCCTGCTCATGGCCGCCGATGGCGCCGGCCAGCGCCCGCGCCGAGCCCACGCTCTCGCCGTCGACGAGGGTGACGACGTCGCCGACCTCGATCCCGGCGCGCTCCGCCGCGCTGTCCGCGACGACCGAGGCGACCAGCACGCCGGCGTCCTCCGGCACTCCGAAATGGGCCCTGAGCTCGGGCGTCAGGTCCGTGAGCTGGACGCCGAGGAAGCCGCCCGCGGGAGAGGCCGCGAGAAGGTGGTGCGCCAGCATCGTGCCGTCCGCGGCGGTCCATTCGGCCTCGCCTCCGACCAGCATCTCGGTCCCATCCTCGTCGATCATGATGACCTGGTGAGGCCCTTCGTCGCAGTCCTGGCCCTCCGCGCAGTGGACCCGCTTGATCTTGATCTTGCGCACCTGGCCGTCCTCGCCGTCGGCGGCAACCGCTACGGCGGCGGCGCCGAGCGCGAGCACGAGCGCGGCCAGCGCGATCGTCGATGATCTCTTTCTCATCGGGTGAATCCTCCTCTTGCTTCCGGTCGTGGGGCGGAGTTATCGGTTTCCATCGTGACTAGAACGCGGCCCGGCGGCAAAGGTTCCCGGAGCGGCTCAGACCCCGCGAGCCTCGAGAGAGGACACTCGCGCGAGGCGGTCGAAGTCGCGAGCACGGCCAGGGAGTTGCGTAGGCAGCAGGCCGGCCCGGGTCGAGTGCCCTTGAGACCCAGGCCCTCGCGACGCGGCGTGGCGGAGGGAGGGAAGAGGACGAGATCGACCCGCTCGGCGACTCGGGATAGGCTCCACCAATGTCCGACAGGTCCTCGCCGTGGTACGCGGAAGGCCTTCGCTTCGGGTGCACGAGGTGCGGTGCCTGCTGCCGTGGCGAGGGCCACGTCTGGGTGGACGCGGCGGAGGCCGGGCGGCTGGCCGAGAACCTCGGCCTGGAGCTCGGGGACTTCGGCCGCCGGTACCTGCGGCTCGTCGGCAATCGCCTGGCGCTCACCGACGCTCCCGGTCCCGACCGTGCCTGCGTCTTCTGGGACGGCGGCTGCCGGGTGTACCCGGCGCGGCCGACGCAGTGCCGCACCTTTCCCTTCTGGCGCGACCTCCTGAGCGACGAGGACGCCTGGCGGGAGGCGGCCGAGCTGAGCCCGGGGATAAACCGCGGGCGCCGTTACGCGCTCGCGGAGATCGAGCGCCTGCTCTCCGGTGACGGGGCCGCGGCCGACGCGCCGGAGCTCTCGGAGGCATCGTGAAAGGAAACGTCATGAGCTCCCTGCGCCCCCGGTTCTCCCGTGCCGCCCTCGGCGCCCTGGCCATCCTGCTCGCCGGCGGCTGCGTCCCCGCGGCCGGTCCGGGCGTCGCCGAGAAGGCGGACATCGTTCTCCGCGGCGGCCGCGTCGCCACCGTCGACGAGGACCTGCCCGCAGCGCAGGCGGTGGCGATCCGGGGCGCGTGGATCGCCGCCGTGGGCAGCGACGCGGAGGTCGCGCCCTGGATCGGGCCGGACACCCGCGTCATCGAGCTCGACGGCAGGCTGCTGACGCCCGGCTTCATCGAGGGGCACGGGCATTTCCTGGCCCTCGGCGACGCCGAGCTGATCCTCGACCTGACCCAGGCGAGCACCTGGGAGGACATCGTCGCCATGGTGGCGGCGGCCGCGGCGCAGACCGCGCCGGGCGAGTGGATCCGCGGGCGCGGGTGGCACCAGGAGAAGTGGACGGAGGAGCCGGTGCCGCAGGTCGAGGGCAACCCGGTCCACGCCTCCCTGAGCGCCGCCAGCCCGGACCACCCGGTGGTCCTCGAGCACGCGAGCGGCCACGCGTCCTTCGCCAACGCCAACGCCATGGCGCTGGCCGGAATCGGCCCGGACACGGCGCCGCCGCCCGGCGGCGAGATCGTCCGCGACGCCAGCGGAGCGCCCACGGGGCTGCTGCGCGAGACGGCTCAGAACCTGGTCTGGGAGGTCGTCGCGGCGGCCCGCGCCGAGCGCGACCCGGAGGCGATCGAGGCCGAGGCGCGGCGGATGGTGGAGCTGGCGGGCGCCGAGGCGCTCGCCCACGGCGTGACGAGCTTCCACGACGCCGGCGTCTCGTTCGAGGCGATCGACTTCTTCCGCCGGCTGGAGGAGGAGGGGGCGCTGCCGGTCCGGCTGTACGCGATGGTCCGCTCCGCCTCGAACGACGATCTGGCCCGGCGCCTGGACGCCTACCGGTCCGTGGCGGTGGGCAACGACTTCCTCGCGGTGCGCGCCATCAAGCGCCAGATCGACGGCGCCCTGGGGTCGCACGGCGCCTGGCTCCTCGAGCCCTACGCCGACCTGCCGGAGAGCGTGGGGCTGGTCCTCGAGCCCGAGGACGAGATCCGGGAGACCGCGCGGCTGGCCATCGAGCACGGCTACCAGCTCAACACCCACGCCATCGGCGACCGCGCCAACCGCGTCGTCCTGGACATCTACGAGGAGGCCTTCGCGACCCGCCCGTCCGCGCCGGGCGGCGCGGGGGCCGACCTGCGCTGGCGCGTCGAGCACGCCCAGCACCTCGACCCCGCCGACCTGCGGCGCTTCGGCCCGCTGGGGGTCATCGCCTCCATGCAGGGCGTGCACTGCACCTCGGACGGCTCCTGGGTGCCGCAGCGGATCGGCGCCGAGCGCGCCCGCACGGGGGCCTACATGTGGCGCTCGCTGATCGATGGCGGGGTGGTGATCGCCAACGGCACGGACGTTCCCGTCGAGCGTATCGATCCGATCGCCAGCTTCTACGCCTCGGTCTCGCGGCGGCTGCCGGACGGCTCGCTGTTCTATCCCGAGCAGGCGATGACCCGCGACGAGGCCCTCGCCAGCTACACGATCAACAACGCCTACGCCGCGTTCGAGGAGGACCTCAAGGGGTCGATCGCGGTGGGCAAGCTGGCGGACCTCGCGGTTCTCTCCAAGGACATCCTCACGGTGCCCGCCGAGGAGATCCCGTCGGCCGAGGTCGACCTCACGATCGTCGGCGGCGAGGTGAGGTACGAGCGCGACGCCTGGGTGAGGCCCGAGACCTGATCCGCGGAGGCCGCGCCATGGGCTCGGGACTGCGACTGAGCGCGGCGGACCGGGCCTTGCTCGCCGGGGAAGGCGGCGCGGCCGGCCGCATGGCGATGCGGATCCTCGCCGCCATGGCCGAGGTCTACGGCGCCGCGGAGCTGCTCGACGTCGTCTCCGCCCACGTCGACGGCTGCCTCTTTCACGGCGACTCCGGGCTCGAATTCGCCGAGCGGCTGGTCGCCGGCGGCGCCCGGGTCGCGGTCCCGACGACCCTCAACGTCGGCGCCATGGACCTCCTGCACGCCGACAACTTCAACGGCTCGCCGGCGCTCGCCGCCCGCGCCACGCGCCTCATGCGGGCCTACGAGGAGATGGGGTGCCGGCCGACCTGGACCTGCGCCCCCTACCAGGCCGGGCACCGGCCGGCTGCGGGCGATCAGGTGGCGTGGGCCGAGAGCAACGCCATCGCCTTCGTCAACTCGGTCCTCGGCGCCCGGACGAACCGCTACGGCGACTTCCTCGACATCTGCGCGGCGATCACCGGTCGGGCGCCGGCCTGCGGCCTGCACCTCACGCACAACCGGCGCGGCCGCCTCGTCTACCGGCTCGCCGGCCTGCCGGAGGGCCTGCTGGCCGATCCGGTGCTGGCCCCCGTGCTCGGCTACCACGTGGGGGCGGACTGCCGCACCCGCGTGCCGGTGATCGTCGGCCTGCCCCCGGCGACCGACGAGGACTTCCTCAAGGCGCTGGGCGCCGCCGCCGCCTCGTCCGGCGCGGTGGCGCTCTTCCATGCCGTGGGCGTGACGCCCGAGGCGCCCACCCTGGAAGCCGCCCTGCACGGGGAGCCGGCGGAGCGGGAGGTGACGGTCACGCTGGACGGCCTGCGGCGGACCCGCGACCGGCTGTCCACCGGGCTCGACGGTCCCCTGGCGGCCGTGGCGCTCGGCAGCCCGCACTTCTCTTTCGAGGAGTTCGCGCGGCTCGTGCCGCTGGTCGAGCGCTGGCCGCCCTCGCCGGCGGTCGAGCTCGTCGTCTGCACCCATCGCCTCGTGCTGTCGCGCCTGGAGGCGCTCGGCTGGGCCGCGGCGCTGCGCGCCGCCGGCGTCCGGCTGGTGGCCGACACCTGCGTCGTCGTCACCCCGATCCTGCGCAGCGTCGAGGGCGCCCTGATGACGAGCTCGGCGAAGTTCGCGCATTACACGCCGAGCAACACGGGGCTCGAGGTCGTCTTCGGTAGCCTCGAGGAGTGCGTCCGCTCGGCGTCGCTGGGCCGGGTCTGGCGCGACCCGGACCTGTGGGGCGGGGCGTGACGGCGCTCCGCGGCCGGCCGCTCGTCGCCGGCGCGGCGGCGGGCGCAGCGCTCGTCCTCGACGAGCCGCTGAGCCTGTGGGGGGGACTGGATCCCGAGACGGGGGAGATCATCGACCGCCGTCACCCGCAGCTCGGCGAGTGCGTCACGGGCCGCGTCCTCGTGCTGCCGGTGGGGAGGGGCTCGAGCAGCGCCAGCAGCATCCTGCTCGAGGCCGTGCGGCTGGGGACGGCGCCGGCGGCGATCCTCCTCGCCGAGCTCGACGCGATCCTGGCCCTGGGCGGCGTCGTGGCGCGCGAGCTCTACGACCGCGCGCCGCCCGTTCTCGTGCTCGAGCCCGAGGCCTACCGTGCGCTCCGCACCGGGATGCGGGTGACGGTCGGCGCGGACGGCGAGCTGGCGGTGAGTTCGTGATATACCCGGGCGGCGTGGTCCCATCGATGGCACGGGGAGTCGGCTCGAATGCGCGGGCGCGCCGCGCGGTGGCGCGCTCCGCGCTGGCCGGGCTCCTGCTGGCGGCGGCGTGCGCCCCGCCGCAGGTCGACCTCGTCCTCAGGGGCGGGTCGATCGCCGACGGCGGCGGGGGAGAGCTCTACGTGGGCGACGTGGCGATCGACGGCGACGCGATCGTCGCGGTGGGCGACGTGGGCCGGCAGCGCGGGCGCCGCGAGCTCGCCGTCGACGGCCTGGTCGTGGCGCCGGGCTTCGTCAACATGCTCAGCTGGGCGACGGTCAGCCTGCTCGAGGACCCGCGCGCCCAGAGCGACGTGCGCCAGGGCGTGACGCTCGAGGTGTTCGGCGAAGGCTGGTCGATGGGGCCGCTCAACGAGGCGATGAAGCAGGAGACCCTGGAGCGCCAGTCCGACATCAAGTTCGACGTCGAGTGGACGACGCTCGGCGAGTACCTGTCCCATCTGGAGACCCGCGGCGTGGCGCCCAACGTGGCGTCGTTCGTGGGCGCCACGACCGTGCGCATCCACGAGCTCGGCTACGAGGACCGGGCCCCCACCGCCGCCGAGCTCGAGGCGATGCGCGGCCTCGTGCGGGCGGCGATGGAGGAGGGCGCCCTGGGCGTCGGGTCGTCCCTCATCTACGCCCCGGCGAGCTTCGCGGACACCGACGAGCTGGTGGCCCTGGTCGAAGAGGCGGCGGCCCATGGCGGGCTCTACGTCTCGCACATCCGCAACGAGGGCGAGGGGCTCCTGGCGGCGCTCGACGAGCTGATCGAGATCGCGCGGCGCACGGGGGCCAAGGCCGAGGTCTACCATTTCAAGGCTTCGCGGCCCGAAAACTGGCACCTGCTGGAGCCGGCGATCGCCAAGATCGAGAGCGCCCGCGCCGCCGGGCTCGAGATCGCCGCCAACATGTACACCTATCCCGCCAGCGCCACCGGCCTCGACGCCGCCATGCCGACCTGGGTGCAGGAAGGGGGCCACGACGCCTGGGTCGAGCGCCTGCGGGACCCGGAGATCCGGGAGCGGGTCCGCGCCGAGATGGACCTGCTGGCGCCCGAGAAGATGCTTTTCATCGAGTTCCGCAACGACGCCCTCGCCGATCTGACCGGCAAGACCCTCGCCGAGGTCGCCGCGCTGCGCGGCACCTCTCCGGAGGACACGGTCATGGACCTGGTCGTCGAGGACGACAGTCGGGTGGGGACGATCTACTTCTCGATGTCCGAAGACAGCGTGCGGCGCAAAGCGGCCCTGCCGTGGATGAGCTTCGGCTCCGACGCCGGAGCGCCGTCGGCCGAGGGGGTCTTCCTCGCGTCCAGCACCCATCCCCGGGCCTACGGCACTTTCGCGCGGGTGCTGGGCCGCTACGCCCGCGACGAGAAGCTCTTCACCCTGGGGGAGGCGGTGCGGCGCCTCACCTCGTGGCCGGCGTCGCGGCTCGGCATCGCGGACCGCGGCCGCCTGCGTCCCGGCTACTTCGCGGACCTCGCCGTCTTCGACGCCGCGCGGGTCCGGGACCTGGCGACGTTCGAGCAGCCGCATCGATACTCCGAGGGCATGGTGCACGTCTTCGTCAACGGCGTGCAGGTCCTCGCGGACGGCGAGCCGACGGGGGCGACGCCCGGGCGCTTCGTCCGCGGACCCGGCTACCGCGATCGGAGCTAGGAGGCGTCACGGAATGGAGGGGGCGATGAAGCGAGCAGCGGGCAGCGGGGCGGCGCCGGGCCGCCGGGAGCGGGGCAGACGGAGCTCTGCCGGGCGCTGGTGCGGCGCCTTGCTGCTGCTCCTGGGCGGCGCCGCGGGAGCCCGGGGGCAGGCCGCTCCCGGCCTCGCGCCAGAGGGCGGAGCCCCAGTGGACGGAGCCGCGGGGAACGGTGCCGCCCTTTCGCCGCGCAACGCCAGCTACACGATCGACGTGCGGCTGGACCACGCCTCGCGCACCTTGCGCGGCTCCCAGACCCTGACCTGGACGAACCTGCAGGAGCAGCCGACGAACCAGCTCTGGTTCCACCTGTACTGGAACGCCTGGAGCAACCGACAGAGCACCTGGATGCGCGAGGACCGGCTGCGGGGGCGCAGCGACCGCCGCGGCGAGATTGCCGCGGACGACTGGAGCTACCTCGAGGTGGATTCCGTCGCCCTCGCCGGCGGGGCCGATCTCAC
>JAOTWP010000166.1 GCA_029862975.1 Acidobacteriota bacterium
GACGAGCTGTGCGGCTGCGGACGGACCTACGCGGAGTGCGGCTTCTGGCGCGATCGCCTGGCCGCCGTCTTCGACCAGGCGGGGGGCGTGCCCGGCGAGCGGATGCGCGAGCTCGCCGGCCGGGTGGCGCGGATCCGCCACGTCCGGCGGCTCGAGCGCGGCGGCGATCGTGCCTTCGAGGCGGCCGTCGCCGAGTACGCCGCGGTGTGGGAGCGGCTCTACGCCGAGATCGCTCGCCATACCGGGGCGCGCGTGATCGTCGACGCGTCGAAGGACCTGGGACCCCTCTACTTCCTGCGCCGGATCGCGGGCCTCGAGGTCGCGGTCCTGCATCTGGTGCGCGATCCGCGGGGGGTGGCCCACTCGTGGAGCCGGCGCAAGCTGCGGCCGGAGTTCGTCGGCCGCGAGATCTACATGAACCGCCACGGCGCGCTCGACGTGGCCTGGCGCTGGTCGTACAGCAACGTCCTGGCGCAGCGGGCGGCGCGGCACTTCCCGGCGCTCCTGCGGCTGCGCTACGAGGACTTCGTGGCGGCGCCGCGCGAGACGCTGGCCGGGATCTGCGCCTTCGCCGGGCTCCCCGACGCCGACCTGGGGTTTCTCGACGGGCGCCGGGCGCGGCTCGCGCGCGCCACCTGCACGCTGTCGGGCAACCCCATGCGCTTCGGCGGCGGCGAGCTCGTCATCCGTCCGGACGCGGAGTGGCGCGAGCGCATGCCGGCGGTGAGCCGCGCCCTCGTGGGCGCGCTCACCTGGCCGCTGGCCCGGCGCTACGGCTACGCCTGGGGTGGCCCGTGAGCCCGCCGCCGGAGCGCCTCGACCTGCTCATCTTCTCCTCCGTCCACTGGCACTTCACGTGGCAGCGCCACCACGAGGTGGCGGCCGGGCTGGCGCGGCTGGGCTACGGCGTCACCTACCTCGAGCCGATCCCGAAGCGCTGGCCCGGCCCGGGCGAGCTCGGGCGCGTCCTGGGGCGCCTGCGGGGACGGCACGAGGACGCCGGCCTCGTGCGCCAGCGCCTGCCGGCGCGGGTACGGCTGCGCGCGGTCACGGCGGCCCCCGACACCGGCCCCGTGAGCCGGATGCTGAACCGCTCGCTCGTCGTGCCGCGGGCCGCCCGCCGCCTGGGGCGCGAGCTCGGCAGGCCGCTGGTGATCCTCAACTACCTGCCGCTGGCGGCCTCGGTCGCCCTGCAGCGGCGGCTGGCCCCCGACCTGGCGATCTACGATTGCGTCTGGGACTGGCCCAACGATCCCTACTCGCGGCCCGGCGTGGTGCGGGAGGAGGAGCTCCTCGCGGCGGTCGACCTGGTCTTCGCCGATGCGCCCTACCTTTTCGAGCGCATGCGGGCAGCGCACGACCACGTGGAGCGCGTGCTGCCGGCGGTCGACTACGATCTCTACGAGCCGGCCCGCCGGCGGCGCGGGAGCGGCGGCGCGGGGGGCGCCAGGCTGCGGTGCGCGTACTTCGGCGCCGTCGGCGCCAACGTCGACCGCGGGCTCCTGGTGCGCCTCAGCCACGAGTTCCGCTTGCGCGTCATCGGGCCCGTGCAGGAGCGCCTCGAGGGGCTGGCGACGGAGACCGAGCTCCTGGGCGCCGTGCCGCAGGCCCAGGTGCCGGAGCTCCTGGCCGACGCCGATGTCCTCGTCCTGCCGTACCGCGAGGCCGGGCACAGCCGCGGCGTCGTCCCGGCCAAGACCTTCGAGTGCCTCGCCACGGGCAAGCCGACCGTGGCGAAGGGGCTGCCGAGCCTCGCCGAGATGGGCGATCTCTTCTATCTCGCCGCCGACGCCGACGGCTTCGTGGCGGCGGTGGAGCGGGCGGCGGCGGAGCCTTCGGAGGCGAGGGAGCGGCGTCTCGAGGCCGCGCGGCGCAACACCTGGCGCCAGCGCGCGGCGGAGATCGACGGCCACATCCGGCAGCGGCTGGCGGCGGTGCGCGGCCGATGAGGCCGCGAGCGCCGCTCGCCGGCGATCCCGGCAGCCCGGCAGACGGCGGCCCGCTCGCCGGTGGCCCGGTCGAGGGGGGGGTGGCGGACACGCCCGCGAGCCGGATCGCCGCCGATACCCTGGCGACGGCCCTCGTCGCCGTCGCGGCGTCGTGGTGGTTCGGCCTCGACCAGGTGATCCCCGGACTGGTGCTGCTCGCGGGCTGCTGGCGGCTGTGGCGCCGCGGGGAGCTGCGGCTGCCGCCGGAGGCCTGGGCCTGGATCCTCCTGGGCGTCTGGAGCCTGGCTTCGATGGCGGCGCTCGATGGCGCCGCCGAGCTCGTCCTCTTCGCCCGCGGCGAGGTCCATCTGCTGGTCGCCCTCTGCGCCTACCTCGTCGGCCTGTCGGTGGCGCCGGAAGGGCCGGCGTTCGCCCGGTTCCTGCGCGTGGCGATGGTCTTCCTCGGCCTGCTCGCGCTGACGAGCCTGCTGGTCATGACCCACCTGCTGCCCCTCTACATCCCGTCGCCGCTCCGCCTCGTGTGGCCGGAGCTCGAGACCCGTTCCGACTTCGTCAACCAGCTCGTGCTGAGTCGCCGCCTGGGGACCCTGTCGGGCGTCTCGCTGCTGAAAGGAGTCAGGCGGCAGAGCCTGTTCTTCATCTACCAGGGCGGCCTGATGACGGTGCTTCTGCTCCTCCAGGGATGGCTCCTCGTGGCGCGCCACCGGTTGCGCGGCTTCTGGCGCGACCGCGTCCCCCTGGCGCTCGTTCTCGGCCTCGTGATCGGCCCGCTGACCGGATCGCGCAGCGGCCTGCTGCTGGCCTGGGGCGTCCTCGCGGCGCTGGCGTTCTGGTCGGCGATCGCCGACAAGCCCTGGCGCCGGGGGGCGATCCGGGTCGCCGCGGCCCTGGTCCTCGCCGCCGCCCTCCTGGCGGTCATCCCGGTCGGCGACAGCACGAGCCTCGAGCGCGGCGCCGCCTGGGAGCGGGTGCTCACCGATTTCCGGGTCAACAGCTTCCTCGATCGGGTCGAGGTCTACCAGCAGACGCTGGCGCGGCTGGGCGAGAGGCCGTGGACGGGCTGGGCGATCCAGGGGCGCCCGGGAGAGGGTGGCCGCTACCTGCGGCTCGGCACCCACAGCGAGTGGCTGAACGTCGCCTACCGGTTCGGCTACGTCGGGCTGGGCCTCTTCGTGGCCGCCGGCGTCCTCTACGCGGGCGGGCTGGCGCGGCGCTTCCGGCGCCGGCCCGAGGGGCCCGCGGTCCTTCTGACGCTCGCGGCCCTCGCCGCCACGGGTCTCGTGCGCACGTTCCAGTGGGACCTGAACGTGCTCTGGCTCGCCGCCGCCTTTCTCGGCACGGCGAAAGCCCTCCTGACGTCCGGCGCGCCCGCGCGCCGGCGCGGACGGGTGTCGATGCTGGGCGCCGAGCTCGACCCCATGACGGTGGCCGACCTCCATCGGGAGATCGGCGCCGCCGTGGCCGGTGGCGGCCGGGTCGTGATCGGGCATCAGAACCTGCACGGCATCTACCTGCTGCAGCGCGAGCCGGCGATGCGCGCCTTCGCCCGCCGCGCCGACCGGATCTTCTTCGACGGCATGGCCCTCGTCTACCTGGCCCGCTGGCTCGGGTACGACGTCGGGCGCCGGCATCGGGTGACCTATGCCGACTGGATCGGGCCGCTCGCCCGGGAGTGCGCGGAGCGCGGCTGGCGGGTCTTCCACCTCGGGGGGAGGCCCGGCGTGGGCGCGCGGGCCGCCGCGATCTTGAGGGCGCGGCACCCGGGACTCGAGATCGAGTCGCTGCCGGGCTACTTCGAGGACTCGCGGGGCGCCGGCGTGACGAGGGCGATCGCCGCCTTCCGGCCCGACCTGCTCATGGTGGGGATGGGGATGCCCCGCCAGGAGGCCTGGGTGGCCGCCCACGTCGACGCGCTCGAGGTGCCGGCGGTGCTGACCTGCGGTGCCTGCATGGACTACGTCGCGGGCGTCGTCGCGACCCCCCCTCGCTGGGCCGGACGTGTCGGCCTAGAATGGGGGTTCCGACTGATCGCCGAGCCTCGCCGCCTGGGGTATCGATACCTGGTGGAGCCCTGGTCGGTGGCGCGGCTTTTCGCGAGCGAATGGTGGACCCGGAACCGCAGAGGCGCGAGCCGATCGACAGATCCCTGAGCGAGCCGCCGCCCGGCGAGGCGTCGCCGCCGAGCCCGGCGGCGTTGCCGGGCGGCGGCCCCTCGCGGGTCTGGGCGCGCACGCTGCGGGTTCTCCTGCTGCTCGCGGCCGACGGCCTCGCCGTCGTCGCCGCGGCCGTCCTGGCCTACTTCCTGTGGGCGCTGCCGGTGCGCCATCAGCGGCCGGACATCTACCTGCAGCTGCTTCCCCTGCTGCCGGTCTTCTTCCTGGCCAACACCATCTGGGGGCTCTATCCGGGCTTCGGCATCGGCGCCGTCGAGACCCTGCGGCGCCTGTGCCTGGCGACGAGCTCGATCTACTTGAGCTTGGCGGCGATCAGCTTCGCTCTCAAGCTCGAGCCGGTGTACTCGCGCATGACCTTCGGGATCGCCTGGGCGGGCACCCTGGTGCTGCTGCCGCTCGCCCGGTTCGGCCTCCTCTCGCTGGCCCAGCGCTGGTCGTGGTGGGGCGAGCGCTGCGTCGTCGTGGGGACCGGCAAGCTGGCGGCCCGCGCCATCCGCGCCCTGCGCGCGGCGCTGTCGCTGGGCTACCGGCCGGTAGCGGTCGTCGGCGACGACGACGACGGGGGAGAGGTCGAAGGCGTCGCCGTGCTCGGCGGCCTCGGAGACTTCGCCTCGATCGCGCGGATGGGAGTCCGGGTGCTGCTGGTGGCGGATCGGCGCCTGCGCGAGAGCAACACGCTGGTCGACGATCTGCGCCACCGCTTTCGTCACGTCATCGTCATCCACGATCACGAGTCGTTGCCCGTCGACGGTCTCGAGGTCCGCAACCTCGGGGGCGTCATCGGCGTGGAGTTCGTCAACCAGCTCCTGCGCCGACGCAACCGCTTCCTGAAGCGCACCCTCGATCTCGTCCTCGGCGGCGCGCTGCTCGTGCTGCTGACGCCTCCCGGTCTGCTCGCGGCGCTGGCGGTCGGGCTGACCAGCCGCGGCTCGCCCTTCTACCGGCAGGAGCGGGAAGGGCTCTACGGCCGTCCGTTCCGCCTGATCAAGCTGCGCACCATGTACGCCGATGCCGAGGATCGCCTGGCGAGCCACCTGGCCGGCGATCCCGAGGCCCGCCGGCAGTGGGAGGCGCGCCGCAAGCTGCGGGACGATCCGCGCGTGGTGCCCGGCATCGGCACGCTGCTGCGCCGCTTCAGCCTCGACGAGCTGCCCCAGCTGTGGCACGTCGTGCGCGGCGAGATGAGCCTGGTAGGCCCGCGGCCGTTCCCCGAGTACCACCTCGAGAGCTTCTCGCCGCCGTTTCGCGAGCTGCGCCGTCGGGTTCGGCCCGGGCTCACGGGCATGTGGCAGGTGATGGTGCGCAGCGAGGGGGGCATCGCCGAGCAGGAGGCCTACGACGCCTACTACATCCGCAACTGGTCCCTGTGGCTGGATCTCTACGTGTTGGGCAAGACCCTGGCCGCGGTGATCCACGGCCGCGGGGCCTTCTGAGATCCGCCGCGCCCAAGATCTGACAAGAATCAACTCAGGTCGGCTTGACAGCGCGGCCGCGGTGGCCGTACACTCTTGGCACTCGCCGCGAGGGAGTGCTGACAAGCGCCGCGAGTTCGGACGTAAGTCACTCAAAATCAACGAGTTCGATAGAACAAACTTCAAGGAGGTTGCGGAAAGGTGTCTGTCAACGTTCGCCCACTTCATGATCGTGTGCTGGTGAAGCGCCTCGAGACCAAGGAGCAGGTCCGGGGAGGGATCATCATTCCCGACACCGCCAAGGAGAAGCCCCAGGAAGCCGAGGTCATGGCCGTCGGCCCCGGCGAGCTGCAGGAGGACGGGAGCCGCAAGCCGATGGACGTCAAGGTCGGCGACCGGGTCCTGGTCGGGAAGTACTCGGGTAGCGACATCAAGATCGATGACGACGACTACGTGATCATGCGCGAGAACGAGATTCTCGCGGTCATCGGCTGATCGGCCGCCGGATCACGAGAAAAGCCGGATCACGAAAAGACGGGGAGGCAGGAACGACAATGGCTGCAAAGCAGATCGTATACGCGGAGGATGCGCGCGGCGCCATCCTGCGCGGCGTCAACAAGCTCGCCAACGCGGTGAAGGTGACGCTGGGCCCCAAGGGCCGCAACGTCGTCATCGAGAAGAAGTTCGGCTCGCCGACGATCACCAAGGACGGCGTCACCGTCGCCAAGGAGATCGAGCTCGCCGACGCGCTCGAGAACATGGGCGCCCAGATGGTGCGCGAGGTCGCCTCGAAGACCTCGGACGTGGCCGGTGACGGCACCACCACGGCGACGGTCCTCGCCCAGGCGATCTTCCGCGAGGGCTCGAAGAACGTCACCGCCGGCGCCAACCCGATGGAGCTCAAGCGCGGCATCGATCTCGCGGTCGCCGCCGCGGTGAAGTCGATCGACAAGATGTCGAAGCCGGTGTCCGGCGAGGAGATCGCCCACGTCGGCACGATCTCCGCCAACAACGACAGCGAGATCGGCAGGATCATCGCCGAGGCGATGGACAAGGTCGGCAAGGACGGGGTCATCACGGTGGAGGAGGCCAAGAGCCTCGACACCAACCTCGAGGTGGTCGAGGGCATGCAGTTCGACCGCGGCTACCTCTCGCCCTACTTCGTGACCGACCCCGAGCGCATGGAGGTCGTGCTCGAGAACGTCCAGATCCTGCTCCACGAGAAGAAGATCAGCTCGATGAAGGACCTGCTGCCGATCCTCGAGCAGGTGGCCAAGCAGGGCAGCCCCTTCATGATCATCGCCGAGGACGTCGAGGGCGAGGCTCTCGCGACGATGGTGGTGAACAAGCTGCGCGGCACGCTCCAGGTGGTGGCCGTCAAGGCGCCGGGCTTCGGCGATCGCCGCAAGGCGATGCTCGAGGACATCGCGATCCTCACCGGCGGCCGGGTGATCACCGAGGACCTCGGCATCAAGCTCGAGAACGTGCAGTGGCAGGACCTCGGCCAGGCCAAGAAGGTCGTCGTCACCAAGGACGAGTGCACCATCGTGACCGACTCCGACGACAAGGCGCGTCGTGAGGCGATCGCCGGCCGGGTCAAGCAGATCCGCAACCAGGTCGAGGACTCGACCTCCGACTACGACCGCGAGAAGCTGCAGGAGCGGCTGGCCAAGCTGGTCGGCGGCGTCGCGGTGATCCGCGTCGGCGCGGCGACCGAGACCGAGATGAAGGAGAAGAAGGCTCGCGTCGAGGATGCGATGCACGCCACCAAGGCGGCCGTCGAGGAGGGCATCGTCCCCGGCGG
>JAOTWP010000167.1 GCA_029862975.1 Acidobacteriota bacterium
GTCGTCGAGGTAACCGCCGCCGGCAGGACCTCGAGCTGGCTCGTGCGCACCGGCAGCAGCTACCTGAGCCAGAGCCAGATCGAGCCCGTCGTCGGGCTGGCGGGCGCCACGGCCGTCGAGTCCGCCGCCGTGGTAACGGCGACCGGGCGACGGCCGATCGAGGTCTCCGGAGTCAACCGGCGGGTCTCCGGCGGCGGCGGATGACCGGCGGCGCGGCGCTCGGACGCTCGCCACGGCCGACGTGACCCGGAGCCGGCGGTAGAGCCTCGAGGCGCGAGCGCGGCGACGGACAAGGCAGCGATGGACGAGATCGGCAAGGACGGACCGCAGATGGTGGCCGAGCTCTCCGCGTTCTCGGCCGCGGACGCTCTGCAATGGGCCGAGACCTCGCGCCTGACCGGCCGCCTCGCCTTCAGGTCGGAGGGCGTCCGGATCACCTTGCGCATCGAGCGCGGCGGCCTCGTCTTCGCCTCTTCCAATCGTCCCCTCGAGGGGCTGGGCCGGCACCTCTTCGCCGAGGGGCTGATCGACGAGGTCGATCTGGCCGCGGCGATCGTCTACAGCCGGGACGCGCAGAGCCGGATCGGCGCGGCGATGGTCGAGCTCGGCGTGCTTCCCGCAGAGACGCTGCGCGCGGCGCTCTTCGACCACAACGTCAACCTGGGGACGGTACCCATCGGCTGGACGACCGGCTGGGTGAGCGCCGAGATCCTGCCCTCGGCGGCGGGCGTGGGCCTCGATCCCGTGCCGGCGGAGGCGACGATGATCGTCATGGAGTCCGCCCGGCGGGCCGACGAGCTCGAGAGCATCCGTCGCGTCCTCCCGAGCGACGACCTGGTCCTCGTTCCCGGGAAGGCCGGCCTGCCCGCCGGCGCGCACCCGCGCTGGCGCCGGGCGCTGGCGACCCACCAGCCGGGCGCCAGCATCCGCGCGCACTACGAGCGAGTGGGCGGCAGCCGCTTCAACTTCCTCGCGGCTCTCGAGAGGCTCGTCGACCTCGGCGCTCTGGAGCTCGCCCCCGAAGCGTAGACCGCCCGCGGCGCAGCGGTCGCGGGCGCCCACACCCGTGCGCTCCAGGCTCGGCCGGGCCCCAAACCGGCCGCGCCGGCCCCGCGTATACTCATCCGACGATCCGGACTCCGGTCGGGGGAACGAGTGAGCCGAGAGTGGGCCGAGCTGGCAGTGAACCTTGCGACCGTGTACGTCGTGGCCGGCGCGCTCTTCGGCGTCGCCTTCGTGACCCGCGGCGTTGCGCGGGTCGACCGGGCGGCCCGCGAGGCGGGCTGGGGCTTCCGGCTCGCGATCCTGCCCGGCGTCACGGCGCTCTGGCCGCTCCTTGCCTGGCGCTGGTGGCGCGGCGCCGGCGGGCCGCCGACCGAGCGCAACGCCCACCGCGAGGCGGCTCGATGATCCGCGGACTGCGCGTCTGGCATCGGCGCTGGTTCACCCTGCTGGCCGTCCTCCTGCCGGTGCTTCTGTTCTTCGCCCTGCGGCACCGCCCGACCGTGCCGAGACTCGAGGCCCTGCCCTCGGCGTCCGTGCAGGAGGCGGACCCGGGGCCATCCCAGCCTCGCGGCGGGGAGCGGCCCTGAGCGCCACCTACAAGGCCGTCGGCTGGAACCGGCAGAAGAAGCTCTACGACCTGGCGCTCGCCGCCGGCATCGCGCTCTACCTCTCCGCCTTCGTCGCCGCCGGCCTGCTCCTGGCGCCGGGCACGACGGCGGAGACGCTGCTCATCCGCGCCCTGGGCACCGCCGCCTTCCTCCTCCTCCACCTGGTGCTTTCGATCGGGCCGCTGGCCCGCCTCGATCCGCGGTTCCTGACGCTGCTCTACAACCGCCGCCACCTCGGCGTCGTCACGTTCCTGGTCGGGCTCGCCCATGGCGGCTTCGCGATCGTCCAGTTCCACGCCCTCGGCAACGTCCACCCGCTGGTGAGCGTCCTCTCGTCGAACCCGCGCGTCGACAGCCTGAGCCAGTTCCCCTTCGAGCCGCTCGGCCTGGCGGCCCTGTCGATCCTCTTCCTGATGGCCGCCACCAGCCACGATTTCTGGCTGGCCCAGCTGACGGCGCCGGTGTGGAAGCGGCTCCACATGGCCGCCTACGCGGCCTATGCCCTGCTCGTGGCCCACGTCGCTCTCGGGGTGCTGCAGGCGGAGACCCACCCGGCCTACACGGCCCTCCTGGCCGGCGGCGTGGCCTGGCTGCTCGCGATCCACCTCCTGGCCGGCTGGCGCGAGCGCGGCGCCGACCGGCCCGCCACCGCCGCCGGGGTGGACGGCTACGTGGCGGTCTGCGACGTCGAGGACATCGCGCCCGGCCGCGCGAAGATCGCCGCCCTCGGCGGCGAGCGGGTCGCCGTGTTCCGCTACGACGGCAAGATCTCCGCCCTCTCGAACGTCTGCCAGCACCAGAACGGGCCCCTCGGCGAGGGGCGGGTCCTCCGCGGCTGCGTGGTCTGCCCGTGGCACGGCTACGAGTACTCGCCGGCCACCGGCGCCTCGCCGCCGCCGTTCGAGGAGCGCGTGCCCACGTTCAACGTGCGGGTGGCGGCGGGCCGGGTATGGGTCGACCCCCGCCCGAACCCGCCGGGGACGCCGGCGGCGCCGGCGCGGATCGAGGAGAGCGCCGGTGCCTGAGGGGCGCGAGGAGTTCTACGTCGGCTACGAGCCGCAGGCGCCCCCCGGCCTGGTCCGCCACCGGCGGCGCACGGTGCTGGCGCTCCTGCTGGCGGCACCCGTCGTCGCCGCGCTCGCCGCGGGCTTCCAGGGCCCGTTCGCGGATGCCGTCTTCGAGTACGGGCAACCGCGCTCGTTCGAGGGGCGGTTGATCGAGGGTCCGTACCCGGCGCTCGAGGTCGAGCGGCCCGCGGAGCACGCCGGCGAGACCCACCTCCTCGTGGCCCGCGGCAAGCGCGGGGCCGCGGCCCTCGTCGCCGGCCTCGACGGCCACGCCGTCGCGCTCGAGGGGCAGCTCATCTACCGCGGCGACGCGAAGATGATCGAGATCGGCGCCGGGGGCGTCCTCGACCGCGGCCCGGCGGGCGAGCGCCGGCCCGCCGGGCGCTCGCTCGGCGAGCAGCGACTCGCCGGCGAGATCGTCGACGGCAAGTGCTACCTCGGCGTCATGAAGCCCGGCGCCGGCAAGCCGCACCGCGCCTGCGCGGCGCGCTGCATCAGCGGCGGCGCGCCGGCGATGCTCCGGGCGGAGGATCGCGGCGGCGAGACCGCGCTCTACCTGCTGGTGGGGCGCGACGGCAGGCCGCTCGGCCCGGAGCTGCTGCCCTGGGTCGCGGAGCCCGTGGCGGTAGCCGGCGAGGTCGTGCGCAGCGGCCGGCTGTGGCAGCTGCGCACGGAGCCCCGCGACATCACCCGGCTGGCCCCCCGATGACGGCGACGCGCGATCCGGCGCCGCCGGGCGACGGCTATCCGGTGGCCCCCGGGAGCCTCCCGGCCGAGGTCTTCGCGGAGGGCTCCTACGAGGTCGGCTTCGCCCGCCTGGCGTCGGAGCTCGACGAGATCCTCGAGCTGCGCTTCGAGGTCTTCAACCTCGAGCTCGGCGAGGGGCTCGCCGCCTCCTACGAGACGGGACGCGACGAAGACCCCTTCGACGCGGTCTGCCACCATCTCCTCGTTCGCGACACGGCGGGCAGGAGGCGCCCGATCGTCGGCTCGTACCGCATCCAGACGAGCGAGATGGCGGCCGCCCGCCGGGGCTTCTACTCGGCCGGCGAGTACGACCTCTCGGGCCTGCCCGCGTCCGTCGTGGAGCGCTCCGTGGAGGTGGGGCGAGCCTGCGTGGCGCGGTCGCACCGCAGCACACAGGTGCTCTTCCTGCTGTGGAGGGGGCTGGCCGCCTACATGGTCCACAACGCGAAGCGCTATCTCTTCGGCTGCTCCTCGCTGACCAGCCAGGATCCGCGGGACGGGATCGCCATGCAACGCTATCTGGAGGCCGGCGGCTTCGTGCACCCCGAGATCCGCGTCCCCCCGCTGCCGGGCTTCGAATGCCGGCTCGAGGGCGCGACCCCGGAGCCGGCGACCCGGCAGGACGTGCCGCCGCTGTTCCGGATCTATCTGCGCCACGGGGCCAAGGTCGCCAGCCCGCCCGCGATCGACCGCGAGTTCAAGACGGTCGACTTCCTCACCCTCTTCGACGTGGAGGCGATGCCGGCGCGCATGCACCGGCTGTTCTTCGAGTCGTGACCCGCGTGCTGAGAGGAGCGGCGCGGGCGCTCGCCGTCGCCGGCGTGATGATCGTCTACGCCGCCGTCTGGCTCGCCGGCCTGGCGGCGCTGCGCCGCCGCCCGCGGCAGCGCGCCCGCTGGCGGGCGCGGATGTTCCGTTCGTGGTGCGCGCGGCTGATCGCCGTTCTCGGGGTCCGCGTCGAGATCTCGGGAGCCGCGCCCGCGGCGCCGTTCTTTCTCGTGTGCAACCACCTCGGATACCTCGACGTCCTCGTGCTCGCCAGCCATCTGGACGCCGTCTTCGTCGCCAAGTCGGAGGTCGCCCGGTGGCCCGTCCTCGGCTGGATCTGCCGGAAGATGGACACCGTCTTCATCGACCGCTCCTCGCGCCGCGACGTCTCGCGAGTCCTGGACCGGACCCGGGAGGCCCTGCACCGGGGAGACGGCGTCGTGGTCTTTCCGGAGGGCACGAGCACGGGGGGCGAGACCGTACGGCCCTTCCTGCCGGCGCTCCTGGCGACTCCCGTGCAGCTCGGCGAGCCGGTGCGCTACGCCACCCTGTCCTACTCGACACCCGCGGGCGAGCCCCCCGCCCATCTGGCGGTCTGCTGGTGGGGCGGGATGACGTTCCCGGACCACCTCTGGCGCCTGATGGGACTGGCGAGAATCGACGCGCGACTCGTCTTCGGCGAGCGTGCCATCCGTCACCACGACCGCAAGCGGCTGGCCGCCGAGCTGCACCGGGCGGTGCTTTCCGACTTCACTCCGGTGGTAGGGTTGTCGCCGCAGTGAGCGTGCCGGGCGAACAGAACGTGGCCGCCATCGACCAGGGGCTGGAGCTCCTCGAGGACTTGCGGGGCGCGGGAGCCGATCCGGCCGCCCGCGTGGGCCCCCACTTCCGGCACTGCATCGATTTCTACGACTGCTTCCTGCAAGGCCGCCGGCGCGGCCGGATCGACTACGACGCGCGAGAGCGCTCGCCCTCGCTCGAGAGCTCTCTCGCCGCGGCGGCGGCGGCCCTGCGCCGGATTCGGGTGGAGCTGCTGGCCGTCGAGCCGAGCGCCCTCGAGCGGACGGTCGCGGTCCGCGCCGACGCCGTCGCGCCCGGCGCGCCGTGGACCACCTCCACCATCGCCCGGGAGCTGCTCTTCCTCCAGAGCCACACGATCCACCACTACGCGCTCATCGCTCTCTTGCTGCGCGCGGACGGATTCGAGGTGCCACCCGGCTTCGGGGTGGCGCCGTCGACGCTCGAGCACCTCGGGCGCCAGCCGGAATGTGCACGGTGACCTGGCTGCGGACGGCGGGCGGCTACGAGCTCTTCTTCAACCGCGACGAGCTGCGCACCCGGGCGACGGCGAGCCCACCGACGGCCGCCGTCACCGCGGGCGTGCGCTACCTCGCACCCACGGACAACGAGGCCGGCGGCAGCTGGCTCGCGGTCAACGAGCACGGCACGACGATCGGCCTGCTGAACGCCCACCCCGCCACCGCCCGCGCGCCGTCGCGAGTCGTCTCCCGAGGTCTCCTGGTCCGGCGGCTGGCCGACCTGGCCGACCCGCGCCGGCTCCGCGAGCGGATCCGTGACCTCGAGCTCGACCGGCTGCAGCCGTTCACGATCTTCGCGGCGTCGCCCGGGGAAGCCGCCGTCCTCGACTGGGACGGCCGCGCCCTCGAGGCGAGGGATCCCGGCTCGCCGTTTCTCCTGTCCTCCTCCTCGCGCGACTCCGGCGGCGCCGAGAGCGCGCGGCGGCGGGCTCTCGGCCGCCTGCTGCGCGACGCCCCGCCGTCTGCGGCCGCCCACCTCGCGTTCCATCGCAGCCATCTGCCGGCGCGCGGACCGCTGTCCCCGTGCATGCATCGCGACGACGCCCGGACGGTCAGCATGACGCGGATCGTGGTCACGGACGCCGCGGTCGCCACCGCCTACGCCGCCGGACCGCCCTGCCGCAGTCCCCTGTCGAGCACGGCGCAGCTGCCGCGCGCGGCGCCGGACGAGGCCGGCGGCCGGCCCGCCGGGTGAGCCGGCGAGGGCGCCGCCTCCGGCGCGCCGGAGGCGCCACCTACCTCGCTCTGCTCGCCCTCTCGTACGCGCTGGCAGGCCTCTCCGGCGGCCGGACGGCAGCCACCGAGCCCGGGGTCGAGACCGCCACCCTCGCCGCCGTGGACGGCCCGCGCCGGCTCGCGGAGCCGGTGACGATCGCGTTCGAGCGTCGCTCGCCGGCGCCGGACTGCGGGCCGCCGCGGCCTGCCGTGCTCCTGCTCCACGGCAGCCCCGGCAGCCGCCTCGAGGTGCGCGGCCTCGCCCTCCTGCTGGGCGACGAGTACCGGACGATCGCCCCCGATCTGGCGGGTTTCGGCGCCTCCTCGGCGCGCGTGCCCGACTACTCGATCGCCGCCCAGGCGGACTACATGGCGCAGCTCCTCGAGCTCCTCGAGATCGACGCGGTCCACGTCGTGGGCTACAGCTGGGGCGCCGGCGTGGCCCTCGAGCTCGCCCGCCGGGAGGCGAGGGTGCGCTCCGTCACGCTGCTGGCCGGCATCGGCGCCCAGGAGTTCGAGCTCTTCGGCGAGCATCGCCTCAACCACGCCGTCCACGGCGTCCAGCTCGCCGCCCTGTGGATCCTGAGCCGCCTGACGCCGCACTTCGGGCTTCTCGACGGCGCCCTGCTCGGCGTCCCGTACGCCCGCAGCTTCTTCGACTCCGACCAGCGGCCCCTGCGCGGCGTCCTCGCGGCCCTCGAGGTGCCGGTGCTGATCCAGCACGGCGAGAGGGACTTCCTCGTGCCGGTGGAGGCCGCCCTGGAGCACCATCGCATCGTTCCCCACAGCGAGCTCGTCCTCTATCCCGCGGGGCATTTCATGCCGTTCCAGGAGCCGGAGACGGTCGCGCGAGACCTGCGGGACTTCCTCCACCGGGTCGACGCCGGACGAGCGCCGGTGCGGCGGCAGGCGACGGCGCCGCGCCGCGCCGCCGCCGCCCGGCCGCTCGACGTGGCGACGCTGCCCGCGGCGGTCGGCCCGGCGCTCCTCGTCTGGATGCTGCTCCTGGCGGCCGCGACCCTCGTCAGCGAGGACCTCACCTGCATCGCCTCCGGGCTCCTCGTGGCCCAGGGCCGGCTGGACTTCCTGGCGGCCGTCCTG
>JAOTWP010000168.1 GCA_029862975.1 Acidobacteriota bacterium
GCGTCGCCGTCGCCGGGGCGCGGCCCCTCGGCGCTCTCGGCCGCGGCGTCCGGCGCCGGAAGGCCGTCCTCGCCGCCGGGAAGCGGAGCGCCGGCGGCCGGATCGAGCGGCGCGACGGGAAGCCCGGTCACCGGATCGGTCGCGCCGCCGGTCGCCTCGCCCCCGGCGGGCGGCGGGACGGCGCTTCCGAACTGCGTGTAGCCGAACTGCTGGAAGTACTCCGACGAGGACATGAAGAGGTCCGCGTACTCGTCCTTGACGCTGTCGATCTCGGCGATCGCCGTGTCGAAGTCGTAGACCACCAGCCGGGCGCTGATCGTTCCGCCCCCCGGCTGGCTGAGCCGAACGGGGTCGCCGAACACCTTCACCTTGCCGGCGTCCGTGTTGTAGATGGCGGCGTCGCCGGTGATGTTGCTGCCGCCGTCCCCGTCGACGATCTGGCTGCCCCCCTCACAGTACATCCGTTCGAACTCGTCCGTCTCGCCCACCTCGAGCTGCAGCCGCGGGCAGCGCATGCTGCGCCCGCCCTGGACGATCTGGGCGCTGCCCTCGTAGACGACCCGGCCCTCGTCGATGTTGTAGCGCATCCTGGCCGCGGAGACGGTCACGGGGGGCTCGTCGGCGTCCTCCTCGGCCGCGGTTCGCCGGTGCCACACCGAGCGCACCCCGCCGTCCGCGACGAGCTCCTCGCCCGCGAGCCCCAGGCTCTCGCTGACGAGGAAGTTCTCCTCCTGCCAGGCGCGCACGTCGCCCTGGAACCGGAACTCCCGCGGCTCGGCCGTCCAGTCGGCGCGCGCGGCCTCGATCCGCACCGGCTCCTCGGCACCCGCGGCGAGATCCGGTCCCGAGCCCCTGACGAGCTCGGCGCGAACCCCGTCGGTGGCCTCCGCCCGCCCCGCGGCGCGGTCGAGGTGGATCCGGGGCGCCTCGAGGTGGCCGTCGGAGCTGGCGATCGAGGCGCGATCCCCCACCAGGTCGACCGCTCCGTCGTCGCCCAGCGCCGTCAGCTCGTCGCCCGCCGCCAGCAGATCGCGCTCCTGGTAGGTCACGGTGCCGGACAGCTGCAGCGACACGAGCGCCCCATTGGCGTCGTAGAGCGCCTCGGCGGTCTCGCTGCAGACCTGGCGCAGCAGCAGCCGCGGCGCGAACGCGAGCCCCTCCTCGATCGCGACCCCGCCGAGGCCCTGCGCCTGCTCGAGGCGTCCCGCGGCGAACTCGGCCCACAGGTAGTCGGCCTCCATCTCCCGCGTGAGCTGGGTGGCGTCGACGACGACGAGCCGGGCCAGCCCGCCCTCCGGGGCGTCGATCTCGAGACGCTCGGCGTCGCCGGTGACGTCGTCGAAGACGACCGAGAGCTGATCGCCGGTCGCGGTCGCCGTCGACGGCAGGCCGGCGTCGTCGACCTGCCGCAAGGTCGCCACGACGTCCCAGTTGGCCAGCGCGAAGAGCACCTGCCGGTCCAGCTCGTCGAAATTGACGGACAGCCGGCGGGCCGCCAGCGAGTCGTCGCCGCGCCGCAGCTCGACGGCGCCCTCGGCCAGCAGGTTGTGGGTGTCGCGGAAGAACACGAGGCGCTGGGCCCGCAGCGACGCCGTGGGTGAGACTCCTGCCTGGGTGCCGATCTCGACCTTGCCGGCGAGCAGGATCCGGTTGCTCGGGAACAGGACCTCGAGGCGGTTGGCGCGCCCGAAGTACAGCTCCCCCATCGCCAGCCGGACGGGGGCCGAGCTGACGACGACCTGGCCTCGGCGGCGCAGCTCGAGACCCTCCGTCTTCAGGGTCAGGCCGTCGGTCGAGCGGATCTCGACGTCGCCGGTGAGCGACGCCTCGTTGCGCAGGATGCTGTAGGTGCCGCTGGCCGCGGTCATCGTGTAGGTCGAGCCCGGCTCGCGCTCCATCGTGATCTTGACCTGCTCGAGGACGTAGAGATCCGACTCGTCGGAGAGGACCCGGTCCGCCTCGATGTCGAAGAGCTTCTCGCCGTCCTCGGAGACCTCGTAGCGGAAGCCGCGCCCCACCTGGACGATCTTGCCCTCCGGCGCCTGCTCGCGATCGGCCGGCGAGAGACCCGCGGGCCGCGGGCGGCCGAGCACGTAGAGGGCGACGAGAGCCGCCAGGAACGCGACGATGCCGCCGAGCAGGAGACGGCGGATTCGCCGTAGGGTCGTGGTCGTCGTGCGGGCCATCGTGCGGCGCCATTCTAAGCGCTGGCCGCGGCCGGCGGGCGGACGTCGCGGAGGCGCAGCACGGGGGCGTCCAGGTACTTGTCGTGCTCGAGGTGGACGAGCGCCTCGAACGGCCGCTCGAGCTCCGCGGCGCGCGCCGCCCAGCCCCAGCCGAGAATCGCCAGCAGGCGCCCCCCGGGGGTCCGGACGGTGCCCTTGAGATGACCCTCTCCGAAGAGCCGGGGCGCAGCGAGGAGCGCCAGCGGTCCCGTGCGCAGGAGCGGCCGCCGGTTCCCCATTCCGAACGGCTCGAGGCGGCGCAGGGCGGCCTCGAGCTCGCGGCCGAGCGCGTCGGGCGCGAACTCCCACTCGTACTCGTGGACGCGCTCGAGCGCTTCGGGCGGCCACTCGGCGCCAGCCGCGGCCGCCCACTCGGCGGCCAGGAGCGGCAGGCTGGCGAGCGTCACGGTCAGGCCGACGGCCTGCTCGTGGCCGCCGAAGCGCTCGAGCCGGTCGCCCCAGCGGTGGAGGAAGGCGTGGAGGTCGATGCCGGGAATGCTGCGCCCCGAGCCCTTGGCGAGCTCGCCGCGGACCTGCAGGAGGAGCGCCGGCCGGTGGTAGTGGCGCGCCACCTGGCCGGCGGAGATGCCCACGACCCCGGCGTGCCAGTCCGGATCCCAGCCGACGAGGATCGCCGGCAGCTCGCCGTCACCCTGCCAGCGCTCGACGGCGGCGGCCGTCGTCCGGGCCTGCGCCGTGCGGCGCTCGCGGTTCCACTCCTCGAGCCGTGCCGCCGCCTCGCGGGCGGCGCGGCGGTCGCGGCTCAGCAGGAGGTCGAGGGCCGTGTCGGCCGCGTCCATCCGGCCCGCGGCGTTGATCCGCGGCCCCAGGCGGTAGCCCACGTCCTCGGCCGTCACCGGGCGCCCGACCCCGGCGCCGGCCATCAGCGCCTGGAGGCCCGGAGACGGGGTCTCCGGCAGCGCGCGCAACCCCAGGGCCGCGATCGTCCGGTTCTCGCCGGTGAGGGGGACGAGGTCGGCGATCGTGCCCAGGCAGGCCATGCGCAGCAGGCTCTCGGTTCGCACCGGCCGCTCGCAGCGGGCCGCGAAGGCCGACGCCAGCTTGAAGGCGATCCCCGAGGCGCACAGGTGGCGGTAGGGGTACTCGGCGTCGGCGCGCGCCGGGTTGATCTCGAGCGTGCCGGCCGGCAGGTCGCCGGCCGTCAGGTGGTGATCGGTCACGATGACGTCGAGCCCGAGCTCGCCCGCGCGCTCGACGGCGGCATGGGACGTGCTGCCGCAGTCGGCGGTCACGACCAGCGCGCAGCCCAGAGCTCGCGCCCGCTCGGCGTGGACGGGCTGGAAGCCGTAGCCTTCCTTGTGACGGTGCGGCAGCACCGCCTCGGCCGCCACGCCGCAGGCCCGCAGCACGGCCAGCAGCTGGGCGCTCGCCGTGACGCCGTCGACGTCGTAGTCGCCGACGACCGCCACCTTCTCGCCCGCCGCGCGGGCCCGCAGGAGACGCTCGAGGGCGGCCTCGAGGTCCGGCAGCCGCGCCGGGTCGTGGAGATCCGCGAGCGAGGGCTCGAGAAACGCCTCCGCCGCGGCCGCGGTCTGGATGCCGCGGCGCGCGAGCATGGCGGCCAGCCAGTCCGGAAGGCCGCCGGCCGCCAGGGGCGTCGCGCCCGCGGGGAGCGGGGCGCGCTGCCAGCGGACGCTCAACCGCCCGTGAACACGCCCAGGCTCCGGAAGCGCTCGTAGCGCTGGGCCACCAGCTCTTCGGCCGTCAGCCCGGTCAGCGCGTCGAGAGCCCGCTGCACGGCCTCGCCGACCCGCCGGCAGGTCTCGGGCGCGTCCGTGTGGGCGCCGCCCAGCGGCTCGGGCACGACCTCGTCGACGATCCCGAACTTCTCGAGATCCGGGGCCGAGATCCTCATCGCCTCGGCGGCCTGCTCGCGCTTCGCCTGGTCCTTCCACAGGATGGCCGCGCAGCCCTCGGGCGAGATCACCGAGTAGATCGAGTACTCGAGCATCAGCACCCGGTTGCCGACGCCCAGGGCCAGGGCGCCGCCGCTGCCCCCCTCGCCGGTGATCGTGGCGACGAGCGGCACCCGCAGGCCGGCCATCTCGATCAGGTTGCGGGCGATCGCCTCGGCCTGGCCGCGCTCCTCGGCGCCGATGCCCGGGTAGGCGCCGGGGGTGTCGATGAAGGTGAGGATCGCCAGCCCGAAGCGCTCCGCGAGCTTCATGACGCGCAGGGCCTTGCGGTAGCCCTCCGGCTGCGGCTGCCCGAAATTGCGGGCGATCCGCTGCTGGGTGCTGCGCCCCTTCTGGTGCCCGATGACGGCCACCGAGCGGCCGTTGAACGTCGCGAACCCCGCGACGATCGCCGGGTCGTCGGCGAACCCGCGGTCGCCGTGCACCTCCAGCCAGTCCGTCATGAGGTGGCCTATGTAGTCGTTGGTGTAGGGCCGGTCCGAGTGCCGCGCCACGAGCGTCTTGTCCCAGCGCGAGAGCTTGCCGTAGACCTCCCGCGTGCTCTTCTCCAGCTCCTTGCGCAGCCGCCCGATCTCCCGCCCCCGCCCGGCGCCCTCGGGAAAGTCCTCGAGCTCCCCGATCCGCCGCCGCAGATCGGCCAGGGGCTGCTCGAACGGAGCTTCGGCGGCACACATGAGAGGGGGCACGCTAGCAAGCGCCGCGGGGCAGCGTCAATGCGACGGCGATCGAGAGCCCTTGCCCGCGGCCGCGCGGTACTTTCGCCGCACAGGCGCCAATCGCCGAAGATGTCTCAAGCGCCGCCGCCGCTCTGACTCCGGGGCCTGGCCACCGAGGACCCCCGGCCGCGACTGCACTCCCTTCGAGGTAAGGCCACAGCGGCTCTGCGGGCGACCAACATCAGCCGGCCGACGATGCCCGAAAAGGGCGACATCTGGGACGTTGCGGCCCTCTCGTCGCCGAGGCACCACAGGCTGCTGGCCACCAGCTCGTCTTCGCGCTTGAGATTGGAGGCGGGCGTCGCTGCATCGAGTCTCCAGACCCATCGCCCGCCATGGGCCGAGCGGATGGTCCTCTACCTGGCGCTCGCTCATTACTACGAGCGTTTCCTTCGCGTCTGCGCGGACCGTTTCCGCCCTGCCAACGGCAATCTTGCGCAGCTTCACACAAAGGCGGGGCATCCAGGGAGTTTGAGCAAGCCTATGCGACGAGTCCTACGTGGCGCTCTGACTCAGTCCTTCACCTCGTAGATCTTGCTCTGACCGTCCTTGGAGACGATCCTCTTGGAGGTGCAACGTGCATTGACCCTGAGGAGCCAGACCTTGCTCCCCTCGAGCTTCAACACTGGGTGCTCACAGTTGCGCAGCTCGAGCCGTTCGACGACGAGCTTTCTCAGGATCAGGTGGTCGACACGGCCTCCGTCGACCGACACTCTCACCTTGGCCGGGTGCGTGTGCCTCTTGGCGTGAATGTTGAGATCCTTGACGTGGCAGTTTTCGAAATGAAGATCGAGATCTCCGGGGTCCGTCAGTCTTAGCTCGACCTCCGAGGCCTCGAATCGGGCCCTTCCGCTGACGCTTCTCGCATCCACCCTCTCCAGTGTGCAGTGTCGAAACTCGGCCCTTTCCCCGTCGAGCACCAGGTGATCGAAAACCGGATCGCAAAATCGGCACTTCTCAAACTTGACACTCTCGAATAATGAGCCTTGGAAGTTGAATCCGTCGAAATCGAATCCATCGAATCTGCCCTCGCGCACGGTCAACGAACGGAAGAAAGACCGAAGAATGTCGTACGCGCGAACGTCGGTCTTGGCGAGCATTCTCAGATGAATCTGTAGCGACGACAAGAAGTCCGAGAGCTCTGAGTACTTTCGTTCCGAGACTCTCAAGAAGATCACGACCAGAAGTGTCGCGAGCCTACGAACCTCTTGGGGATCGAGTTGTTTCGAGCCGCTGCCCGCGGTCAACACGAGCGGCATCCGGAACAGCTCTGCCAGAAACTCCGAGATTCTCTCTCGCTCCTCTGACGGTTCCGAGGCCAATCGAAGCAACAACAGTTCGACCGACAAGGGGTGCAGCGGAATTGTAGGCGAGTTGAGAGCCGACGTAAACGCGCTTGCGAATCCCTCGATGCTTCCCTTCGTGACGGTGTGCTTGGTGGCGAGCAGAAGAGCCTCGGCAAGGAGAAAGAAGAGGATGTTGTTGTCGGTGAATCGCCAGCGGTCCCCGGACTCGGCCAGGAAGTAACAGGTCAGGACATTGTTGATCAGTCGGCGCCGGTCTATGTCTCCCAGGTCCACAGGGTCAAGCAGGCGCTCGGCTGTCTTCTCGATTGTTTCCCTCACCGTGGCGTAGGGGATCGAGTACAGCCTGTCGTTCGCGTCGAGATTCCATGCGTCGAGTGTCTTCGAGTCGAACTCGAGGTCGTTGGTCGCGCTGATCGCCAGCGCCATCTCACGAAGAAACGCACGATAGTGGCGGGACACCTCTGCGATCGAAGCCGCCTGCCTCTTCTCGAACCGGAACTTGCCGGTCACAGTGTTGTCGACGAACGACTCATAGAGATCGTAGACGTCCGTGAGCCTCTCAATGCCGGCTTCATAGAAGCGCGCGGCAAGCATGTAAAGGAACAGCGGATTGTGGCAGGCGTTGGCGAGGTTCTTGTGCAGGTGCCCGAGGTCTTCGCGAAAGAGGCGCTGCTCGTAGCCGCGTTTGGCCTTCGCATTTGAGTAGGCGTCTAACCAGGCCTCGATCTGCGGTTTGCGGAACGGTTTGAGTTCTACAACAGTGGTCGAGTCTTGTTGCCGCAGGTCGTACATCAGATTGGCGATGCCGAGATAGATGCTCTCCTCGCTCATCGGTATGAGCCGGGAGTTGAGAATAACGAAGACGCGAGGCCGAAACGAGATCTCGAAGAGCGCCGTGAGCACCTCGCGCTTGATGTCTTTCTTGTCGAGCCGGAGAAGGTTGGCTTCATCGTAACCGTCTAAGGCGATGACCAGGGGGCGGGCAGCGGGTCCGCGCTCAGAGGTGAGCTGATCCAGTAGCTGCAGGCGGTCCTTGATGTCGCTGCAGCGAAGGTAAGTGACGTCGTAGCCCCGTTC
>JAOTWP010000045.1 GCA_029862975.1 Acidobacteriota bacterium
TGACTGGCGTGCGAGGCGGGGATTTGTTACAGCCGCCGGGGAAGGAATCGCGCCGAACGGCCGCGGCGTGCAACCGATGCCGCCTCCGGGCGTACAATCCCGTGACTCTCGCCGCGAGAAGAACCTCCCGAACGGAAGAACCGCATGCCGATCCGCGCCCGCAACCTCGTCGCCATCGGCCTGATCCTCGTCTCCTACGCCCTGCTCTACCCCGGCTTGACGAGGCCGCTGCTCACGATCACGGCGTCGATCGACTTCATGGGCGTGAGCCAGGAGCTCTTCCGCGAGACCCGCAGCATCCTCCAGACCGTGCGCAACCTGCACGAGTCGGGCAACGACTTCGTCGCCGGGCTGGTGCTGCTCTTCAGCGTCGTCGTGCCGGCCGTCAAGGGGCTGCTGCTGCTCGTCGCCCTGACCCTGCGCCGGCCGCAGCTGCGCTACGACCTCTTCCGGTTCGTTCGGGCGATCAGCAAATGGTCGATGTCGGACGTCTTTCTCGTCGGCGTCTACGTCGCCTACCTGGCGGCCAAGGCGACCGACAACCTCGACGCGGCGGCCGAGGTCGGCTTCTACTACTTCGCCGGCTACTGCCTGGTCTCCCTGCTGTCGCTGCAGTTCCTGAAGATCGAGCGCCCCGCCCCGGCGCCCGCCGCCGACGGCTGAGCCCGGTGGCCCGACCTGCCGGCGGGAGCGCCGCCGGGCCGTAGACCCGACGGCGCGGGGAATCCGGCCCGGGCGTCGAGGCGTTAGGATCAGAAGAGCGACAACGACCGGGCTCCCGGTCGATTCGGCGCCGCCCGCGCTCGACGGGCGGTTCTCGCGGAGGAAGCGTCATGTCTCGTCGCACAGCAACGCTCGCCCTGCTGCTGCTGGCCGCGCTCGCGATCGCGCTCGTGCCAGGAAACCGGCGTCCCACCCGAGAGCGGCCCCGGACCCCGCCGGCCGCGATCCAGGCCCGCCTCGAAGCCGGACCCGTCCTGCCCGCATCGGGCGCCGCCGGCGCCTTCTCCTTCGCCCGCAGCAAGAGACTGACCGGCGCCCGCGGGGTCCGTCCACAGCAGGCCTACGCAGCCGCCCGCGAGCGGCTCGCGGCGCTTCCCGTGCACTCGATTCGCGCGGACCTGCTGCTGCCCCGCGGCCCCGAGGGCGCGACGGCGACCCTGCCCGGCTGGCAGAGTCTCGGCCCGGGCAACATCGGCGGCCGCAGCCGCGCCCTGGTGATCGACCCGGTGCGCCCGGCGATCCTCTACGCCGCCGGCGTGTCCGGCGGGGTGTGGAAGAGCACGGACGGCGGCAGGAGCTGGCGGCCGCTGGCCGACGACCTCGCGAATCTGAGCGTCAACGCGCTGGCGATGGATCCGACCGATCCGGCCGTCCTCTACGCCGGCACCGGCGAGGGCTACTTCCGGGAGGCGGTTCGCGGCACGGCGCTGCCCTTGCGCGGCGCGGGCATCTTCAAGACGACCGACGCCGGGGAGACCTGGATCCGCCTCGAGAGCACCGACACCGGGTTCTTCCGCTGGGTCAACGACCTCGTCGTCAGCCACCTCGACCCGCGCCGGGTCTACGCGGCGACCCGGGCCGGGGTCCTGCGCTCGCTCGACGGCGGCGCCACCTGGACGCGGACCCTGGCCACGGCGGTCAAGGGCGGCTGTCTCGATCTCGAGATCCGGCGCGATCTCGCCGCCGACTACCTCTTCGCATCCTGCGGCACCCTCGCCCCGGCGGCCGTCTGGCGCAATCCGGACGCCGGGGCGGCGGGCGCCTGGCAGAAGGTCCTCGCGGAGCCGGGCATGGGGCGCACCTCGCTGGCCGTCGCCCCGTCGCGGCCGCAGGTGGTCTACGCGCTGGCCGCGAGCAACGTCCCGGGGCCCGGCGGCGTCTTCGCGCAGGGGCTGCTCGCCCTCTTCCGCTCCGACGCCAGCGGCGCGCCGGGCAGCTGGCACGCCCAGGTCCGCAACGACGACCCGGAAAAGCTCCACACCCTCCTGCTCAGCAACGTGGTGATCGACTATCTCGAGGAGTGCGGCTTCGGCGGCACGAACGAGGTCTTCAACATGGGCTGGTACGCCAACGTGGTGGCCGTCGACCCGATGGACGAAGACCGGGTGTGGGCAGGCAGCGTCGATCTGCTGCGCTCCGACGACGGCGGGCGCAGCTGGGGCATCGCCTCCTACTGGTGGCCCGGCCTCGGCGCGAGCCCGAGCCACCTCCACGCCGACCAGCACGCGCTCGTGTTCGATCCGCGCTACGACGGCGTCGGCAACCGGGTGCTCTTCAGCCTCAACGACGGCGGCATCTGGCGCACCACCAACGCCCGCGGCGTCACCGCCACCGGCGCCGACGCCCCCTGCCGCGGAATCTCCGGCATCCGCTGGACGCCCCGCAACGCGGGCTACGAGGTGACGCAGTTCTACCACGGCAGCGTCTACGCCAACGGTGCGAGCTACCTCGGCGGCACGCAGGACAACGGCACGGTGCGCGGCAGCCTGGGCCGCGGCGCCGACGGCTGGGAGCCGATTCTCGGCGGCGACGGCGGCTACTCGGTCCTCGACCCGTCGGCTCCCGCCTCGATCGTGGCCACCACCCAGGGCGGCATCGTCTGGACGTCGAGCGACGGCGGCCAGAGCTTCGAGCGGAGCATCGAGGGCATCACCGACCCCGTCGACGACGACGACGATTACCGTGCCGTCCCCTCGGGCTTCCTCTTCATCGCGCCCCTCGTCGGCGACCCCGGGCAGCCGTCGCGTCTCTGGCTCGGCGGCAGGAGGCTGTGGCGCAGCAGCGACCGCGGCGGACTCTGGCAGGAAGGAAGCGCTCCCACGGTGGGCGACAAGATCAGCGCCATCGCCGTCTCGCCGCAGGACCCCGGCCTCGTGCTCGCCGGCAGCGACCGCGGCCGCATCTACCGCCTCGCGGGGGCGACGTCGTCGAACGGCGCCACGCCGCTCGAGCACACCCGGCTGCGCCGCGGCTTCGTCTCGTCGATCGCTTTCCATCCGACCGACGACACGGTCGCCTACGCCACCTTCGCGAGCTTCCGGGGCGGCCACCTCTGGAAGAGCGTCGACTCCGGGCGAAGCTGGAGCCCGATCGACGGCGCCAGCCTGCCCGACCTCCCCGTCCACTCGATCGTCGTCGATCCGAACGACACCAGCCGGCTCTACCTCGGCACCGACCTCGGCGTCCTCGTCTCGCTCGACGCCGGCGAGACGTGGGCGGTCGAGAACACCGGCTTCGCCAACGTCGTCACCGAATGGCTCACCCTGGCTCAGGCCGGCGGCCGCAACTACCTCTTTGCTTTCACCCACGGCCGCGGCGTCTGGCGGGTGCCGCTCGACTAGAAGAACCGACGCCTGCACAGGACACCGCGCCGATCGCGGGTCCCCCTCAGCTCCCACGTGCGGTGCACCGCTACAGCCAGGCCAACCTCCCTTTTTCGGGTAGGACGGTGACCCCGCTACCGCAGCCATCCGGGTAGGATTGCCGCCATGCGCGCCAGGATCACGCCCGTCGTCGCCCTCGTCCTTCTCCCCTTCGTCGTGCGGGCGCCGTTGGCGGCCGAGGAGACATTGCTGTTGCTGGCCCGCCATGCCGAGAAGGAGGCGGAAACAGGGAATCCCGATCTCTCTCCCCGCGGGCTCGAGCGCGCCGAGGCGCTGGCCGGCGTCGCCGAGAGCTGGCGGGCGCGGGCCGTCTACGCGACGGACTTCTGCCGGACGGCGCAGACCGCGCTGCCGCTGGCCCGGCGCCTGGGCGTTCCCATCGTCGTCCAGAGGTCGGGCAGTCCGGCCGCCGGGCTTGACGGCTGCTCGCCGCCGATCAGCGCCCCGGTCTTCTTTCTCGACCCCGTGGACAGAAGCGCGGAGGGCCTGCTGCGGTGGGTCCTCGAGCAGCACGCCGGGCAGGCGGTCTTGATCGTCGGCCACAGCAACACCGTCCCCGAGATGCTCTCCGCGCTCGGCGTGGGCGAGTTCGAGATCGCCGACGACCAGTACGACCGCCTGTTCCTCGTCACCTACGACTCCGAGCGCGGGGCGCGGGTCGTGGAGCGCAGCTACGGCGAGAGAGAGACACCCGCCGCGGCCGCGCCGACCGCGGTCGACCGGGTGGAAATCGTCGATCGAGCCATCGAGCTGCACGGCGGCGACCTGTACCGCGACTCCCGCACCCGGCTGACGATCTCCTCGCGCTCCGGCAGCTTTCGGCTCGACGTACGCCGCGACGGAGGTCTCTTCGAATACCTGGTCGAAGACGTCCGCGACGGGCAGTCGCGGGTGACGCGGGTCACCAACGACGACACCGAGCAACGGATTGGCGGCGCGCTCCAGGTCCTCGACGGGGACGCCATCGAGGGCGCTCGCAGCTTCGCCTTCGCGCGGGTCTACTTCCCCTTTCTTCCATTCGGCCTCAACGATCCGGGTGTCTTCAAGATCGATCAGGGCCTGGAGGAATGGGACGGCCGCTTGCTTCACAGGGTGCGGGTGACTTTCGCCGCGGGATCGAGCTCGAGCGCCGCCGATGACTACGCCTACTGGTTCGACCCGGAGACCGCTCGGCTCGAGCAGTACGCCTACAGCTTCGGTACAGGAACCCCGACCGGCGGCCTGCGCTTCCGCCGGCTCTCCAACTATCGCCGGGTCGGTGGCATTCTCTTCTTCGACGCTGACAACGCCGGATTCGACGCCGACGGCGACTACAGCGTCGACCTCATCGATCCGGCCTACGTCGCGCGCCACATGGAACCGGTCTCCGAGGTGAAGCTCAGCGACATTCGCGTCGAGCCCTTGACCGACTGATCGGCCGGCGGCTGCCCAGCGCGGATCCCCGCTAGGCGAGCGCCGCGAGGACGGCGTCGGCGCTGCTGACGCCGACTTCGCGCCCGTCCTCGACGCCGAGGTAGGTGACGACGCCGTCGTCGACGACCATGGCGTAGCGCCGGGAGCGCAGCCCCATGCCGAACGTCCGGCCGTCGAGGACGAGGTCGAGGGCCCGGGCGAGGTCGCCGCTGCCGTCGGCGAGCATGGTGATGGTCGCCCCCGAGCTCGTCGCCCGCGACCAGGCGTCGAGCACATGGGCGTCGTTCACGGCGGTGCAGGCGATCGCGTCCACCCCGCGGGCGCGCAGCTCGTCGGCGCGGACCAGGAAGCCCGGCAGGTGGGCGTCGGAGCAGGTCGGGGTGAAGGCCCCGGGCACGGCGAAGAGCGCGATCCGCCGGCCGGCGAAGAACTCGTCGGTGGAGATCGGGCGCACCCCTTCCGGGGTCATGCGCTGGAGGGTGAGCGAGGGGATACGGTCGCCGAGGGCGATGGGCATCTGCGGGATCCTCCGTGTCGTTGGCATCGGGGCGTCGCGCCTTCACAAGCTACACCAGGCGAGGGGTGTTTCGCCCTTCCCCGTCTCCCGGGACGGCGCGGCCGGGATCGTTGAGCCGGCGGGCCGTGCCGCCGACGTGGGAGATCCCGTCCGCGGCGACTGGCAGCCAGCGTACCCTCCGGCCTTCGGCGAAGGCGACCGCCATCGCCAGCTGCAAGGTGTCGTAGAAGGGCATGCGGTGGGGCGGGAAGTTGTGATCGCCCAGTCCCACCCGGGCCAGCAGGTCCGCCAGGCGCCGGGGCGTCCGCGTCGCCTTCTCGCAGCCGACGCCGTGCCTGGCGCGCAGCTCGAGCAGCGCCTCGCGGCGCACGACGAGGAAGTGGGTGCGCGGGAAGCGCAGGCCGCTGGCGGCGTTCACGGTGTAGAAGCCCGGGCGGTCGATGGCGGCGAGAATCTCGCCGTCTCGCCATGCGACGCGGTCGAACAACGAGCCGTCGAAGACGTAGCAGTCGTGGTCGAGGAGGATGAAGTCCGAGCCGGCGGCGGCCGCCAGCAGATCGAGGACCGTGCCGTGCTTGGCGAACGCCCCGGGGAGGACCGAAAGCGCCAGCACGGGCCGCCCCGGGGCCACCGCCGCGAGCTCCCGCCGCTCTGCCCCGGCGAGGCCGTTGGCGACGAGCAGCAAGGGCACCTCCGGCGGCACGAGCTTCACGCAGGGCTCGAGCCAGCCCAGGGTGTTGGGCACGACCACCACGAACACCGGCAGGCGGTCGCCGCGCCAACCCGGGCTCGCCCGCAGCCTGGCGAGCAGGGCCGCGAGCCGCCGCCGGTCGCGGGTCCGGATCGCGAGGCGGCCGACGGGCCTCGCCAGCCGCCGGTAGGCCCTGACGGCCCAGCTACGCGGCGCCACCCGAGCCCCGCTCCAGGATGCGCCGGTGGAGCGCTTCGAACCCGAGGCGCCCGCAGAGCGCGTCCAGCGCGGCCCGCCGCGGCGGCCGCAGGCGCAGATCCGCGAGCGTAGCCGTCAGCGGCGCGTCGCGGGCCACGGTCGCCAACGTCTTCGAGAGCAGGGCAACCTCGCCCTGCTCGGCGATCAGCCTCTGGATTCGCGCTCCGCCGCGCAGCCCGAGCCTGGCGATCTCCTCGCGCCGGGCGACGAGGTCCTCGAGCGAGGCGAAGTGGCCGAGCAGGGCGAGCGCCGTCCCGGGCCCGATCCCCCGCACCCCGGGGATGTTGTCGACGGGGTCTCCGGCCAGGCCCAAAAGGTCGGGAATCCGGCTCGCCTCGACGCCGAACCGCTCGCGGACGTCGCGCGGCCCGTACCGGCGCCCGCGGGCGTGGTCGAGCCACCCGACGCGCTCGTCCACGAGCTGCGCCAGGTCCTTGTCGGAGGTGACGACGACCACGCGCTCGCCGGGAAGGCGGGCGCAGAGCGTGGCGATCAGATCGTCGGCCTCGTAGCGATCGTCCACGAAGGTCGCCGCGCCCAGCGCGTGGGCGAGAGCCCGGCAGTCGTCGAGCTGGGCCTCGAGCGCCGGCGGCGGCAGCTCGCGCTGTCGCTTGTAGTCCGGATAGATCTCGTTGCGGAAGCTCGTCGTGAGACTGCGGTCGAAGGCCACCCCGAGGTGGGTGGGACGCTCGTCGGCGATCAGCTTGAGCAGGAAGGAGCCGAAACCGTAGACGCCGTTCGCCTGCCGGCCCTCGCGGTCGACGAGCGACGCGGGCAGCGCGAAGTAGGCCCGGAAGATGTAGGGGCTGGCGTCGACGAGCAGCACGCGGGCGGCGGCGGACGGCGAGGCAGCGGCCGCCACGCTCAGTCCGTCTCCGGCGCGCCGCCGGCCGCTCGCAGCGCGGCGTGGATCCGCTGGCCGAGGAGCGGGCCGACCGCGTCCTGGAGCTCCCCCAGCGTCGCCTGGCGCACCCCCTCGAGGCTCCCGAAGCGCTGCAGCAGCGCCTTGCGGCGGTGGCTGCCGATGCCGGGAAGGTCGTCGAGGCGGCTTCCGAGAGCCCGCTTCGACCGCCGCCGGCGGTGGCGGTCGACGGCGAATCGATGCGCCTCGTCGCGGATGCGCTGCAAGAGCAGGAGGCCCGGGTCGTCGCGCTCGAGCCGTAGCGGCTCGGGGGTCGCCGGCAGGTAGATCTCCTCCTCGCGCTTGGCCAGCCCGGCGACCGGCGTCTCCTCGACGCCGAGCTCGGCGAGGGCCTCGAGGGCCGCGTTGAGCTGCCCGCGGCCGCCGTCGACGAGGATGAGATCGGGCATCGAGCCGACCTCGTCGAGCACCCGGCGGTAGCGGCGCTTCACGACCTGATGGATGGCGGCGAAATCGTCCTGGCCGGCCATGTTCTGCAGGTTGAAGCTCCGGTAGTCCTTCTTGAGGATGCGCCCGCCCTCCCAGACGACGAGGGAGCCGACCATCTCCGTGCCTTGCAGGTTCGAGATGTCGATCCCCTCGATGCGGGCGGGGGGCTCGGCCAGCGCCAGGTGCCCGGCCAGCGCGGCGGCCGCCCGCTCGGCGCCGGAATCGGCCCGGAAGCGCCGCCGGTGCGCCAGCTCGGCGTTGCGCCTCGCCACCCGCAGGCGCTGCGCCTTGGGTCCGCGAGCCGGCAGCCGGAGGTAGACCCTCTCCCCTTTGCGCTCGGAGAGCCACTCGACGAGCGCCTCGTCCCCGTCGATCGCTTCCGGGAGGTGGATCTCCTTCGGGATGAAGGTCGTCCGGTCGTAGACCTGGGGCAGCAGCTCGGAGAGCAGGCGCTGGGCCGTCAGGTCCGGCCGCCGCTCCCAGAACAGCTCTCTGCGGTCCAGGACCCGACCGCCGCGCATGACGAGGATCGTCACGGCGGCGTTGCCGCCCGCCAGGTGGACGCCGTAGATGTCGACGTCCTCGCCGCCGAGCGAGCTCAGGCTGCGGCGCTGGGTGACGGAGTCGATCTCGGCGAGCAGGTCGCGGAGCGCCGCGGCCCGCTCGTACTCGAGCGCCTCAGCGGCCTCGTGCATGTCGTGCTTGAGCCGGCGGCCGAGCTCCACGGTCCGGCCGTTGAGAAAGAGCCGCGCCGCCTCGACGGCGCCGGCGTAGGCCTCCGGACTCGTCAGGCCGTCGACGCAGGGGCCGAGACAGCGCTTCATGTCGTAGTAGAGGCAGGGGCGCGGCAGCGAGCCGTCGATCTCGATCGTGCAGATCCGGATGCCGAAGAGCTTCTGCGTGAGCTTGATCGCCCGCCGGGCCAGCCCGCCGGGGAGGAAGGGGCCGTAGTACTCCGCGCCGTCGGCGTAGATCCGCCGGGTGAAGGCCACCCGCGGGTAGCCGTCGCGCAGCGTCAGCTTGACGTAGGGATAGGTCTTGTCGTCGCGCAGCAGGACGTTGTAGCGCGGCTTGTGCGACTTGATCCAGTTGTTCTCGAGCAGGAGCGCCTCGGCCTCGCTGCCCGTGACCACGAACTCGAGCGCCGTCGCCTCCGCGACCATGGTCGCGAGCCGCAGGTCGCCGGCGCGGCTCCGGTAGCTCGCCACCCGCTTCCTGAGCGACTTCGCCTTGCCCACGTAGAGCGCCTTGCCGGCGTCGTCGCGGAAGATGTAGATCCCGGGCCTGTCGGGCAGGCGGCGCTGCTGCTCGGCGACCTCCGGGTGCATGGCCAGGGCATTCTAAGGCGACCGGCGAAGCGCCTCCCCGCGCGAGCCCGGATCTTCAGCCCCCACGGAGCGTCGATTCCGGGCCAGCCACAGCCGCAGGAGGACGTCGCACACGAACAGCGCGAAGCCGGCCGCGAGCAACGCCTCGGCCGGCTCCTGGTCGCGGGCGATCATGAACCGCTTGTACCAGGTCCTGGTCCAGTAGTAGGACTCGCCCAACCACCTGAGGAGGATCGGGCTCAGGTAGTCGAAGTACACGTACAGGGCCGCCGCGGGAAAGAAGTAGCTCGTCAGGTACCAGCGCGGCAGCAGGAGATCCACGTTCGCGCCGAGCCGGCGCCGCAGCGGCCTCGGAAGCAGGAGCCGTCCGAAGGCCCCGATGCCGGCGACCAGGATGTAGGCTCCATGCAGCACTCGGCGTGACGCCAGGTTGTGCAGGTTGAGCTCGTTCTGCCGGTTGCGAGTCAGGAGCTCGGGAGTCTCGAGCTCCCACACCCGCTGTCCCCAGCTGATCTCTTCCCCGGCGACGAACAGCAGGCCGAGGGCCAGCACGCCGTAGAGGGCGGCCAGGGTCCACTGCCGCCTCGAGGCCAGCACTACGGCCACCACCACGGCGAGGGGCGAGGAGAAGAGGTACGCGTAGAACGTGAGGTCCTCGAACAGGGCGTCTTCGCGAACGAGCGACCAATAGAAGCGCCGCCGAGCGATCTTGAGGCAGACCAGCTGGAACACGACGCAAAAGGGCGTCAGGAACACGACCTGTCGAACGGCGAAGCTGGCGGCGGAGTAGAGCTCTTTCATCGCGGGCGGACGATGGGCTGGTGCCTACCGCGGGCGGATCGACGGAAGCTAGCACGGCGCCCCCTCGACACCCAACCGCCCCCCCAGCGGATTGCCGACCGACTTGGAACCGTGGCGGTCAGTCTCTCGGCCAATAGACCCCGGCGCGAGACTCCGCTCGCGGCCCCTCCGGCCCCGGGTCGGACCCAGCCCGGGGTCCCTCGTAGCGCGGCAACGCGCGCAGGGCCTCCCTCGCCGTTCCGGAGAGCAGCGCGACGAGGCCGGCCAGGCGCTCGACCCGCGCCCGGCGCTCGAGCTCCGCCAGCGCGTCCCAGGCCGGCAGCGGCGACAGCTCGAGAATCTCTCCCCCGCCGGCGTCGACGAGCGGCTCCCCCCCGGTCCACGGTCCGGGCGGCGCGAGGAGCCCTTCGTCGATACCGCGGATCAGCAGGTGGCGCAACCGCCTTTCCTCCTCTTCCGGCTCGTGGCCGAGCACCACGTCGGCCCCGGGACACCGCCGCAGCCGCTCCCGCCAGCGGCCCAACCGCCCGACCTGCCCGGCCCCGCCGGCGTCGACGTAGGCCAGGAACCGCGACAGCTGCTCGACGTCGATCGGACGCAGCAGGAGGTGGCTCTGGTCGGGGAGATCGACGAAGGCGCACACCCCCATCGCCGTCCGCCGCTGCGCCCGCGCCAAGACCGCCACGGCCCCGCCGCCGGCCAGCACCGGCGACCGTCCCGCAACCCGGCCCGCCAGAGCGCGGCCGTGAAGAGGACGGCAGGCGACCTCGATCAGCGCTTCGTCGGGCAGGTACCGGAGGATCCTGGGCACGTCCCCAAGAGACGGAAGAGCGACCCGCGAGCTTGCGCCCGCCCGCACGACACGCCGCGCGGCGCCTAGTTGGTCGGCAGCTCCACCGGCCGCCAGTCGCCGGCCGAGAGCTCGCGGGCGGCGAACTGGTAGATGACGACGCGCTTGCCCGCGAGCCGAGCGCTGCCGGCGGCCAGCGCGCGGGCCAGGGCTTCGCGGGTGGCGTGGGCGCCGCCGGCGTTGAGCGCCAGCTTGTCCAGCGGCCGGGCCAGCTCGTAGGCGAGCTGCTCGGCCAGGCCGGCGCCGCGGCCCCAGCCCAGCCCCGGGTCCGAGTAGACGTTGGTGAAGCTGTCGCCGAGCAGCAGCACCTCGGCCGCCGGGTCGCGCCGCCAGGGGCGTCCGGCGGCGTCGAGCACCATGTCGACCTCCACCCGCTCGGCGGCGAAGAGCCGCTGGCCGGCAGGCAGGCGCAGCATCGCGGCGATGTCGCCCAGGTTCTCGACCACGACCGGCCGCCGCCGGAAACCGCCTCCGGCGACCCGCGGGGCCAGCCGCGGCTCGATCGCCGCCGCCAGCAGCCGCGCCGCCAGCGCCATCGCCTCGGGGCGCCAGTGGGTGTCGGTACGCAGGTAGCGTTCGCCCGCGAGGCCGGCCAGGGCCGGCGCCGGATCCACGACCTCGACGCCGGCCGCCTCCAGCCGCCGGCGGAGCTCGCGCCAGGAGGGGTTGCGCAGCGGCGCCGCCGGCCCGGCGCCGCGGGCCAGCGGCTCGGGCCGGATCGCCGGCTTGACCGGCGTCGGCAGCACCACGAGGCGGGCGCCGTGCCGGCCCACCTGGCGGGCGAAGTCGGTCAGGGCGATCACCGGGTCGGGCTGCGGCGGCTCCTCCCAGGCGTCGCCGCCGTGCCGGCGGCGGGCCAGCTGGGCGGGCTCGAGAAAGCCGGGGCCGGTCAGGTGGTCGACGTCGGGCCGGTAGTAGAGCCAACCGTCCCGGCCGGGGTAGGCCTGCTCGTTGCCTGCCCCGAGCCCACCCGTGAGCAGCTGCTGGAGGGACGGCAGGAGCCTGAGCCGCGGCCACGAGCTCTCCTCGAGCCGGTTCTCGAACGCCCGCAGGGCGGCGATCAGCCGGCGGTTGGCCGCCAGCGGCCCTGCGCCCTGGCCGGCCCCGGGCGGCTGGCGCAGCCGGTCCGCCAGCTCCGCGAACGGCGCCAGCGGCGCGCCGGTGGCGCCGGACCACGGCCGCAACAGCGGCACGACCACCAGGGTGGCGAGAAACAGCCCCGCCATCGAGAGCGCCGCCGGCCGCGAGATCTCGGTGCGGCCGGCCTCGCGCAGCGCCTGCGCCTCACGCTCTCCCCGGCGCGGGGTGATCGCGCGCCGGGCCCTGGGATCGGTCTCGTGGGGTGTCGGTGGCATCGTCAGAAGATGAAGTAGATGAACGGGTTGTACTCCTGGGTGGTGAGCGCCGCCAGCGACAGCCAGAAGAGGGCCAGACAGGCGGCCACCTTCCAGGCCGGCAGCCGGCGGGTCCAGTCCCAGCTCTGCGGCGCGGCCCAGACCACCAGCGCCGCGACCGCCGTCGTCAGCAGGTAGTAGGGCTGATAGACGATGCCCGCCGCGAGCCAGGCGCCGCCCTGCGGCGCGCCGAGGCCGACCATCGCGGCGAGGTAGCGCCCGGCGGCCGGCAGGTCGGCGGCGCGGAAGAGGACCCACGAGACGAGGACCAGGAAGAACGTGCCCCCCACCCGGAGCGGACGCGGCAGACCGGCGAAGAGGCTCCGCTTGCCGCGCGCCCGCTCCGCCGCCAGCAGCACGCCGTGCAGGCCGCCCCAGACCACGAAGTTCCACGCGGCACCGTGCCACAGCCCGCCGAGCAGCATCACCAGGGCGAGATTCACGTAGGTGCGGCCGGCGCCGCGCCGGTTGCCGCCCAGCGGCAGGTAGAGGTAGTCGCGCAGCCAGGTCGACAGCGAGATGTGCCAGCGCCGCCAGAACTCGGTGATCGACTCCGCCCGGTAGGGGGAGTCGAAGTTCTTGGGAAAGACGAAGCCGAGCATCAGGCCGAGCCCGATCGCCATGTCCGAGTAGCCGCTGAAGTCGAAGTAGATCTGGAAGGCGTAGGCGACGGCGCCGAACCAGGCGTCGGGGGCGAGGACCGAGCCGGCGTCGAAGACCGTGTCGGCCACCTTGCCGCAGGGGTTGGCGAGCAGCACCTTCTTGGCCATGCCGAGCCCGAAGAAGGCGGCGCCCCGGGCCACCTTCTCGAAGCTGTGGGTGCGGCTGCGCAGCTGGTCGGCGATCTCGGAAAAGCGGATGATCGGCCCCGCCACCAGCTGCGGGAAGAGCGACACGTAGCAGGCGAAGTCCACGAAGTTCCGCAGCGCCCGGCTGCGGCCGCGGTAGACGTCGATCGAGTAGCTCATCGACTGGAAGGTGTAGAAGCTGATGCCCAGCGGCAGAGCCACCCGCAGCACCGAGTCGAGCCGCAGCTCGCCCAGGCCGAGCCCGGCGAGAAGCGCGTTGTAGCTGTCGGCGGCGAAGTTGAAGTACTTGAAGAAGCCCAGGAGCCCGAGGTTGGCGACCACCGACACCGTCACCGCCAGCCGCTGGCCGCGGCTGCGGGGCGCCCCCGGCTCGAGCCGCTCGATCGGCTGGCCGAACCGCCGCCCCAGCCGCCCCGCCATCGCCAGGCCGCAGAGGTAGTCGATCACCGTCGACGTCGCCATCAGGACCATGAAGAGCGGGTTGGTCCAGCCGTAGAAGAGGTAGCTCGAGACGGTCAGCCCGAGATGGCGGGCGCGGCGCGGCAGCGCGTAGTAGACCGCCAGCGCGGCGGGCAGGAACCAGAAGACGAACAGCTGCGAACTGAAGACCATCAGTCGACGGGGATCGTCTCGACGACGTAGAGCAGCTCTCCCGGCGGCCCGTCCGCCGTGCCGGCCGGAGCGGCGTCCAGGGTGTCGGCCAGGTACACCGGCTCGAGCTGCGGCTGGCGGGCGAACGGCTCCAGGGTCAGCCGGAAGCGGTCGCCGGCGGCCGCCCGGTTCACCGCCAGCGGGACGCTGTCCAGGATCGCCCATTGGACGGCGCGCAGCCGGGCGGGCAGCGGCGGCCCGGCGAGCTGCCGGTCCACCGCATAGGCGACGGTGAACAACGCCTCGCGGTAGGGCGAGATCTCCTCGAGCGTCGGCGTCGCGGAGCGCGCCACGAGACGGGCCTCGACGACGCTGCGCGGGACCGGCGGCCGCGCCCGCCGCTTCGCGAGGTCGAGACGATGCGCCTCCCGCGCTTCGCCGGGGCCGAGCACCCGGTCGTAGAGCGCAACGCCCTCGAGGCGCCCGCGCCAGCCGGCGCCGCCGAACGCCAGGGGGCTCGGCTGCCAGTGGAAGAGATCGCCCTGCAGGTCGGCGGTCTCGAATCGCGGCTCGCCATCGAGGTAGGCGGCCAGGCGTCCGGGCTCGTAGGTGAGCACGAGGTGCACCGGGGCGCCGGCCGGCAGATCGAGAAGCTCGAGCCGCGGGTAGGCCGCGGGGCCGCGCGCGCCCGTCCTGAGACCGAACACCAGGCGCCCCGAGCGCTGCGCGAGCCAGAGGTTCGGCGCTTTCTGCGACCCCCAGGTGACGATCGGCCCGTCGGCCCCCTCGGACTCGATCGTCGCCTCCAGCGTGAACTGGTTTCTCGCCTGCAGGGCGGCGCCGATCCTCTCAGCCTCGCCGCGCTCGAGGACGAAGGAGCCGCCGGTGGCGATCATCGCAAAGCCGGCGTCGAGCCGCGCCTCGCCGCGGGCCGTCAGGGTGTAGGCACGGTCGGCGCCGAGCTCGGGGTCCGGCACCAGGTTGGCGGCGTCGGCGCTCTCCCACACGAAGACCAGCCCGTCCCGGCTCACCGGCCACGCCGGGGGATCGATGGCGAGCGTCGCCGGCGCCATCAGGTTGGCGCGCTGGGCCCGGTCGCGGACCCCGGAGATCGCCAGGCGATCGGGCGCCGCCAGAGGCTCGGCCAGCCGCACGACCAGGCTGCGCCCGTCTGCGCCGACCTCCCGGCCGGCGATCTCGCCGCCGGAGGCGAGCGCGAGGTCGGCGCCGGCGCCGTCGATCTCCTCGTCGAAGGCGACGATCAGCTCCGTCCCTCCGGCGCGGGCGGTCGCGCTCACGGCTCGCGGGGGCGCCGCCGGGTGGACCACGGCGAGGCCGCGGAGGGCCTCACCGTCCCGCCGCGCCAGCACCTCGTAGCGCCCCGGCCCGCTCCAGGTGTGCTCGACCGCGACGCCCTCGGCGGCCCCGCCGTCGCTGAAGCTCCACCGCCAGTCGCCAGCCGCGGGCGCGGAGAGCCGCACCGTCAGGGGCGCCTCGCCGGCGTGGCGGCCGAGCCCCAGCGGCGGCTGCCAGACGTCCGGGAACCGGTCGGTGCCCGGATGGCGGGTGATCCGCCGCGGCGGACCGAGCAGCTCCAGCGTGTCGGGATCGCTCTCGGCCACGAAGACCTCGTAGTCGGCGCCGAAGTGCGGGTGCCCGCCACGGGACGCGGCCCAGGCAAAGAGGCGGCCGTCGGCCGAGAGCATCGGGAAATAGGCGTAGCCGTGGCCGCCGGGGACCCGCGGGTCGCTCTTCTCCAGAATCCGCCCCACCCGCCCGGTGGCCAGCTCGAGGCGATCGATCGGCCCGCCGGCGCCGGCGGTCCAGAACCCCCACCGCCCGTCGCGCGAGAAGTAGGGCTGACAGCCCCCGAGCTCCCGCCGCGGCACCACCGTCCGCCGGGCGGCGTCGTAGGGCGCGAACTCGGGCACCCCGGTGGTCGCCCAGGCCAGCGTCGGGTCGATCAGCCAGCCCCTCTCCGGGGGCGGATCGGACAGCCGGCGGCTGCCGCCGGTGGCGAGGTCCAGAGCCACGGTGGCGCGCTCGCCGTCGATGTGGATCAGCTCGCCGGCCGAGCGCCACACGACCGCCCGGTTCTCGAAGTAGCTGCGCGCCGCCGGCGCCACGACGCGGTCCCCGGAGCCGTCGGGCGCGATCAGGTGGAGGGCGCCGAGCGTGCCGCCGCGCGGGTACTCCTGCGCCCCGCCGACGCCCGACAGATAGGCGACCCGGCCGCCGTCGGGCGAGACGTGGGGACAGCAGTGATCCCGCCCGGGCTCCTCCGGGCTCAACCGCCGCGGCGCTCCGCCTTCGAGGTCGCGGATCCAGATCCCCCACGCCCCGTCGCGGTTCGACTCCCAGACCACGAAGCCGGGGCCGAGCGGCTGCTCGGCCTCCCCGCCCGCCACCCCGTCAGCCACCCCGTCCGGCCTCGACGTGGACCCAGGGCTCCCGCCGCCGGCCGGCTCCCCGTCCGGCGCGCCCCCGCAAGCCAGCACGAACACCATCGAAACGCAGCCGCGTGCCGGCCAGCGGCGCCGGATCCTCATCACCCGAGTCTAGCCGAGCGCCCCGCGCGAGCCGGCGCGCCGACTGCACCGACGACCCGGTCGCCCTCCGAGGGATGCAAAGACTCCAGGTAGGACGGGCCAAGCCCTCTCGCGAGCGAACGACGTCTATCCTTCGGGCCCGAGCTGCGAGCCCCGTCTCCTTCCTACCCGGATTCCTTTCGCGGCGCTGCGCAAGGCGACCAGGGACCGAGGCTCGCTTCGTCGCCGGGGGCCCAGGGCCGGTCTCGAGGACCGGGAAGCTGCCAGGGTGGTAGAATCGGCTCGAGATCTCTGGAGGGCGCATGCGCCGAGGAGCTCTGGTCTTTGTCTGCCTGGCGGCCGCGATCGGCGGCGGTTGCCGCGGACGAGGCGGCGGAGGATCGCCGACAGCCCCGCCCGCTCCTCCACCCCCTCCCCCACCGCAGGTCGTGACGGCGGTGGTCGAAGGCTCGCTCGTCGGCCTGTTCGACGACGGCGAGACGGACTTCTCCGAAAGCGACGTCTGGGTGGACAGCGTCGTCGGGATCGGCGCTCTCGTGCCGCCTCCCACGAGCCCGGTCAGCGCCACCAGCACCTTCCATATCGAGGGCGTCCCGGTCGGGCTCGCTCGGGTCACCGTGACGGGCTACCGCCACGTCACCCGCCGGATGATGTGGGAGATCCGCGAGGGCACGACCACGTTCGCGGGCATCGACCTCTTGAACGACCTGGACTTCGCGAGACCGGGTCGCCACCGAGCGGCGTGGATCTTTGGTTCCATGTTCCGGCCGGAGGGAGGCCTCCGGCGATGGGTCGCGCCGGCGCAGATCGTCGTCGTCTCACCGAACATCGACCCGGCCCTGGTGCTGACCGTCGTCGGGGAGCTCGCGACCATCACCCGCGGCGGCTTCTTCGCCAGCGTGGAGGTCAGGCCGCCAACGGCGGCGGAGCAGGAGGCGCTGGCGGCAGGTTGCGAATACTCCGGAACGGCCGCCCTGGGCAAGATCTTCGTCGGCCAGGGCCAGGGCGACGAGTCCTACTACTGCCTCGTGGGCGGCGAGGTCGGTCTCTTCCCGGGGCCCGAGAACGAGGTCGCCTGGGGGAGGGCGCGGGTCCAGAACGACCTCGACTCCATCCGCCACGGGCTGGGCCACGCCGCCGGCGCCCTGCACCCCTGCACCGGCGCCGAGGACCTCGACACCGTCATGGGGGGATCCTGCGGCTACTACGGCAACCAGCCCGCCCGCGGCGGCTGGACCCCCATCGACCTCAGGGTGTTCCTAGCCGCCTACAGCCGCCCGCCGGGAACCCGGCCTCCGGACGACACCCGCCACCTCGCACCGATGACCGGCACGGTCTCGGACCCGGGCGGCGCCAACGCGCCGGCAGGGCCCACGGGGCCGATCCCGGAGCCCGGCTCGACGGACCCGCTGGACGCCCACCCGCAGCGACCGACCGGCGACGCGCGGGCCGCCCGAGAGAACCCGCACGAGCGGCCGCCGCGAGACTGAGCAGCGGCGCCTGAGGGTTCGTCGTTTGGCGTACCCATATTTCTCAGTAAGTTACAGCCGATCCCAGCGAATCTACCGCTGGCTACGGACCGCTTCAGAACACCCCCGTTGCTCTCCCGTTGGCGGTGGCTATCGTTTCTCCGCCTCAGCGACAACCGCGCCGCAGACTTCCGGTGCCCCCGAATCGGCGGAGGGTGGATCCCTGGTTCTCCGAGCCCACGAGCGCCCGAAAGTCGGCCTCGACCGACCACCTGGATAGGGTCATGCAGCGGGCGGTGCGGCGCGGAACCGCGACTACTCCATAGGCCCGTCTGGGAATCCTTCACCCTCGTCCACGGGCCCGTCTGGGAATCCTCCAGCCTCTTCCCCGTCTGGGAATCCTCCAGCCTCTTCCCCGTTTGGGAATCCTCCAGCCTCGAGTTCCTCCATGGCTTCCATCGCGTCGTCCATCGCCTCGTCGGCCGCGTCCATCGCGTCACCGGCCTCGTCGGCGGCCGTGTCCGCGGCCTCATCCGCCGCGTCCTGCGCCTGCTGACAGCCGGTGAGAAGCAGGACACCACTGACCAAGCTGATCGCCAGGAGCAGCGGTCTCACGGTGGAGAATCCCAAAAAAGTTCGTTTCATGAAACTCCCTCCAGGTCCTTGGTAGCCCAGTAGACCAGATAGGCTAACTGGCTTCTTTGGCGCTGAGCGAAGTAGCTTCTCGCACTGGAAACCTGTCGTCACCCGCGCACTGGACCTCCTGGTTCTCGAAAGCGATTTCGAGGTCGTAGTCCTCGATCCGGTGCAAGACCACTTGCTCGGTTGAGGGCAAGAAGGCCCAGCGGGAGACCTCAGCCCGCTGACTGTAGATACGCTCCAGGAAGACCTGAGCGTACCCTTGGGGCACCCGCTCTGGTCCTTCGGCCGCCTCGCCCGGACGAATCCAGCCGCCCTCTCTCAGCGAACCGTCGGCCAGCGTCATGGGGACATCGACTCGATCGTCACTCCAGCGAAGTTCTCCGACCACCTTGAGTCGTTTCGGACTGACTTGTTTCGAGACCGTCCGGCCGTCTTGCGTTGAGGCCTCCCGGCCAGATAGTCGACACTCCTCGATCGCGAAGCCCAAGGGTCGTCTTCGAATGACGATCGCGTCCAGGGTTCTCAGATTGTACTTGTCCCGGAGAATCAAGACTCCGGTTGAGGTCCAGCCGCGGAGGGCGAGGCTGGTCGTCGATCGAGCGGAGACTTCTATCGGATTCTCTTCGTCAAGAAAGAACGCATTTTGCCCTGGCGGTAGGTAGCCGATGAGCTCGTAGGGAGCTTCCAGCCGCACGACCCAAACAGAGCTAACAAGCTCGAGAGTAGCGGCCAGCAGAAGCACAGAGAAGATCACTGTAGCCGGGGCACAGTAGAACTTCCTCAACTCCGTATTCCCGATCAGGTCGAGAGGCCGGTGCAGGTAGATGAAGATGCGGCGCAGGTTGCCGATCGAGATGAGCGCAGTGAGTCCCAACCACCCAAGCAGGAAATTGAAGAAGGCGGCCACTGAGGAGAGGACCAACTCCAAAAGGCCGCCTAGAAGAACGACAGCGGACTCGAGCGGATAGTTCTGATACCAGAGCCACAGCTTAAAAAGCGCGATGGATAACGCAAGAAGCCAAAGCGAGATGTGGCCTCGTAGGCGCTGGCCGAGCCTGAGTTCCAAATCGCTTGGGGAGGTCACAGTACAAATTCTCGTAGTGACGACAGAAACATTAGCAGAGAGAACCTGCTCATGTCATGTTCGCAAACATCTGCGCGCCGTCGTGCCAACGATCTGAAGTGCCACACTCCTGAAGGTGGCCGGCTCATGCGACCGCCGAGATAGGCCAGTCTCATCGGGTAGGTAGGGCCACCCGCCCCTTTGGGTCTGGTCGTGGCGCTCCAATTCTGCGCAATTGGTCCAATCAGCCGAAGCCGGTTCCGTCCTCGCCTCCCGCTCGCCCCCCGGCGGCTACGGGAGGAGGCGGGGCCGCCGGGTCGCTGCACTGCTTCCAGCAAAGGAGGTGGATGATGCCCCACAGCGCATCCCTACTCGCCGCCTCGGCGTCTCTCGCTCTGCTGCTCGCGCCCGGCCTCACGCCCCCGGAGGGGGTCGGGGGCGGGACCGGCTGGGTCGAGACCCAGAAGCTCCTCGCCTCCGATGGGGCGGCAGGGGACGAGTTCGGCATCTCCGTCTCGGTGACCACCGGCGCGCTCGTCGTCGGGGCCTATTTCGACGACGACAACGGCACCGACTCCGGCTCGGCCTACGTCTTCGAGCGCGACGCCGGCGGGACCTGGGTCGAGACCAAGCTCCTCGCCTCCGACGGCGAGGCAGGAGACGAGTTCGGTTATGCAGTCTCCATCAGCGGCCACGATCTCGTCGTCGGGGCCTGGGAGGACGACGCCACGTTCATCCGCCAAGGCTCGGTCTACGTCTTCCGGCGCGACCCCGGTGGCGCCTGGGTCGAGACCCAGAAGCTCCTCGCCTCGGATGGAGAGGAAGGCGATATCTTCGGCGGGTCCGTCTCCCTCAGCGGCGACGTCCTCGTCGTCGGGGCCGCGGGTGGCAATGGTGAAACCGGCGCGGCCTACGTCTTCGAGCGCGATGGCGGCGGCGTTTGGGTCGAGACCCAGCAGCTCCTCGCCTCCGATGGACAGGACTTCGATAACTTCGGCACGTCCGTCTCGGTGACCACCGACGTCATCGTCGTCGGGGCCCCGGAAGACGACGCCCCCGGTCTGGATTCCGGTTCGGCCTATGTCTTCGAGCGCGACGGCGGCGGCACCTGGGTCGAGACCCAGAAGCTGCTCGCCTCCGACGGGGCGGCATCCGATATCTTCGGCGTGAGTGTCCCGACGACCGGCGACGTGATCGTCGTCGGGGCAGTCTTTGACGACGACAACGGCACCGACTCCGGGTCGGCCTACGTCTTCGAGCGCGACGGCGGCGGGACCTTCGTCGAGACCCAGAAGGTCCTCGCCTCCGATGGCGCGGCAGGGGATAACTTCGGCTACTCCGTCTCCCTCAGCGGCGACGCGCTCGTCGCCGGGGCCTGGGCGCACGACGACAACGGCACCGACTCCGGCTCGGCCTACGTCTTCGAGCGCGACGGCGGCGGGGCCTGGCTCGAAACCCAGGAGCTTCTCGCCTCCGATGGAGCGGAAGGGGATTTCTTCGGCTCCTCCGTCTCGATGACCGCCGACGCCCTCGCCGTCGGGACCTCTCTTGGGATTTTTCACCCCGTTCGCGGCGAGGTGGAGCCAAGGTCGGATTCGCGGGGTCTCGTACGCGCAGCTCGAGGACACGACGGCAACGGCGCCGACGCCGGCTCGGCCTACGTCTTCGCCTTCCAGCTCTTTTCCGACGGCTTCGAGTCCGGCGACACCTCGGCCTGGTCGAGCACGGTTCCGTAAGCCACGCCCGAGCCCTCGTGGCCCACCAAGCCAGGCAGGCGCGCCACGGCCCGTGGCTCCCACCACCCGCCGCGCCTGGCCGCGCCCCCCCTGCTCCCTGGCCGATGTTCTTCGCGGCGATCCGCATAAGGACCGGATACCCGCCTTGCGGCAGCTCGACCTCCGCGCTTGCGGCGCCGAACCGAGCTCCCTACGAGCTGTAGATCTGCAGCTCCCGCAGCTCCTTGAGGCGGTCGCGGAGGACGGCCGCTTCTTCGAAGTCGAGGTCTTTCGCGGCTCGTTTCATGGCCTTTTCGAGGTGCTCGATCTGGCGGTTCAAGGGGAGGTCGGACTCGGCGACGGTCTGGATCCGGCCGCGGCGGGCGGCGGAGTGGTAGTCGAGCTCGCTCATCTGGACGAGGGGGCTGTGGATGTCCTTGAGGATCGTGGCGGGCTCGATGCCGTGCTCTTCGTTGTAGCGGCGCTGCCGCTCGCGGCGGCGGTCGGTCTCTTCGATGGCCTTGCGGATCGAGTCGGTCACGCGGTCGGCGTAGAAGATGACCCGGCCGTTGACGTTGCGGGCGGCGCGGCCCGCCGTCTGGACGAGGGAGGTCGTGCTGCGCAGGAACCCCTCCTTGTCGGCGTCGAGAATCGCCACCAGCGAGACCTCCGGCATGTCGAGGCCCTCGCGCAGGAGGTTGATCCCGACGAGCACGTCGAAGACGCCGCGCCGCAGGTCGGAGATGATCTCGATCCGCTCCAGCGTCTCGATGTCGCTGTGCAGGTAGCGCACCTTGATGCCGAGCTCGAGCAGGTACTGGGTCAGCTCCTCGGCCATCCGCTTGGTGAGGGTCGTCACGAGGACCCGCTCGCGCGTGTCCACCACCTTGCGGATCTCGCCGACGAGGTCGTCGATCTGCCCCCGGGCGGGGCGCACCTCGGTCTCGGGGTCGAGAAGGCCGGTCGGCCGCACCACCTGCTCGACGACGACCCCGTGGGCGCGCTCCAGCTCCCATTCGTTCGGCGTCGCCGAGACGTAGATCCGCTGGCCGACCTTCCGATCGAACTCCTCGAAGGTCAGGGGCCGGTTGTCGAGGGCGCTCGGCAGCCGGAAGCCGAAGTCGACGAGGGTCTGCTTGCGGGACCGGTCACCGGCGTACATGCCGCGCACCTGCGGCACCGTCTGATGGCTCTCGTCGATCACCATGAGGAAGTCGTCCGGCAGGTAGTCGAGGAGCGTCGGCGGCGGCTGGCCGGGCGCCAGGCCGGTCAGGTGCCGCGAGTAGTTCTCGATCCCGTGGCAGTAGCCCATCTCGCGGAGCATCTCGAGATCGAACATCGTGCGCTGCTCGAGGCGCTGCCGCTCGAGGAGCTTCTCCTCCGCCTCGAGCTCGCGCAGGCGCTCGCGCAGCTCCTCGCCGATCGAGACGATGGCCGCGCGGGTCCTCTCCTCCGGGGTGACGTAGTGGGTCTTCGGGAAGACGGCGACCTTGGGCAGCTCCTCGAGGGCGTCGCCGCGCAGGACGTCGAACCGGGTGATGCGCTCGATCTCGTCCCCGAAGTACTCGACGCGCACCCCGAGATCCTCGTAGGCGGGAAGGATCTCGAGCACGTCGCCGCGGGCGCGGAAGCTGCCGTGAAACAGATCGTAGGCCGTCCGCTCGTACTGCATGTCGACGAGCCGGCGCATGGCCCGGTCCATCCCGTCCTCGTCGCCGACCGTGAAGAAGTGCAGCATGCCGTAGAACGCCTCGGGCGAGCCGAGACCGTAGATGCAGGAGACCGAGGCCACGATCAGCACGTCGCGACGCTCGAAGAGCGCCTTCGTGGCCCGCAGGCGCAGCCGGTCGATCTCCTCGTTGATCGAGGTCTCCTTCTCGATGTAGGTGTCGGACTGCGGCACGTAGGCCTCGGGCTGGTAGTAGTCGTAGTACGAGACGAAGTACTCGACCGCGTTGTCCGGGAAAAAGCCGCGGAACTCCTGATAGAGCTGCGCCGCCAGCGTCTTGTTATGCGACAGGACGATCGTCGGGCGGTCGAGCTCCGCCACGAGCTTGGCGATGGTGAAGGTCTTGCCCGACCCCGTGACTCCCAGGAGCACCTGCTCGGCCAGGCCGTCGCGCACCCCGCGGGCGAGGTCGCGGATGGCCTCCGGCTGGTCGCCCTGCGGCGAGAACGGGGAGACGAGTCGGAAGCGGTCCACGGCGGCGGCGAACGCGAAACGGCGGCTCGAGGAGCCTAGGCGGACAGCCCTGGCTGCGGCGCGGACCTCTCGGAGACGCCCTCGGGCAGCGCCGGCGGCGGCGGCAGGCCGGAGGCCTGCTCCAGCAGCTCGATGAGCCGCTCGACGTCCTCGGGCCGCGGGCTCTTCTGCGGATCCGCGAAGCGCAGGACCACCGGCCGCAGCTGCTGCAGGGCCTGGGGATCGACGGTGTCGTCGAAGATCGCCTCGACGACGCCGTCGAAGCCGCGCCGGATCCGCAGCGCGTCCTCGTCGCTCGTCCCGGGCGGCAGGCGGGCCATGATCTGCTGCTCCATGACCCCGAAGGTCCAGACGGTGATCTCCCTGATCTTGAACAGGAAGATCCCGACCGCGACGAGCAGGAGCACGAGCAGGCCGCCGCAGCCAAAGAGCGCCGCCTTCGCGCAGCCGCTGCGCGCCGGCACCGCCTCCGACGGGGAAGGCTGATTGGAGGTCGAAAAGTCGCTCACCGGTGGTCCCGGGCGGGGCGTGGCGCCCCCCGCCAGCGCGGTCCACGCAAGGCTAGCACGGCCCCCGTATAATCCGCCGATGGCCGGAGAGCGCGCTCCTCGAGACTCGAGCCCCGGCCGCGGGGGAGGCCTCTTGGCCCGGGCCCGGCGCCGTTGGGCCTGGTGGCTCCCCGTCGTGACCCTGCTGGCCGGCGCCGCCGCCGGCATCGCCTTCGCCGCCGTCATCCACATGCCGCGCGTCGACTCGCTCGGCGACGTGTCCCTCGGCGTCATCTCCCGCTTCTACGACCGCAACGGCGAGGAGTTCGCCAGCTACGCCCTCGAGCGCCGCGAGCTGCTGGACGAAGGCGAGCTGCCGCCGCTCCTCCAGGAGGCGATTCTCGCCGCGGAGGACGCCAACTTCTTCAAGCACGGCGGCATCGATCCCCAGGGGATCGTCCGCTCGCTGCTGCGCAACGTCTTCGAGGGCAGCCGGATCGGCGGCTCCACGCTGACGATGCAGCTGGCGCGGAAGCTCTATCTCACTCCGGAAAAGACTTGGCGGCGCAAGATCGAAGAGGCGCTGCTGACGATCGAGATCGAGAAGAGCTACAGCAAGCAGCAGATCCTCACGCTCTACGCCAACCTGATGTACCTGGGCCACGGCAACTACGGCATGAAGGCCGCGGCGAGCGACTTCTTCGGCAAGACCGTCGACCAGCTCACGGCGATGGAGGCGGCGACGCTGGCCGGCATCCTGCAGCGGCCGAGCTCGTACAGCCCCTACAACCGCCCCGACCTCGTGTTGATGCGCCGCGACTACGTCCTGCGGCGCATGCACGAGGACGGCTACCTCGACGACGGCGAGTACGCAGCGGCCGCCGCCGCGCCGCTCGAGGTCGTGCCGCGGCGGGCCGGCGAGCAGGTCGCTCCGTTCTTCGCCGAGGAGATCCGGCGCGACCTGGAGCGCCGGTACGGCAGCGAGCTTCTCCTGCAGCGCGGCCTGCAGGTCGCCACCACCCTCGATCCGCGCATTCAGCGGGCCGCCGAGCGAGCGCTGCGCGAGCAGCTCGTGAGCCTCGACCGCCGCCTGCGGAGCTGGAAGGGGGCTCCCTCCACCGTGCCCGAGGAGGAGATCGAGGCCTACGTCGACCCCTCCTGGGCCGGGCTGGCGCTCGCCCCCGAGAACTGGGTCCTCGGGCTCGTCCTCGCGGCCGACGCCACGAGCGCCCAGGTGCGGATCGGCAGCGAGACCTACACGCTCGGGGCGAAGGGGGTCGAATGGACGGGCAAGGGCCGCCCCTCGGCCGCCCTCTCGCGTGGCGACCTGGCCTGGTTCCGCTTCGCGGCGAGCGAAGACGGCGCAGGCCTGGGCGCCTTGATGCTCGAGCAGGAGCCCAACCTCGAGGCCGCGGCCGTGGTCCTCGAATCCGCGACCGGCGCGGTGCGAGCCATGGTCGGCGGCTGGGACTACCGGCGGACCCAGTTCAACCGCGCCACCCAGGCCAGGCGCCAGACGGGCTCGGCCTTCAAGCCGATGGTCTTCGGCGCCGCCCTCGAGATGGGCTACACGGCGGCCGATACGATCTTCGACGCCCCGGTCGTCTTCAAGGGGGCCGACAACGAGCTGAGCTACAGCCCCCGCAACTTCTACCGCGAGTACCACGGCATCTCGACGCTACGGCAGGCGCTCGAGGACTCCTACAACGTCACCGCCGTCAAGCTGCAGGACCTCGTCGGCGCCCAGCGGGTGATCGACTTCGCCCGCCGCTGCGGCATCCAGGCCGACCTCCAGCCGTTCGCCAGCCTCGCGCTCGGCGTCACGGAGCTCACGCCCCTCGAGCTGGCCACGGCCTACGCCGCCGTGGCCAACCAGGGAATCGCGCTGTCGCCCTACCTCCTCGAAAGGGTCTCGGACCGCAGCGGCTTCGTTCTCGAGCACCACGTGCCTCAGGCCCGCAAGGCCATGGAGCCCCAGGTCGCGTACCTGCTCACCCACATCCTCGAGGGGGTCATCGACCGCGGCACCGGCGCCGACGCGCGGCGGCTCGACGTCGATCTGGCCGGCAAGACGGGCACCACCGACGACTTCACGGACGCGTGGTTCGCCGGCTTCACCCCCCGCTACACGATCCTGACCTGGGTCGGGCACGACCAGAAGCGGCGGATCGGCCGCAACATGACGGGCGCCGTCGCGGCGCTGCCGATCTGGAAGGCGATCGTCGAGACCGGCCTCGAGGAGGGCTGGATCCCGCCCGGCGAGCGCTTCCCGGTGCCGCCGGGCATCTCCTTCGCGCAGATCGAGCACCAGACCGGCCTCCTGCCCGGCCCCGCGGCGACCGAGATCGTCGAAGAGGCCTTCCTCACCGGCACCGAGCCCGTCCAGCACTACGACGCCAAGTGGGCGCGGGTCGCGACCCTGCCCTGGTTCCAGCAGCGGGCCTTCTACCTGCCGAAGAACGGCGAGCGGATGCCGGACGACGTCGAGGACTGGTCGCTCGTCGAGGCGGCCTGGAGCCACGGGGAGTAGCTCGCTCCGCGGCCCGCGCCGCGGCTACCGCGCCTTGAAGCCGACGAGCGCGAAGTCCTGGTAGCCGAAGAGCAGCTCGTCGAGGCGGTCGCGCAGCCCGTTGACCTCGTGCGCCAGCCGCTGCTGCGCCTCGGGCAGGCCGGCGGTCGCGATCTCCGGGAGTCGCTCCTCGGCGCCGAAGCGGCGCAGGTCCAGGCGTTCGATCCTCTCGAATCCCGCCTGCTCGTAGAGCAGCCGCAGCGTCGCCGGATGCACGGGACGGCGATGCGTGGGATCGATCCAGAAGTTGCGGGCGGCGACGACGACGGACAGCGGGTTCGGCGTCTCCAGGATCAGCGCGCCGCCGGGGGCGAGCGCCCGCCAGGCCAGCCGCACCAGCCGCGCCAGGCTGGGCGCCGGCAGGTGCTCGATGACGTGGAAGGAGACGACGCCGCCGAGGGTGCCCTCGGGCGCGGCGGCCAGGGTCTCGAAGAGATCGCCCGCGACGGCCGATAGCCCCTTCTCGACGCACGCCCGAACCATCTCCGAGCTCGAGTCGACGCCGCTCGCGACGATTCCCTGCGCCGCCAGCACCGCCAGGGCCTCGCCGCGGCCGCAGCCGAGGTCGAGCACCTCGCCGCGCCCCTCGAGATAGGGGCGGTATACCGCCAGGCGCTCGGCGATGTCGCTCTCGAGGCCGCGGAACCGGTCCTCGAGATCGACGTAGTCCATCTCCTCACGGGCGCTCGCCATGGCGGCCGCGGGCCCCGCCTCCGTGCCGGCCACGGCGAGCAGGGAGCCGAGCTGGTCCCACAGCTGGCGGCTTTCCCGGCGGTAGCGGTCGAACTTCTGGTCGACCCGGGCGAAGAGGGCGTCGGAGTGGCGGGTGATCTCGTCGAGGCCCTCGCGCTTGAACTCCTCGAGGTGGGCAAGGCGACGCGCGTGCTGCCTGACGTCTCGGACCAGGTCGCCGCGGACCTGCAGGAGATCCCGGTGGAGCTCGCCCAGCCGGGCCGCCACCGAGCCGTCGAGCTCCGCGAGCCTGCTCATCGTTTCGACCAGCACGAGGTTGAACTGGCGCTGGCGCTCCCAGAGATCCGCCTGCGGCACCCTGACGAGAGGGCGCAGCAGCCGCTTGCAGAGCACGACCAGACGCCCCCAGGCGCCACGATGGCTGCGGATGGGGAACTCGCGGTTCCCCTCCCAGAGCCAGCGCCAGTCCTCCGGCGAGCGCGCGCGCCCAGCGACGAAGGCCTCGATGCCGGGGCCCGGCTCGCCGCCGGCCGCGTCGGCCATCGGCTACTCTTCCGCCACGACGGTGACCTGGACCTCGGCGACGACCTCCGGGTGGAGGTCGAGGTGGACGATGTGCTCGCCGAGAGTCTTGATCGCCCCGTGGAGCGACAAGCGGCGCTTGTCGATCGAGACCCCTTTGGCCTCGAGCGCGGCGGCGATGTCCGCCGCGGTGACGGAGCCGTACAGGGTCTCCGACTCGCCGACCCGCTTGGCGATGGTCACCCGCAGCCCGGCGATCTCGGCCGCTCGGGCCGCCGCCTCGTCGCGCTTCTGCGAATGCCGCAGGTCGATCTTCTTCTTCTGCGCCTCGTAGAACTTCTGGTTGGCGGCGGTGGCCGCCAGACCGCGGCCATGGGGGATGAGGTAGTTGCGGGCGAAGCCGGGCTTGACCCTGACGACGTCGCCGCGCTGCCCGATGCCGCGCACGTCTTCCAGGAGAATGACTTGCATCGCTCTCTCCTCAGTCCGCCACGTAGGCCAGCAGGGCTACGTGCCGCGCCCGCTTGATGGCCTGCTGGATCATCCGCTGATGCTTCGCGCAGTTGCCCGAGATGCGCCGCGGCAGGATCTTCGAGCGCTCCACGATGTAGCCCTGGAGGAACTTGAGGTCCTTGTAGTCGATCGACGTGCGCTTGTCGGCGCACATCCGGCAGACCTTGCGGCGCCGTGGCAGCTTCTCCTTCTTGCCCCGCGGCGGCATCAGTCACCCCCCGCCGCGGCCGGCTCGACCGCGGGCTCTTCATCGGGCTCGAACGGGAAGCGCATGCGCCCGGTGTCCGTGCGGACGGTGAGAAAGCGCAGGACCTTCTCGTTCTGCTGCAGGCGCTGCTCGAGCAGGGGGAAGGGGCTCGCGCCGTCCGCCACCCGCACGTGGAGCAGCACGTACTTGCCCTCGCTCAGCTTGTTGATCTCGTAGGCCAGCTTGCGCTTGCCCCAGCTTTGCTCCTTGGCGATCTCGCCGCCGCCCGAGGTCAAGAGCTCCTTGACGTCGTCGGTCAGCGCAACCACCTCCTCGTCGGGGACCCGCGGGTCCACGATGAACATCAACTCGTACGTTCTCACTAGAGCCTCCCTACGGCTTGCAGTCCCCGTCGGCGGGAACAGAGAGGTGACGCCTCGGCGGGCGCGAAACGAGCGCCGCCACTTCTGTAGACGGCGTATTGTACCGATCCCCGGGACGATTACAACCGATGGTGTCGCCGTGGCGGGAGCCGGAGGTCGCCAAAGGATTCCGGGTAGGGAAGAAAAAGGGGGCCTCGAAGCTCGGGCGGGGTGTTTGTGTTCTTCGACGTTTGGCACGCGACCGACGCCGGCTGGTACAGAAGGCTCGCCCAGGCTTCGAGGCCCCCTGTTCTCTTCCTTACCCGGAATCTTTTGGCGAACTCCGGCAAGACCACCGCCGACCCGCCCGAGAGTCGAGACCCCCTGATCTCTTCCCGACCCGCGGATCAGAACGGATCCGTCAGGGCCACCACGTAGGCGGCGAGGGCCGCGGGCGCCAGGCTGGGCACGGCCACCACTAGGGCCTGGAGGGCTCGCGGGCGGTCGTCGACGCCGCCGCCGTTGACGAGCAGAATGGCCGCGACCGCGGCGAGCACCAGCGCCAGCTCGTAGCGC
>JAOTWP010000169.1 GCA_029862975.1 Acidobacteriota bacterium
ACACGATGCGCCATCGCGCCGGGCGCGGCTGCGGAGTCCCCAGTTGCAGTCTCCGCCTGCTTGGAGTCTCCACTTGCTTGGAGTCTCCGCTTGCTTGAAGCCTTTGCTTGCTTGAAGCCTTTGCTTACTTGGAGCCTTTGCTTACTTGGAGCCTCTGCTTACTTGGAGCCTCTGCTTGCTTGGAGCCTCCGCCTACTTGAAGTCTTTCCTCCCAGACGATCGCCCGAGGGCGCGGTAGAGACTCGGAAACCGCGCGTAGAACGCGATGACCGGCGCCAGCTCGCGGCTGTCGACGCATTCTCCGATCTTGTGGGTGTTCTGCTCGTGGCCGGGGCCGAGGCCGAACATGGCGGGGTGGCGGAAGGCGCCGGCCTCGACCCAGTTCTTGGTCGCGGGGACCTCGAGGTCGCTGTCCCGCGGGACGGGCACGCCGACCCCGTCGGTCGAGAAGACCCAGCGCGAGACGCGTGGGTCGGGGCGCATGGCGCCGCCCGTGCCGCCGGCGGCGATTCCGGGGGTGACGACCCGCCGGTAGGCCTCGGCGGCCGCCCGGATCGCGGGATGGTCCTCGGGCGTCACCCAGCCCGGGTAGATCTGCGGGTTGCCGGGGCGCGCGCCGCGCCAGGTGAGCTGGTCGTAGAGCGGAGCGCGGACCTCGACCGTAAGGCCCGCCGCCCGCGCTCTCGCGACGGCCGGCAGGGCCTCGACGTCCGCGAGCGCCTGCCGCGGGTCCTCGCCGGCCGTCAGTCGGCGGTCGAGACGGAACGTGAAGCGCTCCGGCACGGCGCAGTCGGAGGGCGTCTCGAGCGTCGCGAAGCTCGCGGTGCGGGTCCCCGGGCCGAGGAAGCCGTCGTCGCCGAAGCCCTCGCCGCGCTGGTAGGCGGCGGCCGCCTCGGCGATGATGGTGCTCCCGAACTCCAACGGGTTGCGCCCCTCCCAGGGCATCGAGCCGTGGCAGCTCTTGCCGGTGACCTCGACCTCGATCTGCATCCGCCCCCGCTGGCCGCGATAGATGCCCAGCGCTCCATCGGCGGCCGAGCCGGTCGGCTCGCTCAGGATGAGGACGTCCGGGATCCGGCTCGCGGGCGCGCCCGGCAGGTCCTTGCGCATCAGGTACATGGGCCCGCCGCCGTCGTTGTCCTCCTCCGCGACGGTGGCGTAGCTCGTGACGATCACCCCCCGCAGCGCGCCCTGGGGGCGCAGCGCGCGCAGCAGGCGGGTGGCCATGATCTGGCAGACGACGCCGCCGAGCTGGTCGGCCGAGCCGCGGCCCCAGACGAGGTGCTGCCACTCGTCGTCGGGAGGCAGGTAGCCGAGCTCGTTGCGCAGGAAGCCGCGATCGACCCGCTCGGGGTCGGTGAGTCCCAGATAGGGGTCGATGCCGCCGCCGATGGTCTCGTGCCAGCGCGGGCGCAGGGCCTGGACGGTATCGGTGTGGCCGTCGAAGTAGACGACGCTCTTCTCGTCGTCGGGGATGCCGTCGTCGGGGTCGCGAACGGTCCAGCGCAGGTTGCCGAAACCGTCGAACGCGACGTCCTCCGGCCCGTCGGCGGCGCCGATCTCCACGATCTTGGAGCGGAGGTACTCGAGACGCGGTCCCTCGTGATTCGACAGACCGCACGACGGATCGCCGCCCTCGGCCACCGGCCGGTCCACGAAATCCGCGGGAATGCGGATCGCCTCCTCGAGGATCTCGACGGCGAGCGGCACACAGCTCGCGGCCAGCTCTCGTATCTTCTCGTCCAAGCTCTCGCCTCCCAGGGGTGTCGCCGACGGCGGGACTCTAGCGCGATTCGGCCCGGGGGAGGGCGGCGGCGCCGGCGGAATCTCCGGTGGCCGCCCGGCCTACCTGTCGAGGAGCGCGCGGAGGCGGTCCTGGAGGCGATCGGCCTTGGCGACGGCGAGCAGGGCCATGATGACGTAGACCTTCTTGTTGGCCTGGCGGGCCAGCTCGACGCGCGCCTTGTCCATCACTCCGGCGGTGACCTCGGCGCCGATGTCGGCCGGGAGGCAATGCAGGTACACGGCGGCGCCGTCGCGGGTCGAGGCCATGCGGCGCTCGTCGCAGATCCAGTCGCGGTGGAGGAGGTTGCGGGCGAGGGCCCTCTGCTCGATCTCGCGCATGCCGGCCACGTCCCTTCTGCGGTTGGCCTCGACCCGCTCGAGCATGAGGTCGTACGGCCCCCAGCTCTTCGGATAGACGGCGTCGGCGCCGGCGAAGGCGGCGTCCATGCCTTCGACCACCTCGAGGCTGCCTGCCGCGTCCGCGGCGTTCTCGAACGCGGTCGCCAGGACCTCGGGGATCAGGTCGTAGCCCGGCGGGTGCGCCAGGCGGACGTGCATGCCGAAGCGCGGCAGCAGGCTGATGAGGCCCTGGGGCACCGAGAGCGGCTTGGCATAGCTCGGCGAGTAGGCCCAGGTCATGGCCAGCGTCTTGCCCGCGACGCCCTCGGGGAAGCGCTGCCGCAGCCAGGCGAGATCGGCCAGGGTCTGGGTGGGGTGGTCGACGTCGCACTGCAGGTTGACGATCGGCACGACCCGCGGGTCCCCCGTCGCCGCCAGATAGTCGTCGATGCCGCGCTTCGCGTCGCGCATGAAGGCGTTGCCCTCGCCCAGGATGAGGTCGTGCCGGATCCCCAGGGCGTGCGCGTTCATCCCCAGCATCGCCCCGGTCTCCTCGGCCGTCTCGCCGTGGCTCACCTGGGTCGACGAGCCGTCGACGATGACCGGCTGCGAGCCGAGCCGGGCCGCCGCCCCGGCCCAGCTCGACTTGGTGCGGGTCGAGGCGTCGAAGAAGAGCGCGTAGTCGAGCTCGTTGGGGAAGAGCGGCGCCGCGATCCCCGCGCGGTCGAGGGCGTGGAAGGCGTCGGCGACGTCGAGCAGGGTCTCGATCTCCGCGCCCGACCACTCCGCGGTGAGCAGCAGGCTGCGGCCGCGGAGCGTCGCGATCCGCTCGCCGTCGAGCCGGTGGAGGGCCTCGTGGACTGCGCTGAGCGACGTCATGGCTGTGACCTCCTTGGATCCCCGCGGGTGCCTGCCGCCTGCGCCAGGGTGGAGACCCAGGTCGGGCTCGAAGACCGGAGAATGGCACGCCGGAAGTAGTCCATGATGTTGCAGTACGTGAGGTCGACCTCGCCCCGCGCCTCGCCTTCGAGCGTCGCCTCCGGGGCGGCCGGGTCGAAGGCGACCCGGAAGTCCGTGCTCGAGAAGACGAGGCCGCCGTCGGCCGCCAGCAGCTCGAGCTCGCGGCCGCCGAGGCGGCCCAGCATGCGGTCGCCGCCGTCGCCGGACGCGAGGAAGAAGCCGTCGAGGTGGCGCTCCTGGCGCCAGTCGTCCTCGCGGCCGAAGAAGCGTGGCTTCATGACGTAGGGGCCGCCGTCCTCGGGGCAGAAGACGTCGCAGTTGCCGCAGTCGTTGCAGAAGTCGACGAAGTTGCCGATCTGGTGCCGCTGCTCGAGCCGCAGGGGCTCGCCGCGCCACCAGTGCCAGGCGCCGGTCTCGGCGTCGAACGTCACCTTGGCGACCTCGATCTCGCGCTGCTCGGAGCCCAGGGTGAAGTTGGCGTCGTTGGGGCAGACGGGAACGCAGATGTCGCAGGTGACGCAGTCGAAGGTCTCGAGGTGGCTGCCGATCTTGCGCGGCGGGGAGCCGACGCCGGACGCCGTGTAGCGGGGGTCCGCGAGCACGCGGTCGGCGTAGGTCTCGGTGTTGAGGAGCTTCGTGGCGGAGACCCAGCGTGCGAAGAGCTCGTCCTCCGCGGCGGCTCGCAGGTCGCCGCCCTCCGCGAGCGCCGCCCGGCAGCGCGCGAGCGCCGGGTCGCCGCCGTCGAGCCCGAGGCTCTCCAGCGCGCGGCCGGCGTTGCCGTAGGCGCCCAGGACGAGCGCGTCGAGATCGCTCGCCGACGCCCCGGCCATGCGCGTGGCGAGCTCGGCGTAATAGCCCGCCAGCCGGCCGTAGCCGCCCTTGCGCAGCAGATCCGTGCAGACGGTGGTCGGCACCAGCCCCAGGGCCGCCGCGTCGGGAAAGTTCCGGCGGTCGACGCCGGCCGCAAACGAGATCGGGAAACGGTCGCCGAAGGCGCGCCGAAACCGGCGCACCAGCTGGATGGCCATCACGTGCAGGGGCTGCCCGGAGAGATAGACCTCGCCGACGCCGGGAGCGAGAAAGCCGCCGCCGTTCTCGACGATCATCGTGTTGCTGAACTTGACGCCGAACCCGACCCCCAGCTCGGCGGCGGTCGCGCCCAGCCGCTCGACCATCGCCGTCGCCTGCTCCCAGGTGGTGTCGCGCTCGAAGGCGCTGCCGGGCATGCGCAGGTCGGTGTAGCCGAGCACGTCGTGGAGCAGGTGCCCGGCCTCCTCGGGCCCCAGGAGCATGGGATTGAACTTGACGATGGCGTGCACCCCGAGCTCGCGCATGAGGAAGTCCATGATCTTCTCGATCTCGTCGGGCGGGCAGCCGTGGAAGGTGCTGAGCGTGATCGTGTCCGACAGCCGGGTGGGGAAGTCGAGGTCGCGCAGGTGGCGGAAGCGGTCCGGGATCTGGCGCCGGAAGCGCTCCACCGCGGCGCCGCAGTCCAGCATGCCGGCGATGAAGTCCAGCACCCGCCGGCTGCGGATGCCGTGGAGGTCGTAGCCGACGCTCATGTCGAAGACCGTCTCGCCGAAGCCCGCGGCCGGCGCCACCGGGCCCGAGCGCAGCATCTCGATCAGCATGGCCCCCTTCACGTACTCGTCGAGCGACTCCTCGAGCTTGAGCTCCTGCGACCACTCGGCATTGAGGCCGACCGTCCGGACGTCGATGCAGGGCCGCGGCACGTGCAGCTCGTCGAGCACCTGCACCGTCTTGAGCTCCATCACCCGGCAGCCGCCGAGCCACGAGAGGACGAGGTTCTGCGCCATCTGGCTCTGCGGACCCGCCGCCGGCCCCAGCGGACTGCCGGCGCGATGCCCGTGAAAGGCCGTCGAGAGGTCGAGGTCCCCGGTCCCGCGGACGAACCGGGCGGCCGGCAGGTGGAAGATGGAGCCGCTCGACTCCAGCTCCTCGAACATGTGCTCGACGAGCGCCGGAAACGGGAAAGGGGTCAGGTCAGACAGCTGCGTGGCCTCTCGGGAGCTCGGTGAGCGCTGCCCGGCCGCATCACCGGATCAGGTAAGTCGTCAGCATAACAGCGCCGCCCAAACGGCCTCCTCGGCGTCTCTCGTGGTCCATCCGAGCGCTGCTGCGGAAGGCAGCCGCTCGCGAGTCGGGAGGGTCGCTAAGTTATAGTCTTGGCCAACGCCCTCGAATTCGCGGTTCATCCGGTAACGACTCCGCCCCGTGGGTAGGTCCAGCGATGCCGAGCCCCGATCACCCCGTTCCAGACCGCGCCGACGGCGTGGTGCGGTTTCTTCTGGACGGCGAGGTGCACAGCGTCCGGGACGTCGACCCGAACACGACGGTGCTCGAGTACCTGCGCGAGCACCTGCGCAAGACCGGGACGAAGGAGGGGTGCGCCGAGGGCGATTGCGGCGCCTGCACGGTCGTCGTGGGAGAGCTCGAAGGCGAGGGCGTGCGCCTGCGGGCCATCAACTCCTGCATCCAGTTCCTGCCGACCCTCGACGGCAAGGAGCTCTTCACCGTCGAGAGCCTGCGCGGGCGCGACGGCAGCCTCCACCCGGTGCAGCGGGCGCTGGTCGACTGCCACGGCTCGCAGTGCGGCTTCTGCACGCCCGGGTTCGTGATGTCGCTCTTCGCCCTCTACAAGACGGAAGCCGCGCCCTCGCGGCGGCGGATCCACGACGTGCTGGCGGGCAACCTCTGCCGCTGCACGGGCTACCGGCCGATCGTCGACGCGGCCTGCAAGATGTACGAGTACGGCGCCGCGGACGGTGGCGACTGGCTGCGGCGCCCCTGCGCCGGCGGGGCTCCCGGCGGCGAGGCCGATCCCGAAGAGACGGCGCGGACGGACCGGTTGCGCGGCATCCGGCGCCGGGGCGCCTTGACGTACTCGGGGCCGGCTCCGGGCGGCGGCCGGCGCACCTTCTTCGCCCCGCGCGACCTGTCCGAGCTGGCCGCCCTGCGGCAGAGCCACCCGGACGCCTTTCTGCTGGCGGGCGGCACGGACGTGGGCCTCTGGGTGACCAAGGGGCACCGGGAGCTCGATGCCGTCATCTACCTCGGCAACGTCGCGGAGCTGCGGCGGCTGGCCGTGACCCCTTCCCACATCGAGGTCGGGGCGGGGGTCACCGTGACCGACGCCCAGGACGTGATCGGCCGGCACTACCCGGACATGGGGGAGATGTACCGGCGGTTCGCCTCGCCGCCGATCCGCAACGCGGCGACCCTCGGCGGCAACGTCGCCAACGGCTCGCCGATCGGCGACTCGATGCCGGGCCTGATCGCGCTCGGCTCCACCCTCGTGCTGCGGCGCGGAGAGGAGACCCGCGAGCTGCCGCTCGACGAGTTCTACCTCGCCTACCAGAAGACGGCCCTCGAGCCCGGCGAGCTGGTCGAGAGAGTGCGCATCCCGCTGGCGGATCCGGCGAGCCGCTTCGGGATGTACAAGGTCTCGAAGCGCTTCGATCAGGACATCTCCGCCGTGTGCGGCGCCTATCGGATCCGTCTGGGCGAAGACGGAAGGGCGCGGGACGTGAGGATCTGCTACGGCGGAATGGCGGCGATTCCCAAGCGGGCGTCCGGGTGCGAGCGGGAGCTCGAAGGCCGCCCGTGGTCCGAGGCGACGCTGGCCGGCGCGCTCGCGGCGCTCGATCGCGACTACACCCCGATCCGCGACATGCGCGCCAGCGCCGACTACCGGAGGCTCGTCGCCCGCAACCTGCTGCGCAAGTTCTTCTTCGAGACCTCCGGATTCGCCGGCGAGACCCGCGTCATCGACCACGGGGGGGCGGCAGATGGCTAGAGCCACCAGGAGGGGCGCCATCGGCACCCCCGAGCCGCACGAGAGCGCGCATCTCCACGTCAGCGGCGAGGCCCGCTACACCGACGACATCCCCGAGCCCAGGGGGACGCTCCACGCGGCCATCGGCATGAGCGAGCGGGCCCACGCGGTGGTCAAGTCGATCGATCTGGATCCGGTGCGCGCCGCGCCGGGCGTCGTGGCGGTGATCACGGCGGCGGACGTGCCGGGGACCAACGACATCGGGGTGCGCGGCGACGACCCGATC